>JADCJJ010000025.1 GCA_020247085.1 Myxococcaceae bacterium | reverse complement strand
GGGCCGCCCCGCCGTGATGGACAAGGACTCGGGCGACCACGTGTGGAACTACAACTTCTTCAAGGCCGAGGACACGCTCTACAAGAACGGCCTCAAGCCTTCGTGGGCGAACGAGGAGCTGCTCAAGAAGGGCTTCAGCGGCCCTGCTGGCGACGGGAAGATCGTCTGGGTCGAGCGCACCGTCTCGCTCGGCGGTGGTGGCGGCAGTGAGCGCTACCGGTACTGGCTCGAGGAGAAGAACGGCAAGTTCGTCAACGGCGGGTGGGACCCGTCGAGCCCGAACCCCGACTTCCTCTGGCGCCCGCAGACCGACCCGGCCTTCACGGGGCGGAACGAGCGCAACCCCTTCGTCGACCCGAAGCTCGTGAAGGAGCTCTACGAGCTGTCGATTCGCTGACGGCCCGAAACAGTCTGGGGCGGCTTCGAGAGCGCCGGGTCCATCGGGGGACCGGCGCTCTCGTCGTTCATGCGGTCGAGCCTCGGCCGCGGCGCCGGTGTGACCTCACCTGTCCGCGCTCCGGGTAACGCTCGTGTTCGTCTGAGGGAGGCGACGATGCGCGACCAGCGAGCGAACGATCCACGCCTCACCGATTCGGTCATCGCCGATCTGCTCGAGGAGCGCGGGCTGTCGGTGTCGAAGCTGCGCGCGCTGTTGGCGCTGCTGGAGCAGGACGGCTGCTGGGCGTGCGTGCCGGGCGCGACGGCGTGGCCCCCCGACGCGCACCTGCACTCGGCGACCGACCGCGCGCTCGCCATCTGGTACGCCGCCCGTCGGGCGAAGCACGAGCTGCGGGCCCTCGTCATCGCGGCCGATGACGCCATGGGGGGCCGATGATTCGCTCCACGGCCGCAGGGCTGTCGCTCGAGCGCCAGTGGCTCGTGCGGCTCATCGACGAGACCAACGCGCTGCGGGTGCGCGCCGAGTACCGCGCGTGGCTCACGGCGACGCTCTACCAGTGGCGCTACTCGCCGATGAACGTCACCCTCATCGCCATGCAGCGGCCCGGCACCACGCACGTCGCGAGCGCCTCCGATTGGAAGCGGCGCGGGCGCCCCCTCAAGTCCGACGCGCAGCCCATCTGGGTGTTGGCGCCGACCTCGGCCCGCTCGTTCATCGGCGTGCCCATCTTCGCCGCCGATGACACCGTCGGCCCGCCGCTCACGAGGCCCTCGTGGAGCGTCGTCGGCAGGGCTCGCTGGCTCCCGGCGCTCGAGGTGGCCACGGCGCGCCTGGGGGTGACGGTCGAGGCCGGGCCGGTGCCGCGCGGGGCGATTGGCGTGGCACTTCCCGGAGGCCGAATCCGCCTGCGGCGCGACGTGAGCGAGGCCGAGCAGGCGGTGACGCTGGTGCACGAGCTGGCCCACTCGCTGCTCGGGCACCTCGACGAGCGGCAGGAGCTCGACGAGCGCCAGCGCGAGGCCGAGGCCGAGGCGGTGTCGTGGGTCGTGTCGAAGCGGCTGGGCCTCGCGACCCGCGCGCCCGAGTACCTCGTCGCCGCCGGTGTGCAGGTCGAGCACCTCAAGCGCTCGACCCGTCGCATCGGCGGCGCCGCGCGGCGCGTCCTCTCGGCGCTCGAGCCCTCCCGCAGCCGGCGTGGCGACCCGACGTCGCGTGTGCGGCCAACCGGGCAGGGCACCACGGGCGAGCAGACGGCGAGCGAGGCGTCCAACGGGGTGGCGAGGTGAGGACGCCGCCGGGCGCACACGGGGCCGCGCTGAAGCGGCTTCAGGAGGTGGCCGCCGCCGGGGGAGGGGCGTCGTGGCTCGCCGCGAACGCGAAGGCGACGTTGAAGGTGAAGAGGCCCGCGACCGCAGGCATCGCCGCCGGCATGCTCCAGACCCGCGGCGCCAACAGCGCCCCCCCGAACGCGGCCCCGCCCGCCAAGCGCTGCGCCGGCCTGCCCGCGAGCAGGTTCACCGGGGCCGTGGCCCCGACCGTCCACGCCCAGACCGCCAACGCCGACGACAGGGGCCAGCCCATCAGCCACGCCACCGGGACCAGGTGGTGGTGAGCGCCGATCAACACCCAGCGCAGCCATGGCTGCCGGGCGGCGGAGTCGCCGGTGGTCGAACGCGTCAGGTTGGTGAGGGCTCCAGCGCCGATGGCCGCCACCAGCGTCACTGCGAGCAGCCCCCTCCCCACCCAGCGAAGTCGAGACCCTCGGTCGCCGTGAGGGGCGCGCCGGCCAGCGCCAGGCCGAACGCCACCATGGGGGCGACCTGGCCCGGCGCGAAGGTGAGGCCAGGCAGGGCCAGCAGGGCGCGCGGCGTCGTTCGTGTCGTCAGCTCGTCCTCGGCCGTCCGTGCCGGCGCTCGCATCGCAGCGTGCCCTGCCCCATCGTGTGCAGCCTGCTCGCTGGGCCTCGCGCTGGCCACCACGTGCTGACGGGCGGCGTCACGAGGGGCGCATCGCGCTCCGCGCGGCTCAGCGGCTCCCCGTGATGTCCGCCAGGCAGCGGGCGACGCAGGGTGGCGCAGTGCCGTCGGAGCGGCTGCAGCACGGACAGGCCCCTCTTGGCGGCACGTGGAATGGGCCCCGTCACAGCACCACCCCGGCGCGTCGGCGAACGTGCGACTGCGCGGCCCGTGCCCCTCGTCATGGCGACCCGGCGTCACGACGGGAGTGCGCTGGTCCTGGCCGTGCGGCCTTGGCGTTCTCGGGCGACTCACGCCCCTTGAATGTTGAATTCTCAAGGGTTTCAACGATTGACAGGGGCAATGGACGGTCGATAGTGTCAAGCGCTCATGACACCCTCAGCCCACGAGACGCTTGTCGCTCCCCTCGACTCGGCCGCCGCGGCCACGGAGCGGGCCAACGCCGCCACGGTGCTGTCTCCGCAGTTCTACACGACGGACTACGACGCGATGGACCGCATCGACGTTTCGCCGGTGCGTGCCGAGTGGGACGCGATGATGAAGGAGTACGAGGGCGACAACAACCACGACCACTTCAAGCGCACCGAGGACTTCGCCGCCGAGATCAAGGAGCTCGACCCGGTGCTGAAGCAGGAGTTCCTCGACTTCCTCGTCACCTCGGTCACCAGCGAGTACTCCGGCTGCGTGCTGTACAACGAGATTCGCCAGCGGGTGAACAACCCGGACATCAAGCAGCTGATGACGTACCTGACGCGCGACGAGTCGAGGCACGCGAACTTCATCAACGCGTCACTGAAGGACTACGGCCTCGCGGTCGACCTGAAGGGGCTGCAGAAGACCAAGCCCTACAAGTACTTCAGCCCCAAGTTCATCTTCTACGCGGTCTACCTCTCGGAGAAGATCGGCTACGCGCGCTACATCACCATCTTCCGTCAGCTCGAGACGCACCCCGAGAAGCGCTTCCACCCGATCTTCAAGTGGTTCGAGCGGTGGTGCAACGACGAGTTCCGTCACGGCGAGTCGTTCGCGCTCATCATGCGCGCGAACCCGCACCTGCTGCGCGGCCTCAACACCTGGTGGATCCGCTTCTTCCTCACGGCGGTCTACGCGACGATGTTCGTGCGAGATCATACCCGGCCGTTGTTGCACCAGGCGATGGGGCTCGACTCGGACGAGTACGATTACCAGGTGTTCCGCATCACCACCGAGATCAGCAAGCAGGTGTTCCCGGTGCTGCTCGACACCGACTCCCCGCGCTACCGCGCCGGTCTGTCGCGCATGCACGCCCTCGCTGAGCGGGCGATGCGCGCGAAGAAAGAGGGCGGCCTCGTGAACGCCCTGCGCCGCGGGGCGTGCGCCGTGGGCATCGCGGCCACCTTCGTGCAACTGCTGCTGCTTCCGACGCGCCCCAACGCGCTGCCGGCGAACATGCGCGTCGCGCCGGCCTGGTGAAGAGCGCCGCCTCGAAGGCCATCGCCGGGACACATGCCGCGCTGGTCGGGGGGAACCGGAGGCCTTCGTCGCGGAGCACTGCTGCTCGTCATCAGGAGCCCGCTCGGCCCGAAGGCGCTGGCCTCGACGCAAGGTTGGGGTGACGAGCGCCAGACGTCGGACTGCGCCTACGGCGTCGGGGCCGGCACGTCTCGAGGCCTCGAGCTGAGCTCGTCGCCCCGCCCCGACGCACCTCCGTCACGCCAGGCGCGCCACGAGCATCGAAGCGAAGGCGGGCTGGCGCGCGGGAGGGACGGGCCGCACCTTCGCGTCGAGGGCGTCAGCAGAACCTCGAGGGTGCCTCGCACGTCGTGTCGCGCACGCCTCGAAGCCCGACGACGAGGCGGGCCTGGCGGGGAGCCCCGGCGCCGTGACGGGGGCCTCAGCGAGGCTGAGGCGGCGGGTGAGGCGAAGCCGTGGCCGGCGCGAGCGTCAGCGCTCGACATCGAATCAGGGCGCTCGCAGGCCACCTCGCAGATCACGGAAGAACGTCATGCCCCGTCTCCTTGTCGCGTCGCTCGTCGTGCTGTCGTCCTGCGCGTTCGTTCATGATGGGGCCAGTGCTCCGGTGCCAGGGCGCTCCGTCGTCATCGAACCGCGGGACTGCAAGGTCGAGGTTGTCCGGGGGCCATCGCCACCGGGCCAGGCCGTGACCGCGCGTCGTCTCGAGGGGAGCGTCTTCCTCGCCGCCGCCGAGGCCGAGCGGCTGATCCGGCGCGAGGCTTGCGCGGCAGGCGCCGACCTCAACCACGTCACCACCGGGGCCTACGGCCTTCCGTCCTTCGGCACACAGGCGGTGGCGACGCTCCTGCGCGCGGCGCGCTGAGGCGTGGTCAGCTCGACTCGGGCTCCGACAGGCCGTACCGGCGGAGCTTCGAATACAGCCCCTGCCGCGACAGCCCCAGCAGCTGCGCCGCCGAGGCCCGGTTGTTGCCGCTCACGTCGAGCGCCGCCTCGATGCACATCTTCTCGATGAGGTCCGCCGACTCGCGCACGATGTCCTTGAGCGAGACGCGCCCGACGAGCTCACGCAGCTGCTCGACGGACCGCGGCAGCGCGCCCTGGCTCGAGAACAGCCGCGACGTCACCTGGCGGATCACGAAGCCCAGGATGGGCGTCTTGCCTTCGTGCGACTGCACCGCCGAGACCAGGGCCTCGGTGGGCGGCCCGACGTCGGAGCGGACGATGGTCGAGAAGTTCCGGATAGAGCCGTGCTCGCGCAGGTTGGCGAGCATGATGTTGATGTCGACGCCCATGCGGCCGACCCAGCGGTCGAGCGACTCGCCGACCACCTGCCTCTCGCTCGCCTGCTGCACCAGCTCGCAGAAGGCCGGGTTCGCGTACTGCACCCGCCGGTCCTCCCCCGTCACCACGAAGGCGTCGGGCATGGCGTCGATGATCGCCTGCTGCCGCGCTGCGCGGGCCGAGTCAGCCGTGCTGCCCGACTGTGGCAGCCACATGCGCACCAGCACCAGCGCGTTTCCGCCCTGGCGGAAGAGCGACGCCGAGAGCCGAACCTCGCGCCCGGTGTCCTTCAGCTTCACCAGCACCTCGCTGCGGCGCCCGCCCGACTCGAGCGCGGTGACGAGGCCCTCGAGCTCACCGCGTGTCTGGGGCGTGAGCAGCTCGGTCAGCACCGACCGCTGAAGGTCCTGCACCGGGAGCTCGGTCAGCGTCACCGCCGCCGGGTTCGCCTCGAGCACCCGAAAGCCGCTCGCCTCGGCCACCAACACCGCCTCGGCGCTGACGTGGAAGAGCACGCGATAGCGGGTGTCTGCTTGCCGCAGCCGGCTGTACTCGCGGTCCATCGACTGCTGGAGCGACACCATGCGCTGCTGGAGCGCCGCGATGGCGGACTGCTCTCGGCCCAGCAGGAGCACCGACTCGTCGCCCTCGAAGCGGACCGCCTCGAACTTGAACGGGAACTCGAGGTGCTCGGCGACGATCAGGTTCAGCTCTCGCGGCGGCGCGGGCGTGTGCGGCCCCACCTTCAGCAGCGCGTCGACCTTGCCGCGGCTGTCCGAGCCGACCACGTCACCCAGCGCGCGGCCCTTGAGCGAGAGGAACTGCTCCCGCGAGGGGCTGGCCCGGCCGACCGAGACCTCCTTGATCAGGCCAGTCCGGTCGACGAGCAGCGTCAGGTCTACGGCCGCTTCGAGTAACGCACGCCAGGGCGCGTCAGGGGAACCGACGCTGCTCCGCCAGAGTGCTTCCGATGAAGGGGAGGGGGTTTTGCTCATGGGCTGCTACTTCGGGAAGCGGGGCGTGGGTGGCTCCCGCGCTCGTCGAGCCATCGAACCGCCCACGACGGGTTCTCGAGCGCGGTGAGGCCGTGGGCGGAGGCGAACCCGGTCAGATCGATTCGCCCGCCGACCATGATGTCGAGGGCGCGGTTCTTCGAGTCGCGCCGGACCTGCTCGATGGTGCGCGCGAGGTTCGGCAGCAGCTCTTCGCGGCACACCGAGAAGCCGAGCACGTCGACGTTGGTGTGCGCGACGTGCGAGAGCAGCTCGGTCGTCGTCAAGCCGGGCATCACGTCGACGCCCCAGCCCGCCCGCCGAACGAACTCGCCGAGCAGGAAGAGCCCGAGGGTGTGCTGCTCGCCGGGCGCCGTCGTCAGCACCACCAACCCGCGGTGGGGGGGCGTCTGCGCGAAGCTCGGGCCGAGCACGTGCACCACCTGCTGCAGGGTGCTCAGGCCCGTGGTGACGTCGGTGAAGCTGATCTGATCTTCGAGCCATTGATCGCCCAGCCAGCGCGCCGTCTTTCCCACCAGGTCGAGGAGGATCGACTCCTGCGCGAGCCCCTGCTGGGCGAGGTGCTCGACCGTCTCGAGCGCGGGGCCCAGCCCCTGGGTCACCGACAGGCGCCCGAAGGCCGCGATCTCGGCCGGCGTCGGGAGCGGCCGGGCCTCGGCGCACGCCACCTCGCGGCCGGGGCCTTCTCGCTGGGCGAGCGCCAGCCTCGGTACAGTGTCCCGCTCAGTGGTTCGCATCAGGTCTCCCGACAGCCCGGCACGTGGTACGGCGACTGCGGTCTCGGCCTGAGGTGCGATCTCGCTCCCCCAGCCGCGGAGGAACCTGGACGACGGCTAGAACAGTGCACCGATGGGTGCAAATGACATGGTGCGGTGCGTTGCGCCTGGCGCTCATGGCCGCACCGGAGGGCTTGCGCTCGACAGCGCCGGACCCCGGCGCTCCCGGGAGCGGATGATCCATTGCCAGAGGGCCG
>JADCJJ010000249.1 GCA_020247085.1 Myxococcaceae bacterium | reverse complement strand
GGGTGTGCTGCGGCGGCCGGTGCCGCGCCGGGAACTGCTGCACCACGGCGGACTGCAGGGGTGGAACCGTCTGCAACGCCAACTCGCAGTGCGCTCTCTGCACTTCGGACGCGCAGTGCGCCGCCGGGCAGAAGTGCTGTGGCGGCAGCTGCGTGGCGGGCTCCTGTTGCACTGATGCCGAGTGCGGGGCGGGGCGGGTGTGTCGCGGTAACTCGTGCTCGCAGTGCACCAGCGACCAGGAGTGCGCCCGCGGCCAGGTCTGCTGCAACGGTGGCTGCCGAACGGGCAACTGCTGCTCCGACACGACGACCGCCGTCCCGTCGTGCGAAGGGCTCGTGTGTCGCGGGTCGCAGTGCTCGAACTGCGCGTCCGACGCCGAGTGCGGGCCGAACGCCAAGTGCTGTCGGGGCGCCTGCTTCCAGGGAGCCGCGTGCTGCTCCTCGAAAGACTGCCGCGGCGGCGCCGCCTGCGTCGGCGGGGCGTGCTCAGCCTGCCAGGTCGATGCCGACTGCGGTTCGCTCAAGTGCTGCGACGACGACGGCAGCGGCCCCCAGCCGGGGCGGTGCCGCTCGTTCTGCAGCATCAGCCGCGTCTACGACTCGGTGATGACGTTCAACGAGGGCCAGTACGAGGGCACCGTCGGCACCGGCAGCCCGCGCAACCCGGCGTGCGTCCCGGGCACGCTCTGCTGGGCCGGTGAGGCCATCGTGATTCGCACACCCTTTCTCTGGGTGCCGTCGACGGGCGAGGGTCGGGTGCTGCGCTACAACGTCGACACCGGCGCCATGGCCGGGCCCTTCGACGTCGGCGTCAACGCCTTGTGGCCGACGGTCGATGGCACGGCGCCGGGCGCTCCCGGCGGGCCGTCGCGAACGGCGGTCAACCCCTTCGACTCGACCGTGTGGGTGGCCGACCGCGGCGGGCGCCAGGGCGTCGCGCACCTCGACTTCGACGGGAACATGCTGTGCTACGGAGACGTCGGCGGCGGTCCCCGGGCGCTCGCGACCGACGCGCAGGGCAACGCCTGGGTGGGCTCGCACAGCGGCAGCTACTTCGTGAAGTTCTCGGGCTCGGAGTACGCACCGCCCGAGAACGGCCGCACCCCGAGCCCGCGCCGTTGCAAGGAGCTGTTGCGGGTGAACGTCGCCGGGAACCCCTACGGCGCCGCTTCGGACAACCGGAACTGGGTCTGGAGCCAGGGCGGCGGCGGCGCCATTCAGGCCATCGACGCGAACACCGGCGCCATCGTGCGCACGTTCAACGTCGCGAACGCCGGGTGTGGCCCGTACGGCATCACGGCGGACAAGGACTTCGTGTGGATCGCCTGCTACGGCGGCGACCGGCTCGCGCGCCTCAACAAGGACACGGGGGCCGTCGACGTCGTCTCGCTCAACTCGTCGTGCTCCGGGCCGGTGGGCTGGTGCGGCCCGCGCGGGCTGGCCGCGTCCAAGGACGGTTTCGTGTACGTGGCCACCGACAGCGTCAACGTCGCCAGGGTCGACAAGGCGACTTTGACGGCGTCTCGGGTGCAGTTCCCGGCGACCGCGACGAGCGTGGGCCACTCCGACATCATCAGCGTCGCCGTCGACAGCAACGACCGCCTCTGGGCCATCGACTATTTCGGCCCGGTCACGCGCCTGTCCGCCGGTGGGGCCCTGCAGTCCTTCGGGACGTGGGGCCGGGCGCAGTACGTGTACACCGACCTGACGGGGCAGCAGACGGTCAACGCCGGGTTGACGCCCGGGCTGTGGCGCGTCGTCTCCGACTCCGGGTACGTGGGTACGCCGGCGGCGAACTGGCTGCGCCTGAACCTCCGCACCGTCCTGCCGACGGGGACGACGGTGTCGGCGCGCGTGAAGGTCGCGTCGGCGGCCAACGGCTTCTCGCTCACCGACTGGTGGAACGGCCGCGTGTACCCCGGTGGCTCGCCCGACGGGTACCGGCCGGTCGACGCGACGGGTGTCATTCGTCTCGATGACGTCGGGCTGCCGCGGGGCCGCTTCATTCTCGTCGAGGTCCGCCTGACGACCGCGTCGGACACCGTCACTCCCGTCGTTCAATCGCTCTCCGCTACGTGGGCTCCGTGAGACTCCAAACCCAACTCTCGTGCGCAGTCATTCTGGTTGCTTCACTCTGGTCCGGGTGCTCCTGCGACGGGCCGGACGACCCACCCAGAGCCGACGGGGGCGGCTGCAACGTCGCCACCTGTCTGCCAGGCCAGGTGTGCGGCCTGCTGGGCTGTCGCGACTGCCGGCAGGACAAGGAGTGCGCGTCGGGCCCGTGCTGCAACGGGCGCTGCGTGACCGGGGCGTGCTGCGACTCGACGGCCTGTGACGCGGGCCTCACGTGCCAGGGCTTTCAGTGCACCGCGTGTACGGCCGACTCCCAGTGCGGCGGTGACGAGCGTTGCTGCGGCGGACGGTGCATCGCCGGAGAGTGCTGCCCGGCCCCCGTGAGCGCTGCCTGCGGTGGCGACACGTGCGTCGCCACCGACGCCGGGGTCGCCCGGTGCGCGTCGTGCCTCGGGCTCCCCGGCGTGTGCGGGGCGGGCGTGTGCTGCCCGCGCCTCGACGGCGGAACCGCCAGCTGCGTGTCGGGTGACTGCTGCGGCTCGTCGGAGTGTGGCGCCACGGGGACCTGCATCGACAACTCCTGCCGCGCGTGCGTGAACGACGCCCAGTGCGGCAGCGGCAAGTGCTGCGGCAACCGGTGCAAGCCCGGGGCGACCTGCTGCGGCGGGAGCGACTGCCCGTCGGGGACGGCGTGCATCGTCGGCAGCTGCAGGGCGTGCACGTCGAACGACGAGTGCGGCGGCGGGTCGGTGTGCTGCGGCGGGGAGTGCAAGACGGGCAACTGCTGCGCCTCGAGCCAGTGCGGCGTCGGCCCCTCGGGCGCGCCGGAGGTCTGCTCGAACAACGTCTGCGTCGGCTGCAGCACCGACGCGCAGTGTGGCGCCGGCAGCAAGTGCTGCGCGGGGCGCTGCGAGACGGGGACCTGCTGCGGCTCGGCAGACTGCGATGGTGGCCTCTGCGTCGGCTTCCAGTGCGCGAACTGCACTGGCGACGAGCAGTGCGGCAACGGGCGATGCTGCGGCGGCGCCTGCCAGGCCGGGGCGGCGTGTTGCTCTCCGGCCGACTGCCCCAACGCGCAGGCCTGCGTCGGCGGCGCGTGCCAGACGTGCACCTCGAACGCCCAGTGTGGCGGCGGGCGCGTCTGCTGCGGTGGGCGCTGCGAGCTCGGCTCGTGCTGCACCGACGCGCAGTGCAGCGGCGCCACCCCGCTCTGTGTCGACAACAAGTGCTCGGCCTGTCGCACCAGCGCGCAGTGCGGCGCCGGGAACGTCTGCTGCGCCGGCCAGTGCCGGGCCGGCTCGTGCTGCGGCCCGTCAGACTGCGCCAACGGCCAGGTCTGCAACGCCGGCTCGTGCGCTCCTTGCACCGGTGACGCGCAGTGCGGGGCCGGGGCCGTGTGCTGCGGCGGGGCGTGCCGAACGGGCACCTGCTGCAACGGCGCCGCGTGCCCCGGGGGCGGCGTGTGCCGCGACAACTCGTGCGCCTCGTGCACCGTCGACGCGACGTGCGCCGTCGACGGTGGGCCGGCCCGCTGCTGCGGCGGCGCCTGCCGGCCGGGCGCGGTCTGCTGTCAGAACAGCGACTGTCCCGGTGGGTCGTGCGTCAACGGGCAGTGCATCGCGTGCACGCTCGACTCGCAGTGCTCGGCCGGGCAGAGCTGCTGCAGCGGCACCTGCCGCCCTGGCAGTTGCTGCAACTCGGCCGACTGCGGCACCGGTCAGGTGTGCAACAACGGCGTCTGCGGAGCGTGTACGCAGAACGCCGACTGCGGGCCGGGCGCGAGGTGCTGCGCCGGCGTCTGCACCACGGCGGCCTGCTGCGGCAACGCCGACTGTCCGTCGGGGCTCTGCGTGAGCGGCTCGTGCGCCACCTGCACCGCCTCGGGGCAGTGCGGCGCCAACCGGGTGTGCTGCAACGGCTCGTGCGTCACCGGGCAATGCTGCAGCGCGGCCGATTGCGGCGGCGGCGCGTGCGTGGGCAACAGCTGCTCGGCCTGCACTGGCACGGCCTCGTCGTGCGCGCGCGGCGACGGCGGCGCAGGGGTCTGCTGCGGCGGCGGTTGCCGGGCCGGAGAGTGCTGCGGCGACACCGACTGCCGGGCTGGTCAGATTTGCCTCGCCGGCCAGTGTCGGGCCTGCGCGTCGAGCAGTGAGTGCGGCCCCGGGTTGACGTGTTGCGACGGCGCCTGCATCGCGTCGTCGGCCTGCTGCACCTCGGGTCAGTGCACGAACGGCAGCGTCTGTCGCGGCGGCTCGTGCGCGGCCTGCGGCAACGACGGCCAGTGCCCGTCGGGGTGGCGGTGCTGCGGCGGCGTCTGCTCGGCGGCGCAGTGCTGCACCACCGACGATTGCGCGGCCGGCTCTGCGTGCGTGAACGGCGCCTGTCGCGCCTGCACGACGACCGCCCAGTGCGGCGCGGGCCGCGTCTGCTGCAACGGCACCTGCAGCATCGGGTCGTGCTGCACGAGCGCCGACTGCCCCGGCGGGGGAGCCTGCACCAACAACGGCTGCAGCACCTGCAGTACCTCGAGCGATTGCGGGCCGGGAAGCGTCTGCTGCGGTACCTCGTGCCGCGCCGGAGACTGCTGCGCGAACGCCGACTGCCCGAACCTGCGGCCCGTCTGCCGCGCCGGCCTGTGCAGCGCGTGCCAGGCCAACGGCGACTGTGGCGCGGGCAAGGTGTGCTGCGGCGGCGTCTGCCGCGCGGGGGCGTGCTGCGACAGCGCCGACTGCCCCTCGGGCCTCGCCTGTCGCAACGGCACCTGCTCTCCGTGCTTCGTCGACTCGCACTGTGGGGCCGGCCTGGTGTGCTGTGACAACCGCTGCCGGCCGGGCGAGTGCTGCACCCCGGGCGAGTGCGCGGGGCTCGCCTGCCGCGGGTTCCAGTGTGACGACTGTGCCTCGGACGGGCAGTGCGGCGCCGGGAACCGCTGCTGTCAGGGTGACTGTCAGCGGGGCATGTGCTGCGGCGCAGCGCAGTGCGCGCCGGGCAACGTGTGCGGCGGCGGAACGTGTCAGGCCTGCGTCACCTCGGAGTCGTGCGGGGCGGGCAAGGTGTGCTGCGGCGGCGCCTGTGTCTCTGGCCAGTGTTGCTCCAGCCAGGACTGCGGGGGCCGCGTCTGCGCCTCGAACCAGTGCGTGGACTGCACCAGTGACCTGCAGTGCGGGGCGGGGTCGCGCTGTTGCGGCGGCCGCTGCGTGAACGGCTCGTGCTGCACCTCGTCCGACTGCACCGGCGGGGCGGCCTGCCTCAACAACTCATGCGAGCGGTGCACGACCGACGACCAGTGCGCGGCCGGCGCCGTGTGCTGTGCGGGGTCGTGCAAGCGGGGCACCTGCTGCGACAACGCCGCCTGCCAGGGGCGCGTGTGCGTCGGCAACGAGTGCCGGGCCTGCACGACGTCGGCGCAGTGTGGCGCCGGGTCGGTGTGCTGTGGGGGGCTCTGCCGCCAGGGCGCCTGCTGCTCGGCGGCCGACTGCCCGCTGGGCCAGACCTGCCGCGCCGGGGTCTGTGAGGGCTGTCGGTCGAACGGCGAGTGCGGCACCGGCTCGGTGTGCTGCGACGGGGTCTGCCTGAGCGGCACCTGCTGCACCTCGACGGACTGCTTGACGTCGACGCAGGGTGGCGCGTGCGTTGGCCACCGTTGTCAGGCGTGTCAGAGTGACGGGCAGTGCGGGTCGCGCATGGCGTGCTGTGATGGCGGCACGTGTGCGGTGGCCGGGGCGTGTCGGTGAGCTTCGATTCGGGGAGGTCGTTCGTGAGGAGTCGATGGCGCAGGGCCGGGTGGGTGTCAGCCGTCGTAGCGGTCGTCGGGAGCGGGGCGGTGCAGGCCCAACAGGGGCGCGACTGGGGCCCGCGGGCCATCGTCGACCCCGGTGAGGTGACGGGTGAGGTGTTGCGCGCCGCCGACGAGACGGCGGGGGAGCGGCTCGGGCGCGCGCGCATCACGGTTCGAGGCAGCGACCTGCCGCTGGGGAACGTGCTGAACCAGGTCGCGCGATCGGCGAGGCTGGTGCTGGTCGTCGACAAAGAGGTGCGCACCGACCAGAAGGTCGTCGTCGACTTCGAGGGCATGCCGCTCGAGGGGGCGCTGGCGCAGCTCCTGACGCCGCTCGGCTACAGCTACGAAGTGGACGCGGAGCGCTCGTACCTGCGCGTCTTCGTGTACTCGGTAGCGACGTTCAAGGTGTCGATGCCGGTGGTGGTGCAGAACTGGACGACGGGCATCAGCAACGGCGGCACCGACCCGATGGCGGCGGGTGGGCAGGGCGGCGCGCAGATGACGGCGGGCGGCGGCGGTGGCATGGGCGCGCGCGTCTCGCTGTCGACCCGCTCTGACACCAGCGGCCTGTGGGAAGAGGTCGAGCGCTCGCTGGTGCGCCTGCTCGCCGAGCCGCAGAGCACCCCTGGCCAGGGGGCGGGGCAGGCGCCGGGGCAGGGTGACCCGGCGGCCCGGCCGGCGCTCGGCTCGTTCTCGGTGAACCGCGTCGCCGGCTTCGTCACGGTGCGGGCGTTGCCGAGCGTGATGCCCACCGTCTCGTCATACTTCCGTGCGCTCGAGGACGAGATGGGGCGCAGCGTGACCGTCGAGGTCCGGGTGATGCAGGTGGACCTCACCAACGACAAGGCGGCGGGCGTTGACTGGAACATGGCTGCCGTCGCGCTGGGGCCGGTCGTCCTCGAGACCAGCTCGCGCCTGGCGAGCGCCGCGACGAACCCCATCTTCAACGGGCAGTCGTCGGGCTCGTCGGCGCCGGTGATTCGGCTGTCGGGCCGCGCCGGCGAGGCCTTCGTGCGAGCGCTCGAGCAGCAGGGCGTCGTGCGGGTGCTGGCCCAGCCGACGATGGCGCTCGGCAACAACCTGCCGTCGCTCATCGAGCTGGCGGAGCTGCGCTCGTACGTGGCCGAGATCATCACCACCGTCGTCGGCGTCGGCGCCGCGCAGACGGCGGTTCGCACGGCGACGGTGTCGAACGGGTTGGTGATGACGATGATGCCCCGGGTGCTCGAGGGCGGAGACGTCTCGCTGGCGGTCGGCCTCATCCTCCAGGAGGTGCTGGGCATCGAGTCGTTCCAGTTCCCGGGGGGCGCGGTGCAGCTGCCGAACACGGTGCGGCGCAGCTACAGCGGCGTGGTGCGGGCGAAGCTGAACGAGACGCTGGTGATGGGGGGCCTCATCACCACGCGGAAGGAGGAGCGGTCGCGGGGGCTGCCCTTCCTGGCGAAGATTCCCGTCATCGGCATCCTCTTCGGGCAAAAGGAGTTCAACGACCGCAAGAGCGAGCTCATCATCACCCTCACGCCGCGCGAGGTCGCCCGGGTGAAGGCCGAGCAGGTGCCGGTGAAGCTCGAGCTCCAGGCGGACTGAGGCGTCATGCGCAGAGTCGTCTTCATCAACCAGGACCTGGTCTACGTGGAGAACGCGGCGCGGTTGGTGTCGATGGAGGAGCTGGCGAAGGCCAAGCTGGGGAAGAACCCCAAGCTCCTCGTCGGCGTCGTGCCGTCGGACACGTCGCGGGTGCTGGCGTCGGCGCGAACGCTCGAGTCGGCCATCAACCAGCAGTGCCCGCCGGGCTCGAGCGTCGCCACCGAGTTGATGGCGACGAATACGTACCAGGTGTATTCGGTGCCCGACGCGACGCTCGACGCGCTGCGCGCGCTGTCGAACCGGGTCACCCTGGTGCCGTACCCGGCGGCCGTGGCGCGGGCCCTGTCGAAGGAGTCGGGGCGGCGCTCCATCGTCGAGCGCACCCAGGTGTTCCTGCTGGGGCGCTCGGCCGAGCCCGAGGCGTCGGAGAACCAGCGAGAGGTGGTGGCCGTCGAGGTGCTCGAGTCGGCGTACCTGTTCACGGCGCTGCGCGGCAACGAGGTGCTGGCGGTGCGGCTCGCGACGGGCGACGTGATGACCGAGCTGCAGCGTACGCTGGCGAGCGCGCGGCTCGAGGCGCCGGTCATCGTCTGCACCGACGAGCAGGTGAGCCTCGACCTGCAGGCCAACGGCTTCGAGGTGCAGGAGGCCGCGGCGACGAACGGCTTCATCGGCGTCGGCGCGCTCGAGCAGGTCACCTCGATACGGTTCCTCAACCAGTTCGAGTCGGCACGCCTGCGCGAGGCGGCGACGCGGAAGCGGCTGTTGGGCTACCTCGCCGTCGCGGCGGTGGCCCTCGCGGCGACGGGCGGCGCGCGGGTCTACTTCGGAGCCCGCGAGGCCCTGGCGACGTCGACCCAGGGCACGCTGACGGCCGAGCGGGACGAGCAGCGCGCGCGCCTGGTGACGCTGCACCAGGAGCGCCTCGGGGCCGAGGTGCGGAAGAACTCGAAGCAGATTCGAGACGAACTGTTCGACCTGGTGACGCTGCTGCCGCCGCAGGTCGAGTTGCTGAACGTGGCGCGCGACCAGAAGGGGTTGTCAGCGGTGCTGGAGCGCCGGGCCCAGGCGGCGCCCTTCTCGCGGGCCGAGCTCGTCGAGCTGCTGCGCGCGTCGAGCTTCTTCCAGGGGGCGCGCATCACCGAAGAGTACGAAGGGCACCTGGTGCGCTACGTGTTGACGGTCGACGCCGTCGAGGGGCCGTAGGCCATGCGCGTGTTCTACGTCATCATCGCCGTGTTCGTCGTCGCGGCGCTGTGGCTGGGGTCGTCGGCGAGCGACGCCAACGACCGGGTCGTGAGGCTCGACGGCAACATCGCGGCGCTGCGCGAAGAGGTGGCACGGCTGCGCCAGGAGGCCGACCGCTTCGAGCAGCTCACCCCGTCGTCCCTGGAGCCCGCGAACGCGGCGCTGTCGACCTTCTTCATCCGCGCGGTCGAGGCGGGCGAGGCGCTCGGTGTGGGCGTTCGGGTCGAGTCGCGCAACCTGATGATGGGGCAGGCGGCGCTCACCTTCGAGGACTCGCCCGGTGCGCTGGTGGGCGTGTCGGTGTGCCGCCTCAACGTGCGGGCGTCGATCGAGGGCGAAGAAGCCGTGCCGCTGCTCGCGATGATGGAGGAAGAGATTCAGGACCTGCCGGTGTCGGTGCAGTCGGTGACCGTGCGTCGGACGGGGAGCGACTTTGCGCTGTTGATGGAAGTCGATGTCTACGGGAGGACGCCATGAAGGACCGGAGCTTGTGGGTGGTGCTGGTGATGTCGTGCGTCGCGCAGGCGCAGCAGCCGCCCGCCGCCGACGCGCCACCCACCGCGCGCCCGAGCGAGACCGGCGCGACGGCCACCGGGGCGTCGAACTCGGTGGTGCCGATGCAGTCCCGCGAGGTGGTGGAGCGGCTGAAGACGATGCGGGCGCAGTTGCTGCTCGACCAGGAGTACAACCGGCTGCTCGAGGCGCGGCTCAAGCGCTACGAGCTCGAGGAGAAGCTGGGCATCGACAGCGCGCAGGCCAAGCGCAAGGACGTGCCGTCGCCGCCGCCCAGGTTGGCGGCTGCTCCGCCGCGGCTCGACAGCGGCGAGAAGGACCTGGTGGTGAAGTCGGTGACCGTCGCGCCCTTCAAGGAGGCCTTCGTGGTGTACAAGGGGCGCGTCTACACGGTGCGCCCGGGTGACAAGCTGGGCGACCTCGTGGTGCGAGACGTGACCGAGGTCGGGGTGGTGACGAACCGCTCGACGGTCGCGATGGAGTGACGCACATGCCCCCGCCCCCGAAAGAGACGGCCGCGCCGCGCCCCCCGCCGTCGGGCATGCAGAAGCGAATGCCGGCCGCGGCGCCCGGACGCGGCGGGCGGCTCCACCTCGGCGAGATGCTGCTGCACGCCGGGGTCATCAACCAGGCGAAGCTCGACCAGGCGCTCAGCATGTCGCGCCGCACCGGCGACCGGCTCGGCGCCGTGCTGGTCAAGAACGGCTTCGTGCGCCCCGAGGAGATTGCGCGGGCGCTCGCGAACCAGTTCCGTCTGGCCTTCATCGACCCGCCGCGCGTGCAGGTGTCGCTGGTCGACCGCGAGCTGGTGAAGCGCGCCGGGGTGGCGCTGCTGAAGGACGCGAAGGTGCTGCCCATTCGGTACGAGGGGCGCGAGCTGCTGCTGCTGTCTGACCCGCTCGATACGCACGCCACCGACTCCGTCGAGGCGGTGCTGGGCAAGCGCGAGTACGCGGTCACCACCACCAGCGCCATCGAGATGATTCTGCAGATCATCTCGTTCGAGTCGGTCGACGCCGACCAGATCGTCGAGAGCGCGCGCGACGGCATCGACGCCGGCGAGGTGAACGCGCTGCTGCAGTACATCCTGGCCAAGGCGGTGCTCGAGAAGGCGAGCGACGTGCACATCGAGCCCACGCCGACGGCGTCGGTGGTGCGCTACCGCGTCGATGGAAACCTGAAGGTAGCGCTGTCGGTGCCGCGCTCCCGGCACGAGAACCTGACCAACGTCATCTTCGGCATGGCCGGGGTCGACCTGTCGGACTTCGGGCGCCTGCACGATGGGCGCTTCTCGTTCAGCTTCGCCGGCCGCAGCCTCGACATCCGCTTCGCGGCGAGCCCGACGGTCGAGGGCCCGATGATGGTGATGCGAATCCTCGACGACACGAGGTCGCTCGCCACGCTCGAGGAGCTCGGCTACGCGCCGTGGAATCGGGCGGCCATCGACCAGTTGCTGCGCTTCCCGTTCGGGCTGGTGCTGGTGGTGGGCCCGACGGGGTCGGGCAAGACGACGACGCTGTACTCGTGCTTGAGCCGCATCAACGACGGCGCGACGAAGATTCTCACCGTGGAGGACCCGGTCGAGATTCGGCTGCCCTCGATTCAGCAGGTGCAGGTCAACGAGAAGGCCGAGGTCACCTTCGCGCGCTCGGTGCGCGCGTTCCTGCGGCAAGACCCCGACGTCATCCTCATCGGCGAGATTCGAGACGAGGAGACGGCGCGCGAGGCGTTCCGGGCGGCCAACACGGGCCACCTCGTGTTCTCGACGCTGCACGCGAACTCGGCCGTCGAGGCGATTGGGCGTCTGTTCGACCTCGGCATGGACCCGTACCAGGTGGCCACCACCCTCATCGGGTGTCTGTCGCAGCGCCTGATGCGCAAGCTGTGCCGCCAGTGCGCGACGCGCAGCGCGCTGCAGCCGGGGTCGTTGTTGCCCGAGATGGTCGAGTTCGGCTTCCCGGGCGGGAAGGCGCCGGCGACGCCCATCGAGGTGCTCGACACAGGGCCCGGCTGCGCCCGCTGCGCCGAGGGCTATGCCGGGCGAACGGTCATCGCCGAGGTGATGCAGTTCGACCGGGCGACGCGCGAGCTGGTGCACGGCCGCGCGTCGAACCAGCAGATCGTCAAGGCGGCCCGCGGCACTGGCTTCCGGACGATGGCTGACAACGCGTTCGCGCTCATGCTCAAGGGTGACGCGAGCCTCAAGGAAGTCGAAACGACGGTAGGACCCATCACGGCGGGCCGTCAGGCCCGAGCGGGGACATGACCATGCGCGCGCTTCTCTTCAGCACCCTCATCGCGGTCGTCGGCTGTGACTCGTACCTCGCGCCGCCGGTGGGGTGCCCCGTGCGCAGGTTCGTCAACCTTCGGCAGACCGTCACGCAGACGGTGGCGAACCGGCCCTGCGCCTTCGCCGCCACGCCCTTCGCCGTGTCGTACTCGCCGCGGTTCGACCGCACGCTGTTGGGGCCCGACGGGCAGCCGCAGTACGGCGTCGACGACGACGCGCGGCTCATCGGCACCCGGGTGCGGGTCAGCAGCGCCGTGGGCGCGACGGTGCTGTGCAGCGCGCCGTCGGGAGAGTGCGGAGAGGGAGTGCCCGAGTTCCAGACACGCATCGGCGCCGACGGGCGGCTGGCGTACCAGGGCCGCTTCAGCCTCGACGGCTTCGACGTCGTGCTCAACGGTGGAGACCAGTTCACCTGGGAGGGCGTGATGCTCACCGAGAACTTCGGGGCGGGGAACTCGTGCGACGTCACCGCGACCGTCAACGTCACGTGCGCGCCTCCGATGATGACCGGGGTGAGGTGACGCGGTGCACTTCCGCTACGAGGCCATCGGGAAGTCGGGCCGGTTCGTCGAAGGGCAGGCCTCGGCCGACAGCATCTCGAACCTGCGGGAGGACCTGTTTCGCGCCGGCCTGACGCTCGTCGACGCGCGGCCCGACGTGCTGGCGAACCTGTCAGCGATGCTGCGCCCGCGCATGCTGGGCACGGCGACGCTCATCGACATGTTCGGCTTCATGCGCGGCCTCCTGGGCATGGGCATCGACATGGTGTCGGCCTGGGACTCGGTCGGCGACGCCCTGACGGACCGCCTGGCGAAGGAGGCGTGCTCGACGATTCAGGCGTCGATTCGCGCGGGGCACTCGCTGTCGACGTCGATGGAGCGGGCGGGCGTGTTCCCGGCCATCGTCCTCGGCAACGTGCGCGCGGGTGAGGAGTCGGGGAAGCTCGAGAAGGTGTTCGCCTCGCTCGAGGAGGCCTTCCGGCAGCAGCAGGCGCTGCGGCAGCAGGTGCTGAAGGCGACGATGTACCCCCTCATCTCGCTCGTCGTCCTCTTCTTCATCGGCGTGGGCTTGTTGACGGGCGTGGTGCCCCAGCTGCGGCAGATCTTCCCGCCCAACCCGCCGCTGCCGACGAGAATCCTCGTCTTCCTCTCCGACTCGGTGGTGGGCTACTGGTGGATGGTGCCGCTCGGCGTCGGGACGTTCGTCCTCGTCTGGTGGCGCCTGCCCGAGGTGGTGAAGACGCGGGTGTGGGAGCTGGTGTACCGGCTCCCAGTGTTGGGCGCGCCGCTGAAGAACGTGCTGCTGGCGAACACCTTCGACAACGTGGCGCTGATGTTGGACTCGGGCGTGGCGCTGACGCTGACGCTGCGAACGGTGGCCGAGTCGGTCACGTCGCCGGCGCTGCGGTCGCGCCTGATGGCCATCGTGGGCTCCATCGAGAAGGGCGGCCGGCTGTCGGACGGCTTCCGCGACCCTTTCTTCCCGGCCGTCACGGCCGGCGTCATCAGCCAGGGCGAGATGGTGGGCTCCATCGACGCCTACTTTCGTCGCCTGTCGGGTTTCTTCCGTGACCGCGCGCAGGCGCGCCTGCTGACGCTGTCGACGCTCTTGGAGCCGTTGCTGCTGCTGGTGGGCGGCGGCATGTTGATGCTGCTCGCCGTCGGCATCTTCCTGCCCATCTACGGGCAGATGAAGCGCATCGGCCGCTGAGCCGAAGGGCGCGAGCCCCAAGCGTGGCGGGTCACGGGCAGACGGCTCGGCGCGCGGCGGCTGGGCGTCGCGCGCCCTATAGACAGACGATCTGGTTGCTCGCGTTCACGCCGACTCGTCGGCCAGCAGGGCACGGGTTCGACGAGAGCCCGGCGCCGGGCTTCGACACGAAGCTGCAGCACCTGACATACCCGGCCGGGCTGGGCCCGGGAGGGCAGGCCGGCCCGCAGCCGGATTGGGGCAGCGCCGCCGTGAAGGCGGTCTGCAGCTCGGCGGGGATGGCGGTGGTGACGCCGAAGAGGCAGGCGGGCGTCGTCACGGCGGTGGCGGGCGCGTAGACGCTCACCTCGTACGGGCGCTCCCAGGGGTTCACCATGAAGTCGAGGCCCGGGTTCGCCGGGTCGCCGGTCGATGTGGCGAGGTACCCCTCGCGCACCATCTCGTTCCTGAAGCGGCCGTCGTCGAAGTTGACGGCGCACTTGCCCTTGAAGTCCTCGCCGGGCCATCGCTCCGGCCGGTCGGTGTTCTGCACGAAGAACAGCCGCGCGGCGTCGTGCACCTGCATCACGTCGGCGGCGGCCTTCTCGGCCATGCGCGTCTTCATCGACTCGATGGCGTCGGGCACGATGGTCGCCGCGAGAATGGCCGCCACGCCGATGACGATGGCCAGCTCGAGCAACGTGTAGCCGCGGCGACGCGGGGTAGAGCGCCTCATGGGGTCCTCACTCACTCGCAACCAGTTTCGGGTTGAAGAGGCCCGGGATGGTCCGGTTGAACTCGGCCGGCTGGTAGCTCTTGGCCGAGGCGGTCGAGGCGCCGCTCAGGGCTGGCCGCGAAGCCGAAACGCAGACGGTGCGCTCGTTGGTGATGGGGCTCAGCGTCGAGCACGGGCCGCAGGTGATGGTGCTCTCGAGGCCCGCGCTCCCGACGTCGTCTTCAGGGACGCACGTCATCACGTCGACGCGCGCGGGATAGAAGCACACCACGTAGGGCATACACGAAGGGTTGTAGCCGTTGCCGTACCCGCCGCCACCGCCCACGAAGGTGAGCACGCTTGCGCCCGAGGGGGTGCGGAGGGCCGCGCGGCCGCCACCCCAGGTCGCCGGGCTCGCGCTCTCGCGGCACGTCGACGTGCGCCCTTCGACCTGAGATAGGTCGTAGCAGAGCGGCGTCGTCGGCCCGAGCACGACCGGCGCAAGGCCGGCGCCCGGCTCGAAGGAGACGGCGCGGCTCACCGGGTTGATGCGCCGGCCCCTCGAGAGGGCGTGGCCGGCCGCGGTGGCCAGGCCCCACAGCTCGTCCCCCGTCCGGCTGGAGCGCGCGACCGAGAACATGCCCTGCATCGAGACGACGGCCGTGCCGAGCAGCACGCCGATGACGCCCAGCACGATGCCGAACTCGAGCAACGTGTACCCGCGTGCACCGGCTCGTCGCATGCCCACCCTCACCGCATCGTGACCTGAAGCTCGGCGCCAGTGCACCGCACGCCCTGCTCGACCGCGACGCCCGTCAGGCTGTCGGTGATGATGGTGTCGGCGCACTCCTCGGGGGGGACCGGAATTCGAATGAGCACGCAGGTGAAGCCGGCGCACACCGGCGACCCCTGGTTCGTCGGTGACACCGCGGAGTCAGACAGGATGGCGCCCCACGGTGTCGTCGTGTTCACCGGCACGAAGCCCTCGCTGCGCAACGACTTCATCGAGACGTTCCGTGGGTCGTTCAAGTCGGTCGAGACCCCGAACGCAACGCCGCGCGAGTGCCGCTGCATGTAGAGCACCGCGGCCTTGCGCAGCGTCAGCACCAGGTCGACCGCCGCGCGCTGCCGGCTGGCCCGGAAGTAGCCGACGCTGCCGATGGTCACCACCGCCATGATGGCAATCACGCTCAACACGATGCCGAACTCGACGAGCGAGAAACCCCGACGCACTTGCACGAAATGGAGCCTGAAGGCTCATTCCACACGAGGCAATAGGGGAAACCCCCGTAGGTTCGTGTGAGTTGGGGTGCCACCCGGACTCAGGGGCAGGGGAAGACGCGGTCGAGCGCAGCGACGGCTCTCGCGACGGCGGCGTCGTCGGTGACGGGGTCCTGCGTGAAGGTGCGCAGCTCGTCGGCGGCGGCGGGGTTGGCGGCGCGGAGCTGGCGGTGGAAGAGGGCGCCGAGGGTCGAGACGAAGGCGCGGGCGGCGTCGCGCTCCCAGCCGTCGGCGCACGACAGGCGGCGCAGGCGCTCCCGCAGCACCCCGGCGAGCCCGCGGGATGAGGCGCGGCGCAGTTGGCTGGCGGCGCGCTGCGAGAGGTCGGTGCGCGAGGCGGGCAGCTGCCGGTCGGTGTCGCGCCAGCAGCGGGTGCCGAGGAGCGCGTCATGGATGGCGAGGTGCGTCGCCGGCGTCAGGCGCGCCACCAGCGCCGAGTAGCCCGACGGCGTCGAGGGCACGGGCTCGGCGCTGTAGTAGCCCATGGCGGCGTCGCAGTCGGTGAGGCTGTCGAAGGAGCACGTCCACACCTCGGACAGCATCGACAGGTGCATGAAGAACAGCAGGGCCGCCTCGATGCGGGCGGCCTGGGCGCGCGGCTCGTTGCCGGCGGTGCCCTGAACGAAGGCCTCGTCGATGATGGGCTTGAGGCGGGCCGGCCCGGCGCAGCGGTCGGGCGAGCTCATCGCGACCGAGGGGTCGTTCTGGCAGGCGAACTTGTCCATCACCGGCAGCTCTGTCTCGGTGACGTCCTGGCGGCGGGCGACGCGCGAGGCGAGGCCGTTCATCGTCGAGTAGTCGAGCCGGGCGGCGGTGAAGTCATCGGGGGTGGGCGCCGCGGGGTTGTTCCAGAGGCGGGCGCCCATGGCGTCGTAGGCCCGCACGCGCGCCGCGGCGGCGGGGATGGAGGGTGAGCCGAAGCGGTAGGTGCCGTCGTCCGACGGGCAGGCTGGCCAGTCAGAGGGGCCGGCGTCGCGGGCGCGCGGCTGGTAGTCGCTCGCCGGGCGCGCGCAGGCCGACACGTCTTCGGCCACGGCGCCGCAGAACGAGGCCGCGCCGCCGTCGGGAGGTGGCGGCAGCGTCGTGGGGGGGGGCGGCGTGCAGGCGGCGGCCAGGAGCGCAGCGAGCGTCGTCGCGAGGGAGCGGGTGGTGACGTTCATGACGGGCGTCCTTCGGTTCAGTCAGCCGGAGGTGAGGGGGCGTCTTCTCCACTGCCCGCGGCGCGCGCGCCGAAGGAGCGGCTGAGGTCGACCGAGAGGGTGACGCTCCGGCCGGGGCCGTTGACGCTCGAGCCGTGGTAGCGCCATGGGGCATCGAAGAGGTTCTCGACGCCGACGACGAGCGTCAAGGCCTTCCTCACGCGCACCCAGCCGCGCAGGTGCACCACGGCGAAGCCGGGCGTACCGTAGCGGGGAATGCGGCCGTCGGCGTAGTCGGTGAGCGCCAGGCGCTCCTGGGGCCCGGCCCACTGGAGGGCGGCGCTGGCGCCGAGCCACGCCAGCGGCGCCCAGGCGAGCTCGGCGGTGCCGTTGACGGGGGGCGTGCGCGAGAGGGGGACGCGGGGTGTGAGCGCGAGCGTCTCGGGCGCGCCGAAGCCGGGCACGCCGAGGGCCGGCCCCTCGCTGTCCGTGGCGGCGGCGGTCGCGCGGGGCGACAGGTCGAAGGGCAGCAGCACCCGGGCCGACAGCTCGACGCCGCGCAGCTCGCTGAGCGCGGGCGCGTTCTCGAGGCGCACCTGCGACCAGGCGCCGGAGCACGCGGGCGTCGCCGGCGGGCAGTCGGCCGTCGTCTTCGACACCTTGACGACGGCGCCCTCGAGCCAGGTGGAGAACAGCCAGGCGTCGATGGCGACCCGCGGGTGCCTCAGGCGCAGGCCGGCCTCGAGCGTCCACGCCGTCTCGGGGCCCAGCAGCGGATTCTCGAACTGGAAGCCGGGGCCGGTGGCCTGCCGCGAGGTGAGGTCGTCGAGGTTGGGCGCGCGGAACGAGCGGTCGGCGGTGACGAAGGCGCGCAGCAGCGGCGGGCCGAGCTCGACGCCGGCATGGCCGACGAGGGCCGGGAAGAGCCGCGACGTCGCGCTGGCGCCGCTCACCGAGGGGTCGGCCGGAGCGAACACCGTCGAGGCGCCGGCGCGCAGGCCGCCCCGCACCGCGACCCACGGCCTGGGCTCGTACCGCGCCACGGTGAAGAGGCCGCCGGTCGCCGCGCGGGAGCCCTCGAGGTACTGGCCGCGGGCACGCACCACCGAGACGCCGGTGTCGGTGAAGGCGACGCTGGCGCGCGACCGCACGAGGTCGACGGATAGCTCGCCCCCGGCCGAGACGACGAGCGGCGCGTCGAGCAGCGTCAGCTTCGACGAGCGGACCCGCAGCGAGGCGCCGAAGGTGTCGACGACGTCGTCGCCGCGCTCGACGAGGTTGGCCGAGGCGAAGTCGTGACGGCGCCGCTCCGACTGCTGCTGCCACGAGACGGTGGCCCGCACGCGCGAGAGCCAGCCGCTCAAGGGTTTGTCCCAGGCGCCATAGGCGAGGGTGCGGAACTGCTGCTCGTAGGTGAGGCACTCGCCGGCGGGGGCGGCGGGCGCGGGGCACTGGTCGGTGCGCGGCACGTCGAACTGGCGGTAGAGGTAGGCGGCGAGGGTGAAGCGCTCGCCCGACGGCAGGGCGGCCTGGGCGCGCACGTCGCCGGTGAGCTCCGAGAAGCCGGTGCCCACCTGGGTGCGCAGGGGCGGCTGGGCCTCGAAGGGCAGCGTCGCGTCGGCCTCGGCGTAGCGGGGCACCCACGGGAGCGCGCCGCGCGGGGTGGACGTCACCGGGTTGAGCACCGGTGGCCCGACGAGCAGCCCTGCGCGCCGGGTGCCGACGCCGCCGAGGAGCGACAGGGTCGTGCCGCCCTCGAGGCGGTGCGAGAGGTCGAGCTGGAGCCTGCCGCCGCGCTCGAGGTCGGCCGTCGAGCCGCGCAGGGAGAGCGAGGGCTCGACGCGGGTGCCGGATGACGCGGGGGCGCTCTCGAGGGGCACGGCCATGATGACGCCGCCGAGGGCGTCGCTGCCGTGCTCCGTCGAGGCGCCGCCGCGCAGCACGTCGATGCGCTCGAGCGTCTGCACGTCGAAGGTGAAGAAGTACTGGTTGGGGCCCTGGCGGAAGGTGCTGGTGTTGACGCGAATGCCGTCGAACTCGAGCAGCGTCTGCTGGCCCGTCAGCCCGCGGATGAACGCCGAGCCCTGGCCATGGGCCGTCTGCTGCACGAAGACGCCCGGCTCGTAGCGGAGCGCATCTGGGGCCGAGCGGGGCTGGCGGCGGC
>JADCJJ010000248.1 GCA_020247085.1 Myxococcaceae bacterium | reverse complement strand
TGTCTGGGGGCGCTCGCGCCGTACAAGCGGGTCGACCTGGCCATCGAGGCCTTCGGGCGGCTGGGGCTGCCGCTGTGGGTCGCCGGCTCGGGGCAGGCGGCCTCGACGCTGCGGGCGTTGCCGCCGTCGGTGAAGGTGCTGGGGCAGGTGCCCGACGCCGAGGTACCCGAGCTCTACCGGAACGCCCGGGCGCTGGTCTTCCCGGGGCTCGAAGACTTCGGCATCACCCCGCTCGAGGCGCAGGCGTGCGGGCGGCCGGTCATCGCGTACGGGGCCGGGGGAGCGCTCGAGACGGTGACGTCGCGCACCGGCGTCTTCTTTCACGAGCAGACCGTCGACGCGGTGGTGGCGGCGGTGAGGGCCTTCGAGGTCTTCGAGCGCGGGTTCTCGCCGGCCGAGGCGAGGGCCCAGGCGCAGCGCTTCACGCGAGCGGCGTTCCAGGCGGGCCTCTGGCGGGAAGTGCAGGCCCTGCGGCCGGTGGGGGCTTGAGGACGCGCGCCGCGGCTGTGCTATGGCCAAAAGGGCGTGTTCACCCGGCTGCAGCGCTTCTACAACTCGATCAAGCTCCTGGCGGACGTGGTGACGCTCGCGGTGAGCTTCGGGCTCGCCTGGCTGACGCGCTTCTCGGGGCCGCTGCCGTACGAGTCGCGCCCTCCGACGGCCGACACGCTCGTCATCCTCTCCGTCGTCCTCGTGGTGTTCCCGCTGACGTTTCGTCAGGCGAGCCTGTACACGACGAACCGCGCCCGGAGCCACGTGGGCGAGGTGTTCGAGGTCTTCAAGTCGACCATCCTCGCGACGACGCTCCTGGTGGCCATCACCTTCTTCTTCTACGAGCGATATTCGCGCGTCACCATCGCGCTGTTCACCGTCTACGCCTTCATCGGCGTGAGCGCCGTGCGCCTGTCATTCCGGGCGCTCTTCAACGCGCTGCGCCGGCGCGGGTTCAACGAGAAGACGATCCTCGTCGTGGGGGCCGGTGAGCTCGGGCAGCGCGTCATCGACACCATCGAGTCGCACCGGGAGCTGGGCTTCACCGTCACCGGGCTGCTCACGCGGCGGCCAGAGAAGGTGGGCACGACCGTCAAGGGCAAGCCGGTGCTGGGCCTGATGACCGAGCTGGGCGCGGTGCTCGACCGCGCGCCCGTCGACCAGGTCATTCTGGCGCTGCCGCTCGAGGACCAGCCGATTCTCAAGGAGCTGATGGAGCAGGTGGCGCAGCGCACCGTCGACGTGAAGCTGGTGCCCGACCTGTTCAACTACGTCACCCTGCGCGGCGGCCTCGAGGAGTTCGGCGGGCTGCCCATCATCAGCCTGCAGGGGGCGCCGCTCGACGGCTGGAACCTGATCGCCAAGCGCGCCTTCGACGTCATCTTCTCGCTGGTCGCCGTCGCGCTGACGGCGCCGGTGATGCTCCTGCTGGCGGCGCTGGTGAAGCTGACGAGCCGGGGCCCGGTGTTCTACCGCCAGGAGCGCATGGGCCTCGACGGGCACCTCTTTCAGATGCTCAAGTTCCGCACGATGCGGATGGACGCTGAGGAAGCCGGGGCGAAGTTCGCGACGGCTGACGACCCGCGGCGCACGCCCATCGGTACCTTCCTGCGCAAGTACTCGCTCGACGAGTTGCCGCAGTTCTTCAACGTCCTGGTGGGTGACATGAGCCTCGTCGGGCCGAGGCCCGAGCGGCCGGTGTTCATCGAGACGTTCAAGAAGCAGATCCCCCGCTACCACTTGCGGCACATGGTGAAGTCGGGCATCACGGGCTGGGCGCAGATCAACGGGCTGCGCGGCAACACGTCCATCCACGAGCGCATCGACTACGATCTCTATTACATTGAGAACTGGTCGTTGCTCTTCGACGTCAAGATTCTCCTGCGCACGGCGTTCGGCGGATTCTTGTCGAAGAACGCGTACTGATGAGCGCCCTCGTCCTCGCAGTGCTGCTCTGTCAGGCGCCGGCGCTCCCCGGGGCGCCCGGCTCGAAGCGTCCACCGAAGGCGAGCGAGACGGCGAAGCTGTACTTCCTGGCGGGAGACCTAGCTTCGGCGCGGGAGTGGTGTGAGCGGGGCCTCAAGCAGGAGCGGGCCGTGTGCAAGCCGTTCCTCGAGCGCCTGGCGTCGTACGCCTACCTCGTCGGTCGGTTCGCGCCGCTGACGCCAGACGAGGCGCGAGAGGTGTTGGCGCTCGACCGCGCGCTGTCACCGTCGTCGCCAGGGCAGCTGACGAAGCCGGTGCAGGAGCGCTACGTGCTGGCCCCGCTCAGGCGGGCCCGGCTGTGGGCCGAGCGGGGCGCGGCTGGCGAGGCGGTGCCATTCGTCGACGAGGCGCTGCGCGTCGACCCGTCGAACGTCGAGGCGAAGGCGCTTCGGGCGCGCTTGCTCGACATGGCCGATGGCGGGGCGCCCCTCGACGGAGGGCGGTAGGCGAGGGTTCTGCGCCGTCGTGCGGGGGGACCGAGGTGGCTCGGCCACGGGGGCGCGCCGTGGTAGGGGGCGCCCATGGTGCGTCGTGACGACTCAAAGCCGACGGAAGGGCGACCGACCGAGCAGGCGGAGTCACGCTGCACTTCACCAACGGGTGCAAGTCCCGTCCGGCTAATCGCCGGAGAGCCCGGTAGCATGCCACCCATCCCGACGGTGAAGTAACGGGTGGTGCAAGCGGCGGTGAAGCTGGTGCTGGAGCCGATGTTCGAGGCGGACTTCAAAGAGGCCTCATACGGATTTCGGCCGAGGCGCAGCGCTACCGACGCGCTAGAGAAGTTGCGAGTGGAAGGCGGGCGAAGTGGAAACCACGTCCTCGACGCTGACACCCGCGACTCCTTCGGCAGCATCAACCACGACACACTGATGACGCTGGTTTCAAAGCGAGTTGTCGACCGCCAGATGCTGAAGCTGGTGCGGCAGTGGCTGCGCGCAGGAATTCTCGACGACGGAAGGCTGACGACGCCGACGGCCGGTACGCCCCAAGGTGGAGTCATCTCGCCGTTGCTCGCGAACATCTCCCTGCACGTGCTCGACGAGGAGTGGGAGAGGAAGCACGCGCATCTGGGTGTGCTGGTGCGGTACGCGGACGACTTCGTCATCGCGTGCAGCACGAGGGCGGTGTGCGAGGAGGCCGAGCGACACGTCATAAGCGCGATGGCGAAGCTCGACCTGACACTGAATCCCGAGAAGACGAGGCGAGTCGACATGTCCTGGGGCAACCAGGGCTTCGACTTCCTCGGGTGTCACCTGGGGAAGAAGATGAGCGGGCCCATCTGGGAGAAGGAGCGCAAGCGCGTCTACCTCCTCCAGAGATGGCCCTCGACGCGCAGCATGAAGCGCGTGCGGGCACGCATCCACGAGCTGACGCAGCGAGGCCGATGCCACGAGGACCTGCGGAACGTAATCAAGTCACTCAACGCCGTGCTGCAAGGGTGGTGTGGCCACTTCCGAACCGGGAACGCGAGCCAGAAGTTTGGGGCCGTGGACCCGTACGTCGAGCGCCGGCTGCGAGGCCTGCTGTTTCAACGGAAGGTGCGACACCTGAAGCCCGGCGAGTCGCGCAAGTGGACGCGGGGCTTCTTCGAGAGCCTCGGGCTCATCCAACTGAAGGGCCAAATCCAATACCCGGGAGCAGCGTCAATGCGACCGTCCGAAACCCCACCCGCAACCCGTAAGCGGGAAATCCGCACGTACGGCTTGGACGGGGGTCGTGCTTCCCGAAACGGCTGTCTCAACCCGAAGGAAGGAAGCACGATCTCCCAATGACGACGTTGCTGCTCACGCTCATGCTCGCCGCCGACAAGGGCGGCCAGGCGCAGATCACCTCCGAGGCGCTGCTGGGCCACGTGCGCTTCCTCGCCTCGGACGCGCTCGAGGGCCGGGGCCCAGCGACCCGCGGAGACGCGCTGACACAGCAATACCTGGCGACGCAGTTCGAGACGCTCGGCCTCGCGCCGGCGGGCACGCAGCGCTACCTGCAGCCGTTCGACCTCGTCGGCGTCACCGGCCACCCCGCGGGGCTCACCTTCAAGCGAGGCAACGACACGCTGGTGACGCCCTTCCACACCGACATGATCGCAGTCAGCGGTCACCAGCTCCCCCGCTCGGCCATCGACAAGGCCGAGGTCGTCTTCGTCGGCTACGGCATCGTCGCGCCCGAGTACGGCTGGAACGACTTTCTGGGGGTCGACGTGAAGGGGAAGGTGCTGCTGGTGATGAACAACGACCCCGAGGACGACGCCGGGCTCTTCGCTGGCAAGACGCGGCTCTGGTACGGCCGCTGGGACTACAAGTACGAGCAGGCGATGAAGCAGGGGGCGGCGGGGTGCCTCATCATCCACACCACGCCCTCGGCCGGGTACCCGTGGCAGGTGGTGCAGACGTCATGGACGGGCGAGCAGTTCGACCTGCCGGCGGCGGCGCCCTCGTCGCTGCAGCTCAAGGGCTGGCTGACCGAAGAGGCGAGCCGCAAGCTGGTGGCGATGGCCGGGAAGGACCTGGACGCGCTGCGAGCCCTGGCTCAGACGCGCGAGTTCCGGGCGGTGCCGCTCGGGGTGTCGATGAGCGCCAGCTTCTCGAACGAGGTCGCGTCGAAGAGCACCGCCAACGTGTTGGGCGTGCTGCCGGGGAGCGACCCCAGGCTCGCCGACGAGTGGCTCGTCATCACCGCGCATCACGATCACCTCGGCGTGAAGGCAGGCGGCAAGAAGGGCGAAGACGTCATCTACAACGGCGCGGTGGACAATGCCTCGGGCGTGGCGGCGCTCCTCACGCTGGCCAAGGCGCTGTCGACGGCGCCGAAGGCGCCCCGGCGGAGCGTCTTGTTCGCCGCCGTCGCCGCCGAAGAGCAGGGCTTGCTCGGGTCGCAGTACCTCGTCGAGCACCCGCCGGTGCCGCCCGGCCGCATGGCGGCGAACGTCAACATCGACGGGCTCAACATCTGGGGGCGCACGAAGGACGTGTCGGTCATCGGCTTCGGGAAGAGCAGCATCGACGCGGTGCTGGCGTCGCTCGCCCGGGCCCAGGGGCGCGAGGTGAAGCCCGACGCGCTGAGCGACCGCGGCTTCTTCTACCGCTCGGACCAGTTCAACTTCGCCAAGGCGGGGGTGCCGGCCACCTACTTCTCGTCCGGGCACGCCTTCGTCGACCGACCCGAGAACTGGGGCCGGGAGCAGCGCGAGCGCTGGGAGGCGACACGGTACCACCAGCCCAGCGACGAGGTGGATGCGTCGTGGGACCTGGCGGGCGCCGTCGAAGACGTCAAGCTCGTGTACCAGCTGGTGGTGAAGCTCGGCGACGCGCCGGTGATGCCCACCTGGACGCGCGGCGACGAGTTCGAGGCCGCACGCCTCGCCTCCTTCCGTGCGCTGTTGCCGGCGCCGGCCCGCGGCTCGGCGGGGAAGTGACGCGCCGCGCGGCGCCCACCTCGTCCGACCGGGGCTGACCGAGTCCTGGCACCGCTCGGCCCGCCGGCCGGGTATGACGGAAGGCGCCATGGCCGACTTCGAGCTCGTCAGTGACTACGCCCCGCGCGGTGACCAGCCCCGCGCCATCGCCGAGCTGACCGAGGGCGTGCTGCGGGGCGACCAGCACCAGGTGCTGCTCGGCGTGACCGGCTCGGGGAAGACGTTCACGATGGCCAACGTCATCGCCAACGTGAAGCGCCCGACGCTGATCATGGCGCACAACAAGACGCTCGCCGCCCAGCTCTACGGAGAGTTCAAGCAGCTCTTCCCGAAGAACGCGGTCGAGTACTTCGTCAGCTACTACGACTACTACCAGCCCGAGGCCTACGTGCCCGCCTCGGACACGTTCATCGAGAAGGACTCGAGCATCAACGAGGAGATCGAGCGTCTTCGCCACTCGGCGACGCACTCGCTGATGACGCGCGACGACGTCGTGATCGTCGCCTCGGTGTCGTGCATCTACGGCCTCGGCGTCGCGCGGGTGTACCTCGGCATGGCCATCGCCCTCGAGGTGGGCAAGGACTTCGGACGCGACCAGCTGATGAAGCGGCTGGTGGAGTGCCAGTACGAGCGGAACGACCTGGACTTCCACCGCGGGACGTTTCGTGTGCGCGGCGACACCGTCGAGATTTTCCCCATCTACGAGGACGAGCGCGCGGTGCGCGTGGAGTTCTTCGGCGACTCGGTCGAGCGGATGACCGAGTTCGACCCGCTGCGCGGCCAGACGCTCGGGGCCATCTCGAAGATGACCATCTTTCCCGGCAGCCACTACGTCACCGACCTCGAGCAGCGGCACCGGGCCGTCGGGGCGATCCGCGAGGAGCTCCGGGAGCGCCTGACGGAGCTGCGGGCGCAGAACAAGCTCCTCGAGGCTCAGCGGCTGGAGCAGCGCACGATGTTCGACCTCGAGCTGATGGAGCAGCTCGGGTTCTGCAACGGCATCGAGAACTACTCACGCCACCTGTCGGGCCGGGCTCCGGGCGAAGCACCGCCATGCCTGCTCGACTACTTCCCGAAAGACTTCCTGCTCATCATCGACGAGTCGCACCAGACGGTGCCGCAGATAGGCGCGATGTACCGCGGCGACCGCTCACGCAAGGAGACGCTGGTCGACTTCGGGTTCCGCTTGCCGAGCGCCCTCGACAACCGGCCGCTGAAGTTCGGCGAGTTCGAGCAGTTCCTGCGGCACGCCATTCACGTCTCGGCGACGCCGGCCGAGTGGGAGATCAACAAGGCCCGTGGCGTGCTGGTGGAGCAGGTCATTCGGCCGACGGGCCTGCTCGACCCGATCATCGAGGTGCGCCCCGCGGGCAACCAGGTCGACGATCTGCTGGCCGAGATCCGCGCGCGGGCGGCGAAGGGGGAGCGCGTGCTGGTGACGACGCTCACCAAGCGCATGGCCGAGGACCTCACCGAGTACTACGCCGAGGTCGGGGTGCGCGTGCGCTACCTGCACGCCGACATCGACGCCATCGAGCGCACCGCCATCATCCGCGACCTGCGCAAGGGCGAGTTCGACGTGCTGGTGGGCATCAACCTGCTGCGCGAGGGCCTCGACATCCCCGAGACGTCGCTGGTGGCGATTCTCGACGCCGACAAGGAGGGCTACCTGCGCAGCCATGTCTCGCTGATTCAGACGATGGGGCGCGCGGCGCGCAACGTGAACGGCCGCTGCATCATGTACTCGGACGTCGTCACCGCCTCGATGCAGCGCGCCATCGACGAGACGAGCCGACGGCGCGAACTGCAGGGGGCGTACAACCAGGCCCACGGCATCACCCCCACGCAGGTGAAGAAGGCCATCACCGATCTGACCCAGTACGTGTACGGCGCCGACGCGCTCGACCTGCCGATGGCCGCCGAGGGCGCAGCCGCCCTGCTGTCGAAGGACGAGGTGCGTGAGCGCATCCGCGACACCGAGAAGCGCATGATGGCCTTCGCCGACGAGATGGAGTTCGAGAAGGCGGCGGCTGAGCGCGATCGGCTGATCGTGCTGCGCGAGATGGACCTTGGCGTGAAGCCCCCGCTGCGCACCCTGGTGGACGCGGCGACCGAGCGGCAGGAGCAGCGGCCGATGGGTCGCAAGAGTCAGCCGCGCAAGTACCGCCGGAAGCGCTGAGGGAGGCGGGCTCAGCGCCCCTTGCCGAGGAAGTCCTTGATCGAGCCGTAGATGGCGTCTTTGTCGGCGACCTCGCTCAAGGCGACCCGCGCGTGGTCGCCCAGGTGCTCGCGCAGATCCTTGATGAACTGCCCAGAGCCGTACGGCGACTCGACCTGCCCGTACGCGAACTGGTTCACGTCGGGCAGGATCTCGGCCTTGAGCAGCTCGATGCACGAGCGCGTGTCGTCGGCCGACCAGTTGTCGCCGTCAGAGAAGTGGAACGGGTAGATGTTCCACGACGACGCGGGGTAGTCGGCCTTGATGATGTCTCGGCAGAGCTTGTACGCGCTCGAGATCATCGTCCCGCCCGACTCTCGCGTGTGGAAGAACGTGTCGCGGTCGACCTCGCGCGCCACGGCGTCGTGAATGATGAAGCGCGTCTCGAGCCCCTTGTATTGGTTGCGGAGCCACGTATCGAGCCAGAAGGACTCGATGCGGACGATCTCCTTCTGCTCGTCGCCCATCGAGCCCGACACGTCCATCATGTAGATGATGACCGCGTTCGTCTGCGGCAGGTTCTCGAGGCGGTAGGTGCGGTACCGCACGTCTTGCCGCCGCGGGACGATGATCGGGTTCCCCGGGTCGTACGTGCCGGTGGCGATCTGCCGCTTGAGCGCCTCCTTGAAGGTGCGCTTGAAGTGCCGGAGCGACTGCGGACCCACGGTGTTGATGCCCGTGTACTTGATGCGTGTGGTGACGATCTTGTCGTTGCCCTTGTTCTCGATGTTGGGCAGTTGCAGCTCCTCGCTGAGGATCTGCGCAAGGTCGTCGAGGCTGACGTCGACCTCGAGCACGTGCTGGCCCTCCCCTTCGCCGGCCTTGCCGCTGCCGTCGCCTGGCTGCGGCTGCCCTTGCCCGACCTGGTCGCCGGGGTTGCCGTCGCCCTGGCCAACCCCGCCCTGCCTCGAGCCGTGCTTGAAGCGGGGCACGTCGATGAACGGCACGGGGATCGAGATGAAGTCCTTCCCCTTCTTGCCGATCATCTCGCCCTGCTGCACGTACTTGCGCAGGTTCTGCTTGATCTTCCCGCGGACGATCGCCTTGAAGCGCGTGTGGTCCTGGTCGATGCGGAGGCCCACGCGTCACTCCTTGGCGTCGCCGCGCGCGAAGATGCTCGCCACGAAGTTCAGCACGTCGGTCGCGCTCTCGTCGTCGTAGCCGAAGTTCTTGATGAGCCGCGACTTGACGATGTCGATCTTCTCCTGCGTCTCTCGATCGACCACCGAGCTCACCAGCGTCTTCAGCTTGATCGAGTCCTTCTGGTCCTCGAACAGCTTGAGCTCGAGCGCCTTCTGCAGCCGCTCGTTCGTGCGCCAGTTGAAGATCTTCCCCTCGATGGCCAGCGCGCCGATGTAGTTCATGATCTCACGCCGGAAGTCGTCCTTGCGGCTCTCGGGGATGTCGATCTTGTCCTCGATCGCCCGCATCAGCCGCTCGTCCGGCTCCTCGTAGAGGCCCGTGTACTTGTTCTTGATCTTCTCCTTCTGGGTGTAGGCCTTGACGTTGTCGATGTAGTTCGAGCACAGCTTGGCGATGGCCTCTTCGTCGGCCGAGATCGCCCGTTGCACCTCGTTCTTCACGATGTCTTCGTACTCCTGCTTCACGGTGCCCAACAGCTCGCGGTACCGCTTGCGCGTGTCCTCGCTGGGGATCAGCGAGTGCGACTTGAGGCCGGCCTCGAGCTCGTTCAACACCATGAAGGGGTTGATCGACAGCTCGGACTTGTCGCTCACCAGCGCGTTCGAGATCTTGTCCTGCACGAAGCGCGGGCTGATGCCCTCGAGGCCCTCGCGCGCGGCCTCCTTCCGCAGTTCCTTGATGTTGTCCTCGGTGAAATTGGGGAGCGTCTTGCCGTTGTAGAGCTTGAGCTTCTGCAGCACTGACAGGTTGTGCTTCTTCGGCTCGTCGAGGCGCGTCAGCACGGCCCACATCGCAGCCATCTCGAGCGTGTGCGGCGCGATGTGCTTGCCGCGGATGCGCCGGGGGTTGAACTCCTTCTCGTAGATCTTGATCTCCTCGGACAGCTTCGTGATGTACGGGATGTCGATCTTGATCGTCCGGTCGCGCAAGGCCTCCATGAACTCGTTCGACTCGAGCTTCTTGAACTCGGGCTCGTTGGTGTGGCCGATGATGACCTCGTCGATGTCGGTCTGCGGGAACTTCTTGGGCTTGATGCGGTGCTCCTGCGTGGCGCCGAGCAGGTCGTAGAGGAAGGCGACGTCGAGCTTGAGCATCTCGACGAACTCGATGAGGCCGCGGTTGGCGACGCAGAACTCGCCGTCGAAGTTGAACGCCCGCGGGTCGGAGTCCGAGCCGAACTCGGCGATCTTGCGATAGTTGATGTCGCCGGTGAGCTCGGTCGAGTCCTGGTTCTTCTCGTCCTTCGGCTGGAAGGTGCCGATGCCGACGCGATCCTTCTCGGAGAACACGAGGCGGTGCACCCGCACGTGGGCGTACACCTTGCCCGCGTCGCCTCCGTAGTGCGCCAGGAGCCGCTGGAAGATGAAGCGGCAGTGCGGGTTGAGCTCGCCGAGCTCGGGAATGGTGAAGCCCGTCTCGGGTGGGCACAGCTCGGCGAAGAACTTCGCGCGCAGGTCTGACGGCACCAGCTTGAGCGGCTCCTCGTGCAGCGGCGATTTGATGCGCCCGTGGAGCACCGAGCCGTCCGCCAGTGTGACCCTCTCGTCGAAGACCCAGCTGAACGTGTACACCGCGCCCTCGGGCGTGCGCGAGTAGTCCTCGAGGCCGCGCTTGAGCACCCTCGCGATGGTCGACTTCGACGAGCCCACCGGCCCGTGGAGCAGGATGACGCGCTTCTCGGCGCCGTAGCCGTGCGCCGCCGCCTTGAAGACGTTCACCAGCTTCATCAGCGGTACGTCGAGCCCGAACACCGCGTCGCGCGAGCCGTTCTTCTCGTCGGAGAAGAAGTGGTAGCGGATGAGCCGCTTCTTGTTGTCGATGTACTCGGTCTTCCCGTAGCTCAGGATCATGTCGTACACGCGCTGGTAGGCGGTGCGCGTGACGCGCGGGTTGGCGCGGACGACGTCGAGGTACTCGTCGAAGCTGCCCTCCCAATTCAGCTCGGCGTACTCCTTCTTGTTCTGCAGCGCCGAGATCTTCTGCGACCAGGCTGTCGTCATGGCTTCCTTCACGGAAAGGGTCGTGGCCGAAAAGCTCCGTCTGCCCCGCCGCGGAGTCGGACCGCGGGACCTGCGACGGCTCTCAGGGCGACGACGTCTGCAGCCAGTATGGCATAGGCGCTCCCCCCGCACCCCCTCGGCCGGCGCCGGCACGCCGCGAAAGGCTGGGTCTC
>JADCJJ010000247.1 GCA_020247085.1 Myxococcaceae bacterium | reverse complement strand
CGCAAGGACAAAGAGAAGGCCGTCGTCTACTGGCGCACCGAGAAGGGTGAAGAGCGGGTGCTGCTCGACCCGAACACCTGGTCCACCGACAACACCGTCTCGCTCGGCGTCTGGGTGCCCTCGTGGGACGGGAAGAAGGTGGTGTTCGCCGAGAAGCCGAACGCCGCCGACGAGTCCACGCTGCACGTGCTCGACGTCGACACTGGCGCGCGCTCGACCGTCGACGTCATTCCCGGCGGCAAGTACGCGAGCCCGTCGTGGCTGCCGGACTCGAAGGCGTTCATGTACGAGTGGCTTCCGTCGGACTCGGCGGTGCCCGTCAGCGAGCGCCCCGGCACCTGCGAGGTGCGGCTCCACGTGCTGGGTCAGGACCCGGCGAAGGACGAGCAGGTGCACCCGCGCACGGGCGACCCGAAGACCTTCATCGGTGGCTCGGTGTCGCGCGACGGCAAGTGGTGGTTCGTGTCGATCATGCGCGGCTGGAACGAGAACGACGTCTTCTTCAAGCGCGCCGGCGTGGACAAGGGGTGGCGCCTGCTGGTGAAGGGCAAGGACGCGAAGTACTCGGTCGACGCCTACAAGGACACGTTCTACGTCTTCACCGACGAGGGTGCGCCGAACAAGCGGCTGTTTGCCGTCGACCCGAAGAAGCCCGAGCGGGCGAGCTGGCGCGAGCTCATCGCCGAAGACAAGGAGGCCGCCCGCGAGTCGCTCGGCATCGTCGGAGGCCACTTCGCCATCTCGGCGCTGAAGAAGGCGGTGAGCGTCGTCGAGGTGTTCGACCTCAAGGGGAAGAAGGTGCGCACCGTCGAACTGCCGGGCCTCGGCACGGCGTCGAACCTCGTGGGCCTCGAAGACGACGACGAGGCGTACTTCGCCTTCTCGAGCTTCACGATGCCGCGCCAGGTGTTCAAGACGAGCGTGAAGCGCGCCAAGAGCGAGCTGTGGGCGAGCGTCGAGGTGCCGGTCGACCCCTCGACGTACGAGGTGCGGCAGGTGTTCTACCCCTCGCGAGATGGCACGCCGATCTCGATGTTCATCGTCGCCCGGAAGGACGTGGTGCTCGACGGGACAAACCCGGTGCTTCTGTACGGCTACGGCGGCTTCGACATCTCGCTCACCAGCGCCTTCACCTCGTTCATCTACCCGTGGCTCGAGGCCGGCGGGGTGTACGCGGTGCCGAACCTGCGCGGCGGGGGCGAGTACGGCAAGGCGTGGCACGACGCGGGGAAGGGAGCGAACAAGCAGAACGTGTTCGACGACTTCATCGGCGCGGCGGACTGGTTGGTGAAGGAGAAGTGGACGAACCCGAAGCGGCTCGCGATTCGGGGCGGCTCGAACGGTGGGCTGTTGGTGGGCGCGGTGATGACGCAGCGGCCTGACTTGTACGGCGCGGTCATCTGCGCTGTGCCTCTGCTCGACATGGTGCGCTACCACCTCTACGGGTCGGGCAAGACGTGGATCCCCGAGTACGGAGACCCCGAAGTGGCGAATGAGCTGAAGGTGCTGGCGGCGTATTCCCCGTACCACCGCGTCGTCGCGGGCGCGGCCCACCCGCCGCTGCTGATGATGTCGGCCGACCACGACGACCGCGTCGACCCCTTCCACGCGCGCAAGTTCGTGGCGAGGGTGCAGGGCGCGACGAAGGGGCAAGGCACGGCCTGGCTGCGCATCGAGGCCAACGCCGGGCATGGCGGCGCCGACCAGGTGGCGAAGTCGATCGAGGCGTCGGTCGACCAGCTGGCCTTTCTCTTCGCGACGCTGGGCGTCACCCCGCCGACCGGCGCGGCCGCGAAGTCGAACTGACGGCGTCGCCGGGGTAGAACCCGGGCGATCCGAACTCTGGAGAACACCGACGTGAAGCCGCTCCCGTTGCTCCCGCTGCGAGACATCGTCCTCTTCCCGCACGAGGTGCGGCCGCTGTACGTCGGCCGCGAGAAGTCCATCGCCGCCCTGAAGGAGGCGATGAACCGCAAGGGCGCTGACGGAAAGGCGCTGCTGCTGCTGTCGGCGCAGAAGAAGGCGAAGACGAACGACCCGGCGCCCGACGAGGTGTTCCACTTCGCGACGCTGGGCCAGGTGGTGCAGCTGCTGCCGCTGCCCGACGGCACGGTGAAGGTGCTCGTCGAGGGGCTCGCGCGGGCGAAGCTCACCACCTTCCTGCCGACCGAGCCTTACTTCGAGTGCGAGTACGAGCTGGTGAGTGAGCCGCCGTCGTCGTCGGCCGAGCTCGAGGCGCTGATGCGCGCCGTGCAGACGACGTTCAAGGCCTTCGTCGAGCTCAACAAGCGCATCGCCCCAGAGCTCATGCAGCAGGTGGCGCTCATCGAGGACCCGTCGCGGCTGTCCGACACCATCGGCGTGCACCTGGCGCTCAAGCTGCCCGACAAGCAGGCGCTGCTCGAGACCGAGACGCCCGCCCGTCGCCTCGAGAAGCTCTACGAGCTGATGCAGGGTGAGATCGAGATCCTCAAGGTCGAGAAGAAGATCCGCTCCCGCGTGAAGAAGCAGATGGAGCGCACCCAGAAGGAGTACTACCTCAACGAGCAGATGCAGGCGATCCAGCGCGAGCTGGGTGACAAGGCCGACGACGGCAAGAGCGAGGTCCAGGAACTCGAGGACAAGCTCAAGGGCAAGAAGCTCTCGAAAGAGGCCCACGCCCGCATGAAGAAGGAGATCAAGAAGCTCAAGATGATGGGCCCGATGAGCGCGGAAGCGACCGTCGTGCGCAACTACATCGACTGGGTGCTCTCGCTCCCGTGGGGAGAAGAGACGAAGGACAGGCTCGACGTCGACGAGGCGAAGAAGGTGCTCGACGACGATCACTTCGGGCTCGAGAAGGTGAAGGAGCGCATCCTCGAGTACCTGGCGGTGCAGCAGCTCGTCGGTAAGCTCAAGGGCCCCATCCTCTGCTTCGTGGGGCCGCCGGGCGTCGGCAAGACGTCACTGGGGCGGTCGATCGCCAAGTCTCTCGGCCGCAAGTTCGTGCGCATGTCGCTCGGTGGCGTGCGCGACGAGGCCGAGATTCGCGGGCACCGGCGCACCTACATCGGCGCGATGCCGGGGAAGATCATTCAGTCGCTGAAGAAGGCCGAGGCGCAGAACCCCGTCATCCTGCTCGACGAGATCGACAAGATGTCGTCGGACTTCCGGGGCGACCCCTCGTCGGCGCTGCTCGAGGTACTCGACCCGGAGCAGAACGCGACCTTCAACGATCATTACCTCGATCTCGATTTCGACCTCTCGAAGGTGATGTTCATCTGCACCGCGAACTCGATGCACACGATCCCGCAGCCGCTGCAGGACCGCATGGAGATCATCCGCATCGCCGGGTACACCGAGGACGAGAAGCTCAACATCGCCCGCAAGTACCTGATCCCCAAGCAGCAGGAGGCGAACGGGCTGAAGGACACGAAGGTGGCGCTGACGACGCTCGGGCTGAAGACCATCATCCGTCGCTATACGCGCGAGTCCGGCGTGCGGAGCCTCGAGCGCGAGGTGGCCTCGGTGTTCCGCAAGCTGGCGCGCGAGGTGATCGCCGGCGACAGGGGGCCGCTGCGGGTCGACCGCAAGCGGGTGAAGAAGCTGCTGGGCGTGCCGCGGGTGCCGCGTGACAAGAACGAGAAGACCGATCAGGTCGGCATGGTGAATGGGCTCGCGTGGACGGAGTTCGGCGGCGAGGTGCTCCACACCGAGGCCACGACGATGCCGGGCAAGGGCAAGCTCATCGTCACCGGGGTCTTGCGCGACGTGATGAAGGAGTCGGCGCAGGCGGCGGTGACGTGGGTTCGCACCCGCGCGCGGCGCCTGGGCATCGACGACGCGTTCTTCGAAAAGAACGACATGCACATTCACTTCCCCGGCGCGTTCCCGAAGGATGGGCCGTCGGCGGGCGTGACGATGGCGACCGCGCTGGTGTCGGCGATCACGAAGATTCCCGTTCGGCGCGACGTGGCGATGACGGGCGAGATCACCCTGCGCGGGCGCGTGACGCCCATCGGCGGGCTGAAGGAGAAGTGCCTGGCCGCGCACCGCCTGGGCATCAAGACCGTCATCGTGCCGCGCGACAACAAGAAGGACCTGAAGGAGGTTCCGAAGAACGTGCGCGCCGCGCTCCGCATCGTCCTCGTGGACGCGGTGGACGAGGTGCTGCGCGAGGCGCTGAAGCTCGAGCGCCCCGAGGACTTCTTCCGCACCGCGCCAGAGGTCGTGCCCACGCCGTCGTGAGCCTGCTCGACGGTTCGAAGCGCTTCCTGGTTCCAGCGCTCCTGGTCGTCGGCGTGGCCGGCGCCTACTTCGTGCGCGCACCGGTGGTGAAGCGCTCGCACGGGCCCTGCCTCACCCACGACGACTGCCCGGCGTCGGAGCGTTGCCTCGTCTCACCGGCGGCCGACGGGTTCGCTTCGGTGGGTGAGTGCGCCGACCCCTGCGCCGACGATCTGCAGTGCCCGGCGCGACACCGCTGTGAGCGCGCCGACGAGGCGAAGGACTTCTGGAGGGCTGGCGCGCGGCCGGGCACCGTGGGTGGGTGCCTCTCGGGCGTGCGGGCCGACATGCGAGACGGCCGCTGAGGCAGCGCGCGGGCCGACGAGCCGGGGCCCCGCGGTGGCGGCTGAAGGAGGGGGGCGGCTTCGGCGGCCCGTGCACCTTTCGGCGAGCGCAGCGGCGCGGGCGAAGGGGCCGGACCCTGCCGTGCCCTCACCGTCTCCAGGGGGGCGCTGGCGAGGCAGGCCGCGGGTCGCGCTGGGCCCGCCCCGGGCGGTGGCTGCCGAGCTGATAGCCGTCGCGAGGGCCTCGTGCCACGCTGGCGTCGTCATGTCCCGAGTCGCTCTCTTCGTCGTCGCGGTCTGCGCCTGCGCGACCCCCCCGAAGCCCTCGCCGACGCCGCTCGACGTGGGCGGCGTCGACCCTGCGGTGGCGCGCATCGGAGCACGGACCATTCTGCAGTCGGAGGTCGACCGGCGTGCTGGCGACGAGTTCCTCAAGCTGCAGGACCAGCTCTACGAGCTGCGCACCGACACTGCCGAGCGCATCGCCGTCGAGGGCCTGGTCGAGGCCGAGGCGAAGCGCGAGGGGGTCGATGCCGACGCGTGGCTCGAGCAGCGCGTCGAGCCGGGGCTCCGGGAGCCGACCGAGGGCGAGCTGCAGGAGCTCTTCGCCCGGGTGAAGCGCAACCTGCCCGAGGCGTCGACGTATGCCGACGTGCGCCCGCCGCTGCGGCGTGCTCTGCAGCGCGAGGGCCGCATGATGCGCGCCCGCGAGCTCTTCGACGAGCTCAAGCGCCGGGCTGGGTACGAGGTGGTGCTCGCGCCGCCCGCGCGCCCCCGCAAGCAGGTGGACGCCACGGGGCCCAGCCGCGGGCCGTCGTCAGCGAGGGTCGTCATCGTCGAGTTCGCCGACTTCCAGTGCTCGTTCTGCGCGCGCGCCTCGGACACGGTGAAGAAGGTGGCCGCCGACTTCCCCGCGGACGTGCGGGTGGTGTTCCGTCACTTCCCGCTCGCCAACCACCCGCTGGCGCCGAAGGCGGCCGAGGCCAGCGCGTGCGCGAACGAGCAGGGGCGCTTCTGGGAGTTCCACGATCATCTCTTCGCCAACATGCGCGAGCTCGACGAGTCGTCGCTCAAGGCCCACGCGCTCACGCTGGGGCTCGACCTCAGGCCCTTCGTCGCCTGCCTCGAGTCGGGGCGCATGCGGGCCGTCGTCGAGCAGGACCGGGCCGCGGGCGAGAAGCTCGGCGTCAACGGCACGCCGGCCTTCTTTATCAACGGGGTGATGCTGTCGGGCGCCCAGCCCGAGGAGGCCTTCCGCAAGGCCATCGAGCGCGAGCTCGGGCGCTGACGCTCGCCGTCGTCAGGCCTCGACGTCGAACAGCACCTTGCCAACGTTCTTGCGCGCCTGCACCCAGGCGTGCGCCTCGCCGGCCTTCGACAGGGGGAAGACGCGGTCGACGTGGGGCCGCACCGCGCCGCGCTCGGAGAGGCGGAGCAGGGCCTCGAGGTGCGCGCCGAGCAGCTCGGTCTCGTGCCACAGGTGGCCCAGGTTGACGCCGACGATGCCTTTGTTGAGGTCCATCAGCTCCATCGGGGACCAGCGCTTGAGCGACAGGAACTGCCGGGCGACGGTGAGCAGGTTGCGCTTCTCGCCGTCCACCATGTTGGCCCAGCCGAAGGCGTAGAGGGTACCGCCGGAGCGGAGCGTCGACACGCTACGCTCCCAGTCCTTGCCGCCGAGTGCGTCGAGCACCCGGTCGACGCCGCGCCCTCCGGTGCGCTTCATCACCTCGGCGACGAAGTCCTGCGTGCGGTAGTCGATGGGGTGGTGCACGCCGGCCGTGCGCAGGAAGTCGTGCTTCGCCGCCGAGGCGGTGCCGAAGATCGTCACCCCGGGCACCGTTCGGCACAGCTGAATCGCGGCCAGGCCGACGCCGCCGGCGGCCATGTGCACGAGCACCGACATGCCGGGCAGGAGCGGCGCCGTCCAGAAGAGCATCTGGTAGGCGGTGAGGTAGTTGACCGGCAGCGCGGCGCCCTCGTCGAACGTCATCGCGTCGGGCATGCGGCGCGCCTGGGTGGCCGGCACGCACACCATCGACGCCTGGCCGCCGAAGCGGCAGGTGGCGGTGACCCGGTCTCCGTCGCGCAGCGTGGTGACGCCGCTGCCGACGCCATCGACGACGCCCGAGACCTCGTAGCCCATCACCATGGGGAACTTCGGGGCGTCGGGGTACAGCCCCACGCGGGCGGCGATGTCGGCGAAGTTCAGCCCTGCGCGCTTCACCCGCAGCCGCACCTCGCCAGGGCCCGGGCTCGGATCGGGCCGGGTCTCGACCTCCAGAACGTCGGGTCCTCCTGCCTTCCGGTTCACCAGAGCATGCATGGGGCCCGTATACTGCGCTTCGTGAGCGCGCTCGCCCCCGGGTTTCTCATCGCCATGCCGCAGATGCTCGACCCGAACTTCGCGCGCACCGTCGTGCTGGTCCTGGAGCACGACGACGAGGGGGCCATGGGCCTCGTCATCAACCGCGCCGCCGACCTCACCTTCGCGGACCTGAAGCAGTCGCAGCGGCTCGAGATCGCCCCGGGGCGTGAGCTCGACCCCATCTTCGTCGGGGGGCCGGTCGAGCCGCATCGAGGCTTCGTGCTGCACGACGACGGGTCGGTCGCCGAGCGCGCGGCGCTGCTGCCGGGGCTCTTCCTGTCGGTCACCACCGACGCCCTCGAGCCGCTGGTAAAGGACCCCTCGACGCGCCTGCGGTTCTGCCTCGGCTACGCCGGCTGGGGCCCCGGGCAGATCGAGCGCGAGATCCAGCAGGGCAGCTGGCTCTTCACCGAGGCCCGCCCCGACGTCGTGCTGACGGGCGAGCCCGAGCGCGTCTGGAGCGACGTCATTACGAGCATGGGCGTCGACCCCGCCATGCTGGTCACCACCGGAGGCATCAGGAACTGATGTTGGACCCCAACGAGCTGAAAGCGCGCATCGAGAAGGCCCTGCCAGGGAGCACCGTCGAGCTGCGAGACACCACCGGCACCGGCGACCACTTCGAGGCCCGGGTGGTGAGTTCTGCCTTCATCGGCCTGTCGATGGTGCAGCAGCACCAGCAGGTCTACGCGCCCCTGCAGGACGTGCTGGCGACCGGTGAGCTGCATGCGCTGGCGCTCAAGACCTACACCCCCGACCAATGGAGCAAGGTGAAGCGATGATCAGCGACGCACTCAAGGCCCGGTTCGACAAGGAGATCGCCGAGCACCCCATCGTCATCTACATGAAGGGCAACGCGCTGTTCCCGCTGTGCGGCTTCTCGGCGCGCGCGGTGCAGTGCCTGCAGCCGCTCGGCCCGCTGTACACCGTCGACGTGCTGAAGGACCCCGAGGTGCGCGACGGCATCAAGCAGTACTCGAGCTGGCCGACGATTCCGCAGGTGTACATCAAGGGGAAGTTCATCGGTGGGAGCGACATCGTGGCCGAGCTGGCCGAGCGCGGCGAGCTCGAGCAGCTCGTGAAGGGCTGACGCCGTGGCCGAGTCCGCCGACGAACGGCAGCGGCGCATCGTCGAGGCGCGCCTGCGGCTGCGGGAGCGCCACCTGGCCAAGATGCAGGCGTCTCCGTCGCTGAGCGACCCCCGGCCGCTGGGCTCTGGGCGACCGAACCGCCACGGCATGCCAAAGCTTCCCCCGGGCCAGCACGGGACCCGGTCGTGGCCCGTGCTCGACCTCGGCGTGAAGCCCGACGTCTCGAAGGCGCAGTGGGCGCTGCGCGTCGACGGCGCGGTCGAGCAGCCGCTCACGCTCGACTGGAGGGCCTTCTGCGAGCTGCCCCAGGTCGAAGACGTCTCTGACTTCCACTGCGTCACCACCTGGAGCCTCCTCGACTCGACGTGGCGCGGCGTTTCGGTGGCGACGGTGTTGGCGCTTGCTCGGCCCCTGGACGCCGCCGAGCACGTCATGGCGCACGCGAGCGATGGCTACACGACGAACCTCGCCCTGTTCGAGTGCCTGAAGGACGACGTGCTGCTGGTGCACACCTGGAACGGCCAGCCGCTGACACGGGAGCACGGCGGCCCAGTGCGGATGATCACCCCCCAGCTGTATGCTTGGAAGGGGGCGAAGTGGATCAACCGAATCGAGTTGCTCACCGAGAACAAGCTGGGATTCTGGGAGCTGCGTGGATACTCCGACACAGCCCACCCTTGGCGAGACGACCGCTACGCCTGAGACGCTGGCGACGCCTGGCGTGCGCTTCAAGGCCTTCCGGGAGCGCCACCACGTCGCCTTCGAGCTCGCGTTCTTTTTCGCCGGGTTCCTCTTCGACGTGCTGCTGCTGCACCGCATCGACTCGATGCCGCTGCTGATTCACCAGGCGGTGTACCTCGTCGCTTCGGGTGGGCTCATCTTCATCGACCACCGGTTGCTGGTGTCGGGCGTCGAGCCGATCGGCTTCCTGGGCAAGCTCGCCAGTGTGCGCCTGTGGGTGATGCACTTCTTCCTGGGCACGCTGCTCAACGCCTTCATGGTGTTCTACTTCCGCGCGTCGAGCGGCGTGATGTCGTTCGTCTTCCTGGTGGGGCTCGCGGCGCTCATCGTCGCCAACGAGCTGCCGCGCTTTCGGAAGCAGGGGCCCATCGTGCGGGTGGCGCTCCTGTCGTTCGCGACGACGTCCTTCCTCGCCTACCTGCTCCCCGTCGTCGCTGGCGAGCTGGAGCGGTGGCACTACTACGTGTCGGCGGCATTGGGCGCGGCCGTCACCGTGGGCCTGTGGCGGCTGTTCACCCGCTTCACGCACGACCCGGGGTGGACGTTTGAGCGCGCCGTGCTGCCCGGGCTGGTGGTGCAGGCGACGCTGGTGCTGCTCTACCTCGCGGGCGCGGTGCCGCCGGTGCCGCTGTCGCTCAAGCACGTCGGGCTGTACGAGTCGGTGACGCCGCAGCGCTTCGAGGCGGGGGTGCGCTACGCGCTCCGCTTCCAGCCAGCGCCCTCATGGCAGGTGTGGCGCGACGAGGCCGCCGACTTCGTGGCGAGCGCCAGCGGCGTCTGCCTCGCGCGGCCGCGCTACGAGCGCACGGGGCGCGCCTGTACGAAGGACGCGGAGTGCGGCGAGGGCCAGCTCTGTTCGGCCCGCCGCGTCTGGGCGTACGCGCGCATCTTCGCGCCCAGCAAGTTCCGCGACACCGTGACGTTCGAGTGGTCGTTCGACGACCCCGTCAGCGGCTGGACGGTGCGGGGCATGCCCTACCGCGCGCAGCTCACCGGCGGCACCGAGGCGGGCTTTCGAACCTTCGCCTACTCGACCATCGACAAGCCGGGCACCTACCGGGTGCGGGTGTTGACGGACGATGGGCGCGAGATCGGCCGGCAGACGTTCGACGCGCGTGTCGACGAGCCGCCAGCCTCTCGCGAGCGCCTCGACTGACGGGAGGTGGCGCGGTCAGGTGGACGGCCCGCGCCGCTCCCGCTCGCGTCACCTGAACTCGCCGCATTGCTCCGCGCGCACGGGAGCAGCCGCGCCATGACGGCTCGCACCGACTCCATCTTGATGGGCTTGACGAGCTACTCCCTCGCGCCCCAGGTCCGGACGGCGTCGACGAGGCGCGACTCGCCCAGCGCCGACAGGAGCACCACGGGCGTCTCCTTCAGCGACGCGTCGCTGCGGATGGCCCTCGACACCTCGAATCCGTCGAGCCCGGGCTTCAGCACGTCTGCACGTCGAGGAACACGAGCTGCGGCTGCTCGTGCCGCACCAGCTTTTTTGGGGGTGTCGGGTTGGCTCAGGTCGGCCCAAGGGGTGGTGGGTCGGATGTCAGTCCCCGCGTCTAGAAGGGCGGGATGAACGACTTCCCAAGGAATCTCATCGAGTTCGAAGAGCGGTTCGCGACAGAGGAGGCGTGCGTCGCGTACGCGAGGGGGAAGAAGTGGCCCGAGGGTTTCCGCTGCGCGAAGTGCGGAGCGCGAGAGTCGTGGCCGGTGCGCGGCCGGCGCGTCGAGGAGTGCAGAGG
>JADCJJ010000246.1 GCA_020247085.1 Myxococcaceae bacterium | reverse complement strand
GGGAGTCCCCCGTGACGATGGCGCGCGCTTCGGTCGGGGCGCGCGGCGGGCGCTGGCGGTGCAGACGCCGGGGCGTTCCCCCGTGACGATGGCGCGCGCTTCGGTCGGGGCGCGCGGCGGGCGCTGGCGGTGCAGACGCCGGGGAGTCCCCCGTGACGATGGCGTGCGCTTCGGTCGGGGCGCGCGGCGGGCGCTGACGGTGTAGACGCCGGGGCGTTCCCCGTGAGGATGGCGGGCGCTTCGCCCGGGGCGCACAGCGACCGCTGACGGAAGGGGCCTCGAGGGCAATGCGCCGCCTCCGCTGGGGCGTGACGGCTCACCACCCGTGGGGCCTGGGGCGCCCTCGTCAGAGCGCGCGGAGCGCGTCGTCGACCGGCCCATCTCCGCGGACGAAGGCGACGCGCAAGCGCTCGATCGCGGTGACGTCGTGGGGCCGGCCAGCGGCGGCGAGGGCGTCGCTCCACAGCGCCTGCTCCCGCTTCGAGAAGCGGCCGTCGACGATGCAGGCGACGGCGAGCACCGCGAGGCTGAGGCGCTGCTCGGCTGGTGGTAGCGCCGGCAGGCCCGCCAGGAACGCCCCGACGTCGTCGAGCTCGGCGCGACCCACGTCGCCCACCTGACGCATGACGTCGTCGAACAGCGCGGTGAGGTTCGGGTGCAGGTCCTGCGTGCGCACGATGGAGGCCGCCACGGCGCGAGCCGCCGACAGCCGGCCCTCGGGCGAGAGCGGGGGCGCGTCGGCGAAGAGGGCGTCGACGAGCGCTCGCGTGGCGCTGGGGCCCATGGCGCGGATGCGGGCCTCGCGGAGCACCCACCACGTCACCAGCGCGTTCCACGCCGCGGTGACGGGCACGCCGACGAAGGGGAGCAACGCCTGCAGCGTGCCCCGCACCAGCACCCGGCCGAGGACGCGGCGGAGCAGCAGCTTCAGCAGGAAGCTGGTGACGCCCACCTTGGCCTTGTAGGCGAGCGAGGCGAGCACGAGCCGCAGCCGCGACGACTCGCGCCGCGCGTCGATGCCGGCTGGGTGAACGAGGGGGTTGGGCAGCTCGAGTGCCGCGCGAGCCAGGGCCTCGACGAGGGCCGCGTCGCTGGCCGTGCGGTTCGGGCCGAAGAGCTCGAGGCCCGCGACCCGCGCGAGCTCGTGCGTCGACCGGAGGATGTCCCACGAAAGGAAGAGCAGCTCGAGCACCGAGGCCACGCCGGTGGCCACGCCGACGACGAGCCAGAACTCGAGCGAGGCCCGCGAGAGCACCTCGGTGCCCTCGGGTGCGAGCGGCTGGGCCCCCACCTCGGCGACGGCGGCGACGAGCCCCGACAGCGCTCCGGCGGCGGCCGAGCGCCCGACGGCGCCCCGCTGTACTGCCCGCATCGCCGCCCGCTCGCGGGCGTTCAGCACGTGCACCGCGTCGGCGGCCGCCGCTGGCGAAGGGCGCGCCTCGGCTCGGCTGCGACGCTCGAAGTACTGCACCGCCACCCGTTGGAGGAGCGGCGTCTCGAGCGGCCGCCTGGGGCCGGGGCTCACGCCCGCCTCAGGTCCCGGATGCGCAGGAAGAGGATGGGCAGCGTCCCCACGATGGTGCCCACGGTGATGCCGTTGACGGCCCGCATCGCCTCGGCGTCATCGACGAGCCGCTTCGCCGTGCCGGCCCAGTACTCCCGGGTGGTACCAATGACGACATAGTGCGCCCCGGTGAGCACGAAGAGCATCACGAGCGTGAAGGCCGCCGCCACCGTCAGCCCCACCGCGGCGCCGAAGCGGTTCGTCTGCACCAGGTGCCCGGCGGCCAACGCGCCGGCGAAGCCGTACGCGACGAGGATGAGGAGGAACGCGAGGTACGTCGGCACCAGCGGCATGCCCGCGGTGTCGATGAGGTAGACGAACATCCAGTCGGTGCGGATGAAGTACATCCACCCGACGGCGAGGCCGTAGACGGCGCTCCACGCCACCCCCAGCACCGCCGACCGCCACACCTCGACCGCGCCCGACCGGCGAATGAGCTTCGTCCCGATGAGGGAGATGATGGCGCCCGCGAGGAAGGTGGTCGGCGGGTCGAGCAGCACGGTGGCCAGCGGCGGCGTCATGGCGCGCGAGGTAGCGGGCCGCAGCGGGCGCCGTCAACGACTCCCGGTGTCAGCCGCACTCCGGCGGTGGCTCGACGAGCTGGCGGGAGCGCGCCACCTGCCGGAAGTAACCGCAGGCCGGCGTCTCGTGGCGCTCGAGCGTGTCGAAGTCGACGCGGTACAGGCCGAAGCGCGGGCCGTACGCCTCGAGCCACTCGAAGTTGTCCATGAGCGACCAGTGCAGGTAGTGCGTCACCGGCGCGCCCTGCGCCATGGCCTCGAGCATCGCCTTCCAGTGGTCGAAGAGGAAACGGGGGCGCCGCGCCCCGGAGCGGTCGTCGAGGCCGTTCTCGGTGACCCAGATGGGCAGCCCGTAGCGGCGCGCCTGGCCGAGCACGAAGCCGAAGCCCTCGGGGAAGTACTCCCACCCGATGTCGGTGAGGCCGCGCTGGTGTGCGTCGCGGAAGCCGAAGGCCACGAAGGGCGGCCCGGCGAGGAACTTGAGGTGGCTGCGCGTGTAGTAGTTGAGGCCCAGGAAGTCCTGGCTGCGGGCGGCGCCGTCGACGCGCGTCTTGCCCACGGCCAGCCCGGGCATCTGCAGCGCCACCTCGCCCGTCGTCAGCGCCTCGAGGAAGGCGTGGTTGAAGTTGCGCCCGGCGAGGCGGGTGAGGGCCTGGTCGAGCGGGTGCCAGCGGCGGTTCGGCGCGAAGACCTGCAGGTGCTGGCTGACGCCGAGCGTCACCGGGCGGCCCCGCGCGCGCGCCGAAAAGGCCTCGCGGGCGATGACGTGCGCGCGCACCAGGTTGCCGAAGGCCGCGAAGAGCGCCCGCCCGTCCTTCAAGCCTGGCGGCATCAGGCCGGCGAGGTAGGCGCCCATGAGGAAGACGTTCGGCTCGTTGAGCGTGATGATGGCGGCGTCGAGGCCCTCGAGCACCTCGGCGCACCGCTCGACGTAGCGGCGCCATGCCGGCAGGCAGGCGGCGCCGGTCCACGGCGTCTCGGCGTGGAACCAGGGCGGGTGCGTGAAGTGGTGGAGCGTCACCACCGGGCGGATGCCGGCCTTCACCAGGGCCTCGGCGCGCGCGCGGTAGCCGGCCCATGCCGTGTCGTCGAAGGCGCCGCGCACCGGCTCGACGCGCGCCCACTCGATGCTGAAGCGGTACGCCGTCGCCCCGAGCCGCTCGATGAGGGCGACGTCGTCGAAGAAGCGCTCCCAGTGTCCGCACGCGCGCCCGCAGCGGGCGCTGGGGTCGTTCAGCCGCCCGGCGCGCTCCCAGGCGCTCCAGTCGTTCTCGATGCCGCCCTCGACCTGGTACGCCGACGTGGCCACGCCGAAGACGAAGTCGCCGGGGAAGGTGAGGGCCGCTGACACCCGAGAGCGCATACCACGCACCACGTGCGTCAGCGCTCCAGCGCGGCCCCGCCAGCGCACGCGTCGCCGACGCCAGTGAGGGTCGCGGGCACGGGGCGTGCTCCCGACGCCCCGTTCGGGTCACCGCTCCTGCCCGACCATGCCGGTGCACGAGTCGCCGCCGGGGCGAGGGCCGTGGGACCAGGGCGCGTCCTCCCTCCGGCAAGCTGCGCCTCGCGCTCCGGACCAGCGGGCGCGGCTGCCGGCGGCGTCGGTCGCCGTCACGCCGGGCGGGCGGGCGCGCGGTCGATGGCGTTGAGCACGCGAATGGCCGCGCAGGCGGCGCCGTACCCGTTGTCGATGTTCATCACCATCACCCCGGGCGCGCACGAGGCGAGAATGGCATTGAGCGCGGGGCCGCCGCCGGTGGCGACGCCGTAGCCATTCGACGTCGGCACGCCGATGACGACGCTGCCGACGAGGCCGCCCACCACCGTCGGGAGCGCCGCGTCCATGCCGGCGACGACGACGACGACGGCGTGCGTCTTGATGACCTCGAGGCGCTCGAGCAGGCGCCAGATGCCGGCGACGCCGACGTCGATGAATTGTGCAGTCTCGTGGCCATAGTACCGGGCGGTGCGGGCGATCTCGCGGAAGACGTGGGCGTCGCTGGTGCCGGCGGCGACGACGGCGATGCGCGCCGCCTTCGCCGGGCGCAGCGGCCCGAAGAAGGCCGTGCGCGACACTGGCTCGTAGTCGAGGGCCGCGCGGTGCCCGGCGCTGAGGCCCTCGAGCTGCAGCGGCGAGAGCCGGGTGAGGAGCAGCGAGGCGCCCTTCGCCTTCGCCCGGTCGAGGATGTCGTTGAGCTGCTCGAGCGTCTTGCCCTGGCTGAAGATGGCCTCTTCGAAGCCGATGCGCTCGGCGCGCTGGAAGTCGAGGGTGATCTCTGCGTCCGCCATGGTGCGCGGCGCTATACGCGGCGCGCGGGCGGGTTGGCCACCCTCAAAGCGGCCTCACAGCGGGGCTGGCATCGGCGTCGCGTCGAGGAAGCGCACCTCGAGGCGCGTCGGGCCCCAGGTGAAGACCCAGCGCGAGCGCCACCAGGTGACGCCCAGGCCCTTCTCGTCAAAGTCCGGCAGGGCCCGCGCCACCTTGCGCGAGAGGTGTAGCGCCGAATCGTCGAAGGAGCCGTCGCCGGACCGCTCGAGGACCGTCGCGTCGGCGAGCGCTCCGGTGGCGTCGAGGGTGAGCTGCACCACCGCGCGCAGCGTCGGCCGCGAGAGGCCCTCGGCGATGGCCTCGACCCGCGTCATCGACTGGGCCGCTGCCAGGTTGAACTGCTGCTGATCGACGGGCAGGGCCGGGTTCCCCAGGCGCGCGCTCTGCACCGACGCCGTCTCGGCGACGCGGCGAACGGCCTCGTCCGACGGGCGCGTCCGGGTCGGGTCGAGCACGGCGCCCACGGCGTCACGGGCCGCGGCGGCGCGCGAGGCCGGCGACACCGTCGGCGTCGCTTCGGCGCTCGCGTCGCGCAGCGCCGCGCCGAGGCGGATGAAGAAGGCGGGTTTGCGGCCGGCGGCCTGCGCGGCCCGCGCGACGTCCGTCGCCAGGTCGGCCGACAGCCGCCGGGTGGCGCGCTCGGCCTCATACTCCCGGACTGCTTGCGGGTCGGGCTGCTCGGCGGGGTCGTTCCGCAGCGTCACTCCGCGCGTATCCTCGGCGTCGCGGGCCTGGGGCAGGCGCATGATGAAACCGGCCCCCGGGGTGAGCCTCGGCCGCGCGGCTGGTGGTGGCGCTGGCCAGGCGCCCCGCTCCGAGGCGCTCGCCAGCGGCAGGTCGCTCTCCGGCGGCGCAGCCGAGGCCGGGGCGGGCGGTGGCGGTCGGGCGGCGGCGCTCGGCCCGGGCGCCGAGGGCCGCCGGCGCGGCGGCGCCTTCGTCAGCGGGGACGGCGCCTCGGCGGGGCGGGGGCCGGCGGGCTCGCGGTCGGGAGGGCGCGGTACCTCGACCCAGGCGAGCGAGGTTTCCCGCTCGGGGCGCGGCGGGGTGGCTCCCGGCGTGCCGAGCGCGGCGAGGAGCGCCACGTGGAGCAGCGCCGAACCGCCGACGGCCAGCCCTGCCCACCGCGTGCCCTTCGGCTGCACCCTCGTGTGCTCCTTCGGCGCGCCCGACGTGTCAACGTCTTTTGCAGCAGCGCCCTCGTTTCGAGAGGCTTTCGTTCAACGGTTTTGGACAGTTGCGTGAACAGCCTCTCGGCTTGTGAGATTCCAGAAGGTTATCGACGGTCGCTGGTTGGTTGGCGACCAGCGAATCCGAGGGGGGCCCGCGTGAGAGAATCACCGTGTTCCTCTCGTCGAACCCCTGGAGAACCGAATGCCCGTCAGGACCACAGCGTCGACTCCCGCCCCCGCCCCGGTCGAGCCGGCGAGGGCCCCAGCCCCGGCACCGGCACCGGCACCGGCTCCGGTGGCGACGAGCGACTTCTCTCCGGCTCCGGTTGCGCCGGTGGCGCTCGGCACGCCGGCAGTCTCTGCGGGTGATGGCTCGGTGACGCTCGGGAGCCGCGGCCCCGAGGTGACGCGCCTCAAGACGCTGCTGCGGGACGCCGGCTTCTACGACGGGGTCATCAACGACGAGATGGGCACGATGGGTGTCGAGGCGCTCAAGCGCGCCAAGCAGGCGCTGCAGCTGACCGGGCCGGTCGACGTCGCCGGGCCGACGACGGTGGCGGCGCTCGAGCGGGCCGTGGAGCGGCGCGCGGCGCAGCGCCCGGCGCCGCTCATCGACCAGCACCGAATGAACAGCCCCAACGCGTCTGGCTACTGCGGGGTGGCGACGACGCTGATGACCATCGGCGCGGTGCGGGGCCAGGTGCCCGTCGACGTGTCGAGCGCGCCCGCGCTCAAGCGCTTCGGCGACCAGATGTACGTGCCCGGCGAGGGCAGCAGCGGCGCTGCCATGGCCCAGGCGATGCGCGACGCAGGCCTTGGGGCGCGCTTCACGCAGGCCGGCTCCATTTCCGAGCTCGTCAAGACGCTGCAGTCCGGTCAGCCCGTGCCGCTGGGCATCGAGTCTATCTCTGGCACCGTGATGGCTGATGCGAACAGCGGTCGGTACGGCCCGCTCTCGGCGGGGCAGCGGCACAGCACGCGCTACGGCCCCAGCGGCCACTGGGTCGCGGTGACCGGCTTCGAGGGGCCTGCGAGCAACCCGACCCACTTCCTGGTGAACGACCCGGACACCGGCGCGCGGCTCCGCATGACGCGCGCGGAGCTGGAGCGGGCCGCGGTCGCCCCCGAGATGTGGATGATCACCGACCCGAACGCGAGGCCGCGCCCGAGCGCGCCGCCGGCGACGACGACGCAGCCTCCGGCGCCCGCGACGGGGCCGGGAGCGCCCACGCCTCAGGCGCAGGGCCAGGACTTCGGCGCCCAGCTGCGCTCGGGTGAGCTGTCGAAGTCGCCCATCTACCTGGCCATCGGGCTCGCCGAGGGCACCATCGGCCCTGACGGGCGCCCCACCGACGCGTGGTACGGCCACACGGACCCGGGCAACCAGGTGCTGAACCGCGGCTTCGGCTCATACCAAGTGTATCAGGACCCCCGCGGCACCGCACTCACCCCGGGCCAAGCCGACCGCATTCAGGCCGACCGCTTGGCGGCGCAGTGGCCGGCCGTCGACCAGGCGCTGACCCGCGCGGGCTTCGCGCCAGGGCCGACGCGGGACCTCGTGGCGGCGAACGCGCTCGACGGGTGGAACCAGGCGCCCGCGACGTTCACCGGAACGAACGGGCTGCTCAACCCGAACCGGCTCGCCGAGCTCAAGCGCGCCATCGACGGGGGGCGGCCGGCCCTCGACGCCGTCGTCGAATGGCGGGCCAACTCGTATCGCGAGGACAGCGGCGTGCTCAACGCGCCGGGGCTGGGCAACTCGATGAGCCGCGTGCGCGCGGACCAGCGTCGCCGCGCCGAGGCCGTCGCCCAGGGGCTGTCGCTCCGTGGCGCGCCGGCGTCGTCCACCGGCCCGGTGCCCCCGTCGCCCGCGCCCTCCGTCACGCCGCCGCCTGCGCAGCCGCCCATCTCGACGCGGGAACTCTCGAACGGGACGACGGGTGACGACGTGGCCGAGCTGCAGCGCGCGCTCAACCTGGCGGGCGCCTCACCGGCGCTGGCCGACGACGGTGACTTCGGCCCCGCGACAGAGCGCGCCGTACGGGCCTTTCAGCAGCGCTTCGGTGTCGAGGCCGACGGCATCGCCGGGCCGCGCACGCTCGAGAAGCTGTCGGCGGCGCTCCGGCCGACGGCCCCGACCTTCGAGGTGCGCTCGGGCTCGAAGGGGCCACAGGTGCGGGAGCTGAAAGAGGCGCTCAAGGCCGCTGGTTTCTACGGCGGGGTCATCAACGACGAGATGGGGCCGATGGGCGTCGAGGCGCTGCGCAAGGCCAAGGCGGCGCTCAAGCTCACCGGACCCGATGACGTGGCCGGTCCGACGACGATGGCGGCCTTGAGGCGCGCGGCGTCAACGCCGACGACTGGAACGCCTGGGCCCGTGACGGGGGCGCCCGTCGCCATCTCGGAGAAGGGCCAGGCGCAGATGCGGGCGCTCATCGACTACGCGCGCGCGAACCACCAGGGCGCCAGCCGTGGCCGGTGCATGGAGTACGTGTGGCGGTACATGACGTCGTCCGGCTACGGGAAGCTCGACAGCTGGGGTGATCTGCCGCGCATGAACGGCGACCTCGCGCGCGGGCTGCCGGACTACCTCAACGCGAGCCAGAGCCACCTCGACGAGGCGGGGCTGCAGCGGCTCGACACCGCGACGCGGCCACCCATCACCAACCCCCACGACAGCCGCATTCCGCCGGGCGCCATCATCGTCGTTGGGCCCGGCAGCTACGGCACGGCCCACCCCACCGCTGGAGACATCGTCGTCAAGGGGACGCTCCCCGGTGAGTTCATCAACGACGGCCCGCGCATGGACTACGGTACCCGCGACTCCTGGTACGGCCGCGTCCTCGGCGTGTACGTGCCGCGGTAGGCCCCGACGTCGTCGTCGCGCTGGCGATGGCCGCTGGAGCAGTTCCAGGCGGCCTCGCGTCGGCGCGCCAGCGGTACGAGCTGGCGGTCGCTGAGGGTCGACGTGAGGCCGGGGCGAGACGAGCGGGAGTGTGCTCGATTGTTGCCAGGTGACGGACTCCGCCGGATCAACGCGACGAACGGCGCGGGGTGCGAGGTGCCGCGTCCGGTGACGGCTTCCGCCGGGTCAGCGCGACGAGCGTCGTGGGGTGCGAGCTGCCGCGTCCGGTGAAGGACTCCGGGGGCAGCGCGACGAGCGGCGCAGCGAGCCAGCCGGCGGGGTTGGCTGCGGGCTCCGTCGGCCCAGACTGACGAGCGCCGTGCGCGCGTCAGCGCTCGAGGTCGAAGCCCACGCCCAGCGAGGCCGTCACGCCGCGCGCGAGAGTCCCGTCGGCCTGGGGAAAGACGGCGGTGCCCGCGGCGCCCAGCGCGTAGAGGGCGTCAGCCAGGCGCCAGCGCAGGCCGGCCATCACGAGCCAGCGGGGCGCAGCGCCGAGGCCCACTGCGCCGACGCGCACCTCGGCCCACAGCCGCTCGGCCTGGGCCGTCAGCCTCATCGTCGCGTCGAAGTCGGTGCGGCCAAAGCTGAAGTGCTCCACTGCGCCGTCGAGCGCCAGCGTGCGCGCCAGCCGCAGGCGCACCTCAGCGAAGCCCGAGACGGCGTCTGGCAGGCGCTCGTCGGCCTGCGGGGTGAGGCCGAGGCCGACGCCCGAGAAGCGCGCCAGCTCATACTGGGCGCCGAAGTAGCCGTGGCGGAAGCCCCCGACCTGCTTGCGGCCCTCGGCCCGCGCCGACAGCTCGACGCCACGCCACCGCAGGTCGGCGGCCACCCCGAGCAGGAACCCCACGTCGCCGCTGCCGACGGCCCGGGCCCCCACGCCGCCGAGGGCCATGAGGGTGAGCGTTCGCTCCCGCACGACGACGACGGCGCCGTCGAGGTGGGCGAGGGTGACGGCCGCGAGCGCAGGTGCCTCGACGCACGCGCCTTCGGTGGCGCAGGGGCCGGGCGGCCGCGCCGGCGTGCCGAAGGCGAAGTCGTGCGCGAACGAGAGCGCGAGCGTGGCGCGGTCACGCCACCAGGCTTCGGCCGAGAAGGTGCGCCCCACGTCCCAGGTGACGTCGGCGGCGAAGAGGCGCCCCGCCAGCACGTCGGCGGCGAAGAGCTCGGCGCGCACCGGCCCCAGGGCGAGCGTCGCGGTGGCGGCGGCCGGCCGCGCGTCGGCGTTCGTCCGGTTCGAGTAACGGAACACCAGGTGCCCAAGCCCGAGCGTCTTCTGCTGCACTGGGCCCGCGCGCAGCTGGAGCGGTGCCTGAGGCGCGCCGAGGCGGAGCGCCTGCAGCAGCTCGCCGACGTCGCCGAGCCGGTCCCAGTCCTCACGGCGAATGACGCGGCCCACGTCGCCGTCCCGTTGCAGCGGCGGCGCGTCGACCAGGCGCAGGCGGACGAGGGGCCCCAGCTGGAGCGTGAAGTCGTCGCCGGTCGACAGCCTGAGCATCGGCCGAAGGCCAGCCAGGACGTCGAGGCCACCCGCGGCGCCGACCTGGCCCGTGGCGTCGACGCCCGACGACAGCACGCCGCCCTCGACCTCGAGCCCGGCCGCGACCTCGAGCGGCGGGCGGGGCCCAGGCAGGGCCACGCCGCCGTCGGCTGTCTGCGAAAGCAGCAGTCCGAGCGCGAGCGCAGCCATCATGGCGACGGCGCTCCGCCCGGCGTCCGTGCCGATTGGGTCGAGGCCGCCCTGCCGCGACGCCCCGTGGCTCGAGCGGCCCTCACGTCATCGGTCGTGGAGGTGAAGCCCCCGCGCCGCGTGTCCCCGGCGTGGCGCGCACCCCGGCGGCCCGAGCGCGGCGACCGCACGTCACTTCGGCTGGGAGAGCACGAGCCAGAGCTCGCCACCCTCGTGCGCGCCGCCCTGCAGGTAGAACGACTTGTCCTTCGCGAGGGAGTAGGTGGCGTCCGTCGGAGGCAGCTTGACGCGGAGCGTGGCGATGCCCTCCTTGAGCGCCTCGAGGCTGACGAGGGCCGTCTTCCCGTTGGGAAGGGCGACCTTGACCCCGGCCTGGCTCACCGAGAGCCGCTCCGTCGAGCGCTTCTCGAGCGTGAGGTACCGCGTCCGCGCGGCCAGCGTCTCCTGCATCTTCACGAGGGTCGGGTCCACCGGGCCTGGCTTCGTCGAGGCGAACACCACGTCGGCCTGCACCGCCACCGGACCCTCGGCGAGCGCGGCCGTCGAGGCGAGCAGCAGGCCGGCGAGCAGCGTTCGTCGAGTCAGGGCGCGCATGGTCGTCACAGCTCCTGTTTGCGGGGCTCGTCGTTCGGCGTCGGCGCGACGTCCTCCTCGTCCGAGCCGCCACCCTTCTTGCGGCCGCCGTCACGCTTCTCGGGCGCGTCCACCACCCAGATGACGGCGTCGCCGTCGTCGCTCTCGAACACCACCGGCCGCACCGCCGAGTCGGTGTCGACCTGAACGGTCTGCACCTCGACCTTGCCGGCGCCGTAGCCTTCGGGGGCCCGCCCGGCGACCGAGAGCGTCAGCGGAATGGCGATGGCCATCGCCGCCGCTGCGCCGACGAGGCCCGCCATCATCGGACCTCGCTGGTAGGTGAAGAGCTCGCCGAAGGTCAGCTTGAGCCGCTCGAGCAGCGGCAGCTTCTCGGGCGTCAGGCGCGCCATGACGCCGTCGGTGAACTGCTTCCAGTCGACCTCGTCGGCCTGCATCTCGAGGGCGTTGCGCATCAGCCCGTCGCCCGCGCGGAAGTCGGCGACCTGGGCCGCGCTCTCCTTGTTGAGCTGCAGGTGCTGGTCGACCTGCTGCCGCTCCTCGGGGCTCAGCTCGCCGTCGACGTAGGGCGACAGCAGGGGCAGGAACTTCTCTCGGGCCGGGTTCTTCATGCGCACCTCACATCGTCGGCTGACGGCGCCGCGCTGGCGATATTCTCGGCCCCGCGCTCGTCAGCCCTCATGGCCAACCCCCGCCTTCGCCTCATCCAACTCCAAGTATTCGCCCAGGATTTTCTGCATCTTGAGCCGCGCGTGGAAGAGGCGCGACATCACCGTGCCTTTGGGGATGTCGAGGACCCGGGCGAGGTCTTCGTAGCTCATGCCCTCGACCTCGCGCAGCAGCAGGATCTTCCGGTGCGCCTCGGGGATCTCCTGGATTGCCTGGGTGATGCGGTCGGCGAGCTCCTTGCGCAGGGCCGCCTTCTGGGGGTTGGTGCCCAGCCGGCTGCCGAGCGCGCCCAGGTTGGCCTCGCTGGTGTCGAGGCGCACCGACTCGTCGAACTCGACGTGGTCGTCGCCGCGCGCGGAGCCTTTACGCCGCAGCACGTCGATGCAGATGTTGACGGTGATGCGGTAGAGCCACGTGTAGAAGCTCGAGTCGCCCTTGAAGTGGTCGAGGTACTTGTAGACCTTGACGAAGGCCTCTTGGGCGACGTCCTTCGCCTCCTCCTTGTCCTTCACCATGCCGAGGGCCACGCCGTACACCTTGCGCTGGTAGCGCTCGACGAGCGCCTTGAAGGCCCGCTGGTCGCCCTGGCGGACGCGCTGCACCAGCGTGAGGTCGTCGGTCGCCAAGGCGGGGCGCACCATAGCGTGGGGGTGCTCCCGGGTGAACGACTCTCGCACGGCTCGCGGCTGGCCCGGGGCGGGGGCGGCGAAGGCGGGCGCGAGGCTGAGAAACGTCGTCATGCTCGTTCGGACGGAGGCTGCCCGGAGAGCTTCACGCGCCCTCCGTGGCCCCGGGGACTGAAGGCGCGGAAAGCCGTGCAGCGACCGGCCGCCCGTGTGAGCATTCAGAAGGAGTTCCCTCGGCCGTGGCCCTCGAGCGCCCCATTCGCGTGCTGGTCATCGACGACTCGCCGTCGAACCGGCGCGCCATCACCGCCCTGCTCGAGTCGGCGCCAGGGCTCGAGGTGGTCGACCGGGCGGCTGACGGCGAGGAGGGGCTCAAGAAGGCCATCGCGCTGAGGCCCGACTGCATCACGCTCGACCTCGAGATGCCCCGGCTCGACGGCTTCAGCCTGCTGCGTCTGCTGCAGGCGCGGGCGCCGACGCCCGTCATCGTGCTGTCGTCGTACGGGCACCCGGCCGACGTCTTCAAGGCGTTGCAGCTCGGCGCGCTCGACTTCGTGGCCAAGCCCGCAGGCAACGACGCCGGGGCGCTCGAGTCGGTGAGGGCCGAGCTCATCGAGAAGGTTCGGGCGGCGCCGCTCGCGCGCCGGGGGCCGGGCTACCGGGTGACGGACCCGCTGCGCACGCCGCACGTCCCGGTGCGGGCCGCGCCGAGGTCGTCAGGCGGGCCGGCGCCGCTCCACGGGACGGCGGTGGTCGCCATCGGCGCGTCGACCGGCGGGCCCCCGGCGGTCCAGGAGGTGCTCGAGGCCCTCGGCGGGCTGCCGGTCAGCGTCCTGGTGGCGCAGCACATGCCGAGCCGCTTCACCGAGGCCTTCGCCCAGCGCCTCGACGGCGTGCTGTCCTTTCGGGTGAAGGAGGCGCGCGACGGGGAGCCGGTCGTTCCGGGGCGCGTCTACATCGCGCCGGGCGGCGAGCAGCTCGAGCTGTGGGGCCACCCCGACGCCCTGGTGACGCGCGTGCTGCCCCCGGAGCCGAGCGACGTGTATGCGCCGTCGGTCGACCGGCTGTTCCGCAGCGTCGCGAAGGCCACCCTGGGGCGGGCCCGGGGCGTGGTGCTGACGGGCATGGGGAACGACGGTGGCGCCGGCACCCGGGCGCTCCTCGACGCCGGCGCCGAGGTGTGGGTCGAGTCCGAAGACACGGCCGTCGTCTTCGGCATGCCCCAGGCCGCCATCGCGAACGGCCCGGTCACGCAGGTGCTGCCGCGCCACGCCCTCGGCCCGGCCCTGGCCCGGGCCGTCGCGGGGGGGCGCGACGCACCCGGTGCGCCGTCCAAGAAGTGACTCGACCGACCGGGTGGGTCGGGTAGGGTTGTCGACATCCCCATGACGATCCGCGCCCTCGTCGTCGACGACTCGCTCCAGCTCCGCCGGAGCGTCATGTACGCGCTGCAGAAGCTCCCCGAGGTCGTCTGCGTCGAGGCGGGTGACGGCGCCGAGGCGCTGCGCAAGCTCCGCGGCGGCCCGTTCGACATCGTGCTGACGGACATCAACATGCCAGTGCTCGACGGCCTGAAGCTGGTCGCCCACGTCCGCGCGGACCGCGCCCTCGCAAAGCTGCCCATCGTGATGATCACCACCGAGTCCGCCGAGGCCGACCGGGCGCGGGCGCTCGCGCTCGGCGCCAACGCGTACCTCGTCAAGCCGGTGCAGGCGACCGAGGTGGTCGAGACCGTCAAGTCGCTGCTCGGGCTGGGGTGAGGCGATGGTCGGCGCCCTGCTCATGACCGCGGTGCTCGCCGAGGCGCCGATGGCCGACGTCTGGCCGTTCGAGGGCACACGGCTGCCCGACGGCACCATCGAGTACACGTACGATCTGACGGCGCTCAAGGCGTCGGCCGGCTTCGCCGAGGCGAAGGGAGTGCATGGTGAACAGAAGGTGAAGGCGTTCCTCGACGGCCTGCCGCGAGAGGTGGTGGTGCGGGTGCCCACCGGGGCGCCGGTGCTGCTGATGAGCGGGCAGGGGCTCGAGGCGGCGCCGCTGGCGCCCAGCTTCGACAAGGTGCCGGGCGGGCCCCTCGCCACCGACAACCCGCTGGGGCGCAAGCCGGGGGCGAAGCTGCTGGCGCCGCTCGACGCACGGTCCCCGAAGGTGCTGGTAGGGGCAGAGCTGCCGTTGTGGCTCGCCCGGGAACTCGAAGACGCGGCGCTGGCAGCCCTCGAGCGTGACACCGAGCAGCTGCGGCGCGAGCTGTGGGGGAAGATCGCCGAGCGCGCGGTGGCGCGCTTCAGGGTGAGCGCCGGTGACACGCGCGAGGGCGCGCTGGCCCTGGCAGCCCGGGTGCTCTACGCCGGGAGCTGCGGCGACCTGGGCCGGCTGCCGGCGCTGGCGAAGGGCGACGCCCAGCTGACGACGGCCATCGAGGCCGAGCGCTCGCGGCTGTCTCAGGACCTCGACGGCCAGGTGGCGCCAGCGCCGTGGGCGGCGGTGCCGGAGCTGCTCTGCGCCTTCCATCGCGTGCGGGCGCTGTCGCGGCCCTTCGAGAAGAGCCGGGCCGGCACCGCGGCCGTGCTGCTTTTCCTCGAGATGCTCGAGCGCGACCCGAAGCTGGCCGGCCTGTGGGCGCGGACGAGGCAGCGGCGCGACCGCTTTCTCGGGGCGCCGGCCGAGGAACTCCTGCTGGCCTGGCGCGCACAGGCCGCGGGCGCACCGCACCAGGCCCTCGAGGCGCTCAGCGAGTTCCTCGAGGCGCTGCCGGTGACGAATCGCACGCCGCCGCCGCTGGTGGCCTTCCCCGAGACGCCGTTCAACCGGTACGTCGCCGGGCTGTCCGGCGCCGAGCGGGCCGCCGCGATGGACGAGCTGGCGGCCGCCGCGGGGGACGGGCGGGCGCTCGCCGGGGCGGCGCCGGACGGGTGGCCGCAGCTGCGCGAGGCGGCGCTGGCGGCGCTGCTGTCTGGCAGCTCTTCGGAGGTGCAGGTGGACTCGGGCTGGCGCGACCGGCAGGCGGGGGCCTTCGCGGCGCTCCAGGGAAGCCACCACGACGCGCGCCGCGGTGGGCTCGACGCCGACGCCGAGGCGCTCGAGCGGACGAAGCTCGAGGTGCGGCTCAACGCGCCACCGCTGCTCGAGGTGGAGCCGGCGGCGCAGGCCTACGAGCTCGAGGCCCGCGCGCTCGACGCCCTGGTCGCGGCGCTCACCGGCGAGGGGTTGACCGCGCTCAAGGGCCTTGGAGCCGACGGCAAGCCCACCGGTCCCATCGTTCCCGAGGCGCGCCGCCTGGCGGGGGTGCTGCGCGGGCTGGCGCTGCTCGCGCGAGCCGAGGGGCCGGGTGACGGCAAGGCGGTGGCTGAGGCGAGGCGCTTTCTGGGGGCGTGGCGCAGCGAGGCCGGCCTGTCGCGCGACGTGCGCGCAGCGTTCGCAGCGCCCGTCGCGGCTGGCGGGGAGCGCCGCCACACCGCGCTCGTCGGCGTCTCGCGCCAGGAGCTGCGCGTCGGCTTTGCGTCGCCGGTGCACCCGACCATCGTGGGGCTCGCGAAGGGGTTCGTCGTCAATGCGGCGGTCGAGCAGCGCTACCTGGTGCCGGTGCTGGTGTCGGTCGGCGGGGCGGCGCCCGAGCTGGCGAGACCCGTTCCCCGTGCCCGCCTGCGGGCTGCGGTGGACGAGGCCGGGCGGGAGCTCGAGAAGCTCGAAGGCGCCTTTCATGATTTACTGCACGCGAGCGACGTGTCCGGGGTATCACGTCTCGAGTGAGGGGCTACAGCCTCACCGGGGAGCGTCAAGCGATGAGGTCGTCAGGGTGGGTAGTGGCGGCGGTCGCGCTGTCGGCGGCCGTGTGGCTCGAGGCTTGCGGTCCGGCGCGCTGTTCGCCGCAGTCGTGCGCGTCGGGGGGTTGTGACGCCACAGGCGTGTGTCAGGCGGGGAACTCGACGACGGCCTGCGGCCGGGGGGGGGGCGAGTT
>JADCJJ010000245.1 GCA_020247085.1 Myxococcaceae bacterium | reverse complement strand
TCATCCCGCCCTTCTACACGCGGGGACTGACATCCGACCCACCACCCCTTGGGCCGACCTGAGCCAACCCGACACCCCAACCACCCACGAGGCCCGCCCCGGCCGTCACTTCCGCTCGGCGCTCGACGTACCCTGCTGCTCGAGCACCTTCGTCGCGGCATCGACGAACTCGTTCTCAGTCAGCATCGCCACCAGGTTGCCGTTCACCACCACCGGCAGCGCGCCCACCCGGTGCTTCTTCATCAGGGCAATCGCCATCGTCGTCGAGGTGTCGGGGGTGACGGTGATGAGCTCGGTCTTCATGATGGCCGAGACCGCCGCGCCGCGCTCCGAGGCCCCGCGGGCCACGTCGGTGAGGTGCCGCATCACGCCGCGCGACGAGACGAGCCCCACCAGCTTGCCCTTCTCGTCTTCGACGGGCACGTAGCGCACGCGCTCCCAGGCCATCAACTCGCTGACGAGCTCGACCGGGTCGTCGGGGCTGACGCTGTAGATGTCCGTCACCATCAGCTGCGACACCTTCTGGAAGTCGGTCGACGCCGCGTCCTTCTCCGAGAGCGTGGCCAGGTCCCACTCGGCCACCACCGCGTCGGTCTTCTGCCGCGCCACCAGGCCCGCGACGAGCGCCGTCGCCCGCGCGCCCGGGGTGCCGCGCCCACGCATCTTCGTCAGCGAGTTGAGCTGCCAGGCCGAGCCGGTGTGCAGGCTGCGCGCCCGCGTCTCGACGATGCGCAGGTACCGCTCGCTGTCCTTCGGGGCGACGCCGGCGCGGTCGAGGCCCGCCTTCGCCAGCGGCAGCAGCGTGTCGAGCACGAAGGGCTGCGCCAGCACCTCTTGCCCGTCGAGCCAGGTGAAGCGCGCGCGCAGGCCGTCGCGCGCCGCCGCGTACAGGTTCACCCGCGCCTCGTCGAACTGCATGCGGTCGGCGACGTCGTCGATGGTGGCGCCCAGCTCGTTCATCAGCCCCAGCCAGAAGGCGCCGTTGGCTACCTCGTCGGCGATGGTGGGCCCCGACGGCAGGCAGCGCAGCTCGATGCGCAGGTGCGGGGTGCCGTTGTCCGAGATGCCGTAGGTGGGCCGGTTCCAGCGGTAGACGGTGCCGCTGTGCAGCCGCAGCGCCTTCATCTGCGGCACCACGCCCTTCGAGAGGGCCTCTAGGCCGTCGAGCTCGTAGGCGCCGCCCAGGCCTACCAGCGGGCGGAAGCGCGAGACGTTCTCCTTGAAGAGGTCGACGACGGTGCCCTTGAGCCAGCCGCGCCCGAACGAGACCCGCCCGATGCTGTCGCGCAGGTGGAGCCCCGGCGTGCGGATGTCGCAGCTCTGCTCGAAGACGGCGATGCGCGTCTCGCTCCACAACCGTCGGCCGAACAGCAGCGGCGAGTTGGTGCCGATGGCCAGCACCGGCGCGGTGAGCATCTGCGCGAGGTTGTACATCTGCGCGAAGCGCTCCGGCTCCGACAGCTGCAGGTGCACCTGGAAGCTGGCGCAGGTGGCCTCGACCATCACCGTGTCGTGCTTGACGACGAGCTCGTCGATGCCGCGAATCGAGAAGTCGAAGTGCTCACCGCGCGCCCGCTGCATGGCGCGGTTGAGCGCCTGGTACCGCGGCTTGGGCACCATGTTCTCGAGGCCGAGGTCGGTCTTGTGGATGGTGGGCAGAATGCCGGCGAGCACCGGGGTGACGCCCATCGTCGCGCCGGCCTCGCGCACGCGCTGGTAGAGCAGGTGCAGCTCGGCCTCGAGCTTCGCGAGCCCGTCTCCCGCGAAGGGCTGCGACGTGGCGTTCATCTCGAGGTTGAAGGCGCCGAGCTCGGTGGTGTACCGCGTCGGGTCGTTCAGCTTCTCGAGCAGCGGCATCGCCGCGCCGGTGGGCTGGAAGGCCGAGTCGACGAGGAACATCTCCTGCTCGGCGCCGATGCGTGAGACGCCGCGCTCGAAGGCGCCGCCCTTCACCATGCGCTCGAGCGCCCGCAGCTCGGACAGCAGGGCGTGCATGTACTGGCGGCGTGACTCGCCGTTCAGCTCGCCGTCCACTTCCTTGTGACGCTGGGTCGTCTCCAGCTCGGCCATGCGGGGGGCTCCTCGCCAAGAGGGGCCTTCAGCATGGCACGGGGGCCTCTGGGCGCGACGTCTTTTGTCGGGAGAGGGGGCGCCGCGCCGCCGTCAGGGCTTCGCCGCCGTCCACTCGCCCAGGTACTTCGGCAGCATCGCCCGCCACGTCACCCAGTCGTGGTCCCACTTCGGGCCCCACGACTCGACGTAGTTCGGCACCGCCTTCGCGCCGAGCACGTTGGCGAGGCCCCAGGACTCCTTGAGGGACTCCCACTTGCCCTCGCCGGTGACGACGTGGAGGTAGCGCGTGCGCAGCAGCTCGAGGTGCCGGCCGCCGAGGTGCGGCACGAAGTACAGCGGAGACGCCCGCCGGAAGTCGTCGTTGGGCGTGTCGACCTCGATGAAGCGCATGAGGTTGAAGGTGCCGCTCATCGGCAGCGCCTTCACGAAGACGTCGGGGTAGCGGCACACCAGCGCCGCCGCGTGGAAGGCCCCGATGCTGGCGCCCGTCGTCCAGATGGTGACGTCGGGCGACTGGCAGTCGGTGCGAATCGCCGGCACCACCTCTTCGCGCACGTACTGCTGGAAGCGGTCCTGCATCGTCATGCGGTAGCCGGGGCTGCCCACGCGCCCGAACCACACCTTCCCGCCCACCGAGTCGCAGGAGTAGACCTTCACCTTCCCGGCCTCGAGGAGCGGCTGCAACACGCGAATCATCTGGAAGCGCTCGATCTCCTCGGCGTCACCTCCAGCGGTGGGCAGCACCAGCACCGGCTGACCGAAGGTGCCCCAGCGGGCGAGCGTGGCCTCCTGGCCGAGGCGGTGCGAATACCAGCGTGACTTCACGAACACGGCGCGAAGCTCCTCTCGAGGGGGACGAAAACGGCTGGAGAGCATGGCACGCCCGGGCGGCCGCGTCGTGGTGGGACTGGGGGGCGGTTCGGCGCCGCCGGGACCGTCGCCATGGTGGCGCTGGGGGACGTCTGCCGCGCGGGGCCCGCCGCCGCAGGGGACGCGCCACGTCGGCGCGCAGCGCCTGGCTCGTCACCGCGTGAGGCGCATCCGCCGCCGCGCATCGGCGCGGGCGGCCTCGTAGGCCTCGAGGCTCGGGTAGCCGGGGAAGTGCCCGGCTTCGAGCGCCGCCCGGTCGAACAGCGGCGTCGCTCCGAGGGCCAGCACCTCGAGCAGGAAGTCGCGGTACAGCGCCTTCGCGCTCTCGGCCCGGCGGGAGCCCTGCAGGTTGGCGGTCGTGCTCACCAGGCGCAACGGCGGCGCCAGCGGGCTGAACAGCTCGACGACGAGCACCTTGCCGGTCCCCATCGGCACCACGCCCGCGCCCAGCGCCTCGACGGTGGCGAGCGGCAACACACGCTCACCGCCTTCGTGGCCGAGGCGCAGCACGCCCTCGGAGAGGCCCAGCACCTGCACCTCGACCGCCGGCAGGTCGCCGGCCCGCGCCCGTGCGGCCTCGTCGCCCTCGCGGTCGTCGGGTGGGAGGCCCGGAGCGGCGTGGCGTCTGCGGTCGTCGAGCTCGAGGCCCGAGGTGCCGCCGGGCGGGTGGCCCGGGGCGGCGTGGCTCCTGCGGTCGTCGAGCTCGAGGCCCGAGGTGGCGCTGGGCGGGTGGCCAGGGGCGGCGTGGCGTCTGCGATCATCGAGCTCGAGGCTCGAGGTGGCGCCGGGTGAAAGGCCCGGAGCGGCGTGGTGTCTGCGGTCGTCGAGCTCGAGGCCCGAGCGTGGCGGCTGCTCCGGGAGCTGCTCCAGGAGGAGCCTCGCCTCGGAGGCGAGGGCGGCCGGCAGGGTGGGCTGGGCGAGCAGGCACTCGAGCGCGTCCCGCGCGCCGCTGCCGTCGCGCGCCTCGGCCCACCGGCGCCGTGCCGCTTCGAGTCCCGCCTGCTGGCCCAACAGCCCCGGCGCCTCGGCCGCCCGCTCGAAGAGCCCGAGGGCGCTCTGCGCGACGGCGGGCTCGGGCGAGGCGGCCACCACCCGGGCCAGGCGGAGCGCCTGCGCGGGCGTCAGGCGCTGCGCGCCAAACCGAGGGCCGTACTCGTGCCACAGCTCGGCCCCGTGCGTCGGCGACGCGGTGCTCGCCTCGGTCACCGCGCGCAGGAAGTGCTTGTGGGCCACGTCCTCGCGGCCGGGCGTGGCGAGCTCGAGCTCGGCCAGCAGCAGCCTCGCGTCGGTGTCCGTCGGGCGCGCGGTGAGCGCAGCCTCGAGCAGGCGCTTCGCCCCCTCGGCGTCACGCACCTCGAGGGCCGCGCGGGCGGCCTCGACGCCCTTCGAGACGTGCCGGCGCGTCAGGTCGACCGCCCCCTCGTCGGTGGTGACGAGCTCGCGGTCGAGCCCCAGCGCCTTCATCACCAGCGCCACCACCGCCCCGAAGCCAAACCCGCCGAGGTGGGCACTCACGGCGACGCCGCCCGTCGACCCGCCCACCGCGTCCCACGCCTGGGTGGCGACCCACAGCGCCGCGGCGAACCACGCGGGCCAGCGCCAAAGGCCCCGGCGGATGAAGACGACGCCGTAGACGAGGTAGGCGATGGACAGCCGTCGCCGTGGGAACCGCACGGCGAAGGCGCCCATCAACCCCGAGATGGCCCCCGACGCGCCGGCCGCTACCGCCGTCGAGTCGAGCTCGACGAGCGCATGCGCGGCCGCCGCCGCGAGCCCCGAGGCGAGGTACACGCCGGCGAAGCGCGCCCGGCCCCAGGCGTCTTCCAGCAGCGGCGCCGCCAGCCAGAGGAAGAAGAGGTTCCCCAGCAGGTGGAGCCAGCCGAAGTGCAGGAACATCGCCGTCAGCCAGCCCGGCTGGAGCAGCCCGCGCGCGGGCACCAACGCGAGCCGGCGCAGCCACGTCTCGTGCGCCAGCCACTCGGCCACGAGGCCGTCGAGGTACCGCTGCTCGCGCGCGCGCACCTCGGGGTCGGGCGGGGCCGCCTCGAGCGCCTCCCTCGCGAGCGCGCCCAGCACCTCGCAGCGCCGCGCGTCCTCCGGCTCGAGCGCGCGGGACACGAAGCGCGCGTCGAGGGAGAGGGCGCGATGCGCGTCCCAGTAGCGCATCACCGCCCTGAAGCGCTCCTCGCTCAGCGGGTCTTCGGCGAGCGCCCACGTCGGCAGGAACGCGCCGACGCAGACGACCGCGACCAGCGCCGCGGCGAGCGGTACGCGCACCCGCGCTTCGCCGACGTTGACGGGGAAGAGGAGGAACACGGGCCACCCTTCATGCTGTCACGGCCCGACGCCCCTGTCCCCGAAGGGCGCGTCAGCGAATCACGCCCGAGGCCGAGTACGAGACGACGAAGCCAGCCGGCGTGGTGTTCGACGTGGCGCAGCGCCCGTCGATGCCGTTCACCAGCATGCCGCCGAGGTACAGGTTGTTCGACCCGTCGATGGCCAGCGCGTTGGTGCTCACCGTGCTCAGCGCGCCACCAGCGCCCCGCTGCCGGCTCCACACCCAGTTGCCGCTGCTGTCGAGCTTCATCACGAACAGGTCCGCGCTGCTGCCGAAGGGGTTGCCGTCGAAGCCAATCAGCACCCCGGGCAGGCTCTGGATGGAGCCGGCCACGTAGAGGCTCGACGAGGCGTCCACCACCGCCGCGCCCGTCGGGCCCGGCGAGACGCCCGTCGCCCCGCGCTGCCGCGTCCACAGGCGGCCGCCGTCGGGGTCGTACTTGACGAAGAACAGGTCGGCCGTGTTTGTCGACACCCGCGCTTGGCCGTTGAGCGAGAAGCTGGTCAGGCCCGTGACGTAGGCGTTCCCGCTCGAGTCGACGGCGAGGCCGGTGCTCGAGAGATCGCGCGTCGCGATGCCCTCGAGCCGCGTCCACCGGCGCTCGCCCATGGGGTCGTACTTCGTCAGGTAGACGTCCCGCGTGCCGACGCGCGTCAGCCCGTCGAAGTTGGTGAAGGCCGGCGCCGCGTTGGGGCCGCCACGCACCTCGCCGGTGACGTAGACGTTGCCCGAGGCGTCGAGGGCCATGGCGACGGGCCGCACCGAGTTGGCGGCGAAGCCGTTGGCGACGCCGTCGACCACCGTCCACAGGCGCAGGCCGGTGCCCGAGTACTTCGTCAGGTAGTAGTTCGACGACGGGTTGGGGCTGGCGACGCCGTCGACCGGCCCGTCGCTGGCGCCGTAGACGTAGATGTTGCCCGCCGCGTCGACGGCGACGGCGACGGGCGTGTTGCCGCACGACGCCGGGCCGCCCTGCACGAGCAGGTTCCGCGCGCCCAGCGCGGTGTACCGCGAGAGCACATAGTCGTAGCACGTGCGGCTGGCGCCGATGAGGCCATCCGTCGCTCCGAGCGCGTAGACGGAGCCGGCCGAGTCGACGGTGACCGCCAGGTTCGTCGTCGAGGCGTTCGGCGCGCCGGCCCGGCGCTCCCAGGTCACCGTCGGGAGCAGCGCGTACTTCGTGACGTACAGGTCGAGGACACCCGAGAGCGCGCCCTCGGTCGTCTCACCGGCCGTCACGACGGCGTTCATCGAGTCGATGGCCAGGGCGTTCTGCTTCGCCGTGCCCGGCCGGACGAAGGTATTCGGCGGCAGCGTCGAGTAGACGTCGAAGCGCCCGCTCGTCACCGCCGCCAGGCCCGGCGCCGAGAACGTGAGCGCGTACCCCTGCCCGGCGGCGTTGAGGGAGAGCCCCGAGAAGGTGGCCCGGCCGGCCACCGCGCTCGCCGTCAGCGGGCCCGAGAGCGTGCCGCCGACGGGGTTGGCGCCCAGCGAGACGGTGACCTGCCGCGAGTCCGTCACCACGAGGTTGCCCTGCGAGTCCTGCACCTCGACCACCGGCTGCCGGCAGAACACGCCGTTCGACTGGCCGCCCGTCGGCGTCTGCACGATGGCCAGGCGGTTCGCGCCACCGGGGTTCACCGTGACGAGGCTGCTGGTGCCGGTGCGCGTGGCGCACGTCGTGGGCCCGCCGGGGCAGTGCGTCGTCGACGCTTGCAGGGCGAAGGAGCCCGCCCGGGTGGCGCCCACGTTGGTGAACGTCGCCACGCCGTTGAGGGCGTTGACCGTCGTGGTGCCGAAGAGGTTGGCCGCCGACGTCACCGTCACCAGGCCGGAGTACGAGGTGACGACGTTGCCCAGGGTGTCGAGCACCGCCACCTGCAGCGCCACGGGAAACACCACGCCCGCCGTCGCCGTCACCGGCTGCTGCTGGAACCCCAGGCTCGCCGGCACCTGCGCGCCCGTGGAGATGTCGAAGGCCGCGCTCGTCGCTGCCGTGACGCCCGTCGGCCCGCCCGTCGCCGCCAGCGTGTAGCCGTTGGCGATGGCGTTGAGGAACAGCCCAGAGAAGGTGGCCACGCCGTTGACGGCGGCCACCGTCGTCGTGCCGACGAGCGTGTCGTTGCCCGGGTTCGACGCCAGCGACAGGGTGACGTTCGCCGACGAGCTCACCACGTTGCCGAGGGCGTCTTGAATCGTGACGACGGGCTGCTGCGTCCACGCGAGGCCGGCCGGGCCGCCGCCTGGCTGGGTGGCGAAGACGAGCCGGTTGGGCGCCGCCGTCGACACCGAGAACCAGGCGCTGGTCGTCACCGGGAAGCTGCCGCTCGCCGCCGACAGCGTGTACCCGGCGCCGGAGCGGTTGAGGGACAGCCCCGAGAAGGTGGCGACCCCGTTGACGGCCGTGGCCGTGAGCGGCCCCGCCAACGTCGCCGTCCCCGGAGACGCCGCGAGCGCCAGCGTGACGGTGCCCGTCGCCGTCGGCACGGTGTTGCCGAAGGCGTCCTGGAAGGCCACCGCCGGCTGCTGGGCCCAGGCCACGCCGACGACGCCTCCGCCGGGCTGGCTCACGAAGACGAGCCTCGCCGCGGCCCCGACGCCGATGGTGAAGGCGGCGCTGGTGGCGCCGGTGACGCCGGCCAGCGAGGCCCGCAGCGTGTAGCCGGCGCCCGCGCGGTTGAGCGACAGGCCTGAGAAGGTGGCCACGCCGTTGGCCGCCGCGACGGTGGCCTGCCCCGACAGCGCGCCCCCGCCGGGGTTCGCGTCGAGCGCCAGCGTGATGCTCGCCGTCGAGGCGGTCACGGTGTTGCCGAAGGCGTCCTGCACCGTGACGACCGGCTGCGGGCTCAGGGCCGCGCCGGCGGTGGCGCCGCCGGGCTGGGTGGTGAAGACGAGCCGGTTGGGCGCCGCCGGGGCCACGTCGAAGGCCGTGCTGGTGGCGTTCGCGAGGCCCGTCGACGTCGCGCGGAGCGTGTAGCCGCTGCCCGCCTTGTCGACCGACAGGCCCGCGAAGGTGGCGACGCCGTTGACGGCGGCGTCGGCGGCGGTGCCCGAGAGGGTGGCGCCGCCCGGGTTGTTCGCCAGCGCGAGCGTGACGGTGACCGTCGTCGGCACCGTGTTGCCCAGCGCGTCCTGGACGACGACGAGGGGCTGCTGCGCCCACGCCGCGCCCGCCGCGCCGCCCGACGGCTGCGTGGTGAAGGCGAGCCGCGTGGCGGTGCCCGCGGCGACGTCGAAGAGGGTGCTGGTGGCGCTCGCGAGGCCAGGCGCCGAGGCGACGAGGGACAGGCCCGTGGCCGCCCGGTTGGTGAACAGGCCGCTGAAGGTGGCCAGCCCCGCCGCCGCCGCCGCCGTGGCCCCGCCGCCGAGCGTCGCGCCCGACGGGTGCGTGGCCAGGGCCAGCGTCACCGCCGCCGTCGACGTGGTGATGCGGTTTCCGAACCCGTCCTCGACGGCGACGACGGGCTGCTGTGGCAGGGGCGCTCCGGCGGTGCCGTTGCCGGGCTGCGTCGTGAACACCAGCCGCGCCGCCGCCCCCGTCGCGACGCTGAAGGGCGCGCTCGTCGCGCTGGTGAGCCCGGTGAACGAGGCGGTGAGGGTGTAGCCGGTGCCGGCGCGGTCGACGGACAGGCCCGAGAAGGTGGCGACGCCGTTGACGGCCGTCACCGACGCCGTGCCCGACAGCGCCCCGCCGGGTGGGCTCGACGAGAGCGTCAACGTCACGCGCGCCGACGACGAGGTGGCCGTGTTGCCGAAGGCGTCCTGCACCACCACCACGGGCTGCTGCGCCCACGGCACGCCCGCGGTGCCACCGCCGGGCTGCGTCAGGAACACCAGCCGCGCCGGGTTGCCGCCGGTCACCTCGAAGGGGGCGCTCACGGCGGCCACGAGCCCGGCCGCCGAGGCGCGCAGGGTGTACCCCTGCCCGACGCGGTCGATGGACAGGCCCGAGAAGCTGGCCATGCCGCTCACCGCCCCCGCCACGGTGGGGCCCGACAGGGTGCCGCTGCCGGGGTTGGCCGCGAGGCTCAGCGTGACGCTCGGCGTCGCGGTGGTGACGAGGTTGCCGAAGGCGTCTTGCACGGCCACGGCGGGCTGCTGGTTCCAGGCGGTGCCGACGGCGCCGCCGCCGGGCTGCGTCGCGAAGGCCAGCTGCGAGGCCGCCCCCGCGGTGACGGCGAAGCTGGCGCTCGTCGCGCTCGCGAGCCCCGGCGCCGAGGCCGTCAGCGCGTAGCCGGTGGCCGCCTTGTCGATGGACAGGCCCGCGAAGGTGGCCACGCCGCCGACGGCCGTCGTCGTCGCCGTGCCCGAGAGGGCGCCGCCGCCCGGGTTGGCCGAGAGCGCGAGCGCGACGCTCGCCGTCGACGTCGTCGGGTTGCCGAAGGCGTCGTGCACGGCGACGACGGGCTGCCGCGCGAGGGCGAGGCCGGCGGTGCCGTTCCCGGGCTGCGTCGTGAAGACGAGCTGCGCGGCCGGCCCGGCCGTCACCGCGAAGGGCATGCTGGTGGCGGCGGTGAGGGTGCCGGACGAGGCGACGAGGGTGTAGCCGGTGGCCGCCTTGTCGATGGACAGGCCAGAGAAGGTGGCGACCCCGTTGACGGCCGTGACGGTGGCCGTGCCGGCCAGCGCGCCGCCGCTGGCGTTGGCGCCGAGGGCGAGGGTGACGGGCGCCGACGAGGCCACTACCGCGTTACCGAACGCGTCCTCGAAGCGCACCACCGGCTGCGTGGCGAAGGGCGCCCCGGCCGGGCCGCCCGAGGGCTGGGTGCCGAAGAGGAGCCGGCTCGGCGCCGCCGCGAAGACGTCGAAGGGCACGCTGGTGGTGCTGGCCAGCCCGGTGGCCGACGCCGTCAGGGTGTAGCCGGTGGCGGCCTTGTCGAGGGACAGACCCGAGAAGGTGGCGACGCCGTCGACGGTGGCGACGGTCGCCGGGCCCGAGAGGGTGCCGCCGCCGGGGTTGGCGCCCAGCGCGAGGGTGACCTGGGCCGACGCGGCGCCGACGGTGTTGCCGAAGGCGTCCTGCACGGCGACGAGCGGCTGCTGCCGCCAGGGGGCGCCGGCCGCGCCGCCGCCGGGCCCCTGGATCAACCCGAGGCGGCTCGCTGGGCCCGGCGTGACGTCGAAGGGCGCGCTGCTGACGCGCTCGGCGCCGCTGGCCGACGCCACCAGCGTGTAGCCGGTGAAGGCGCGGCTGGCGGACAGGCCCGTGAACGTCGCGACGCCGTCGACGGCCGCCACCGACGCCACGCCCGATAGCTCCGCGCCTCCGGCGGCGACGAGCGAGAGCTTGATGGTCGACGTGTCGCCCGCCATCACGGCGCCCGCGTCGTCGACGACGGCGATGACGGGCTGCTGCGCCCACGCGACGCCGGCGACGCCGCCGCCGGGCTGCGTGCGGAAGACGAGCCGCCGGGCGGGGCGCGGCAGGACCGTCAGGGTCGCGCCGGCCGACAGCGAGGTGTCCGGCATGGTGGCCGTCACGGTGGTGACGCCCTCGAGGAGCGTGGTCACGAGCCCCCGGCCGTCGCCGCTGGAGACGACGCTCGCGACGGTCGGCGCGCTCGTCGTCCAGGTGACGCTCTCGGTCAGGTCCCGGGTGGCGCCGTCGGAGTACGTGCCGGTCGCGGTGAACTGCTGGGTCGCGCCGGCGACGACCGAGGCCTCGGCGGGGGTGACCGCGAGCGAGGTGAGGGTCGAGCGCTGCGGGCAGCCGAGGCCCAGGGCGGCGACGACGAAGGCCAAAGGCCAGCGCGTCGCGCGGCGAATCGAGTTCAGGGTCTGGTGTTTCGCGAGCAATTCCATGTCGGACCTCCTCAGTCGGGAGTCACGCAACGGCAAACTTCGAACGGCAGCACATTCTTCGACTTGCGCCCGTCATGGAAGGGCAAAGGCGGGCGCGGCGCCGATGGTCGATTCTCTCCAACGCCACTGTACGAGCCGGGCCTCGCTCGCCCGCGCGTCGCCGTCAAAAGCGGCCGACGAGGCCGACGGGCGTCACGGCCACCGACACGCCACCGCGGCCGGTTCCAGTCACCGGGAGCAGCTGCAGCTGGGGCGCGGAGCCCACCAGCATGAGAATGGCCGCCCCGGTCACCGGTACACCGGCGGCGGCGGTGACGAGCCCGGCGGTGCACAGGCCCGACGGCTGCATCGGGTTGCCGCAGCCAGCGCCGATGAGGGTGATGGCGACGATGCAGGCGGCGCCGCCGAGCGAGGTGAAGACGAGGCCGTTGACGAGCAGCCCCGCGCTCGCCGGCTGTGGCACCAGCACCGCGCGGCGGGCGAGGACGACGTCGGCCGGCAGCGCTCCGAGCTCGGCCTCGTCTCCGCTCGACGACGAGGCGCGCAGCGGGGCGCCGGGCTCGAGGCGCAGGGTGCAGGGCGCGCGGCACTGGGCGGCGCCGGTCGACGCGACCCACTCGGGCGCGGCCTCGTCAGGCAGCACGAGCACGTCGACGGTGCCCTCGGGTGGCGGCGGCAGCGAGGCGGCGTCGGGCGGCAGGCTCGCGACGCGCCGCACGCAGCCACTCGTGCAGGACAGCGCCAGCAGGACCCACGCAACGCGGAGCACGCCCGCATCCCCTCGCAGGCGGCCGACGAAGTCAACGCGCCGGGCTGGCGGGGCCGCCGACGGGCACCAGCGCGGCGCCGAAGCGCTGCCGGGCGGCCGCCTCGAGGGCGTCTCGGGCCGAGGGGGCGGCGATGGCGATGAGCGCCTGGGCGCGCTGCCGCAGGTTCTTCCCCGCCAGGTCGGCGACGCCGTGCTCGGTGACGACGAAGCGCACGTGGGCGCGGGTGGTGACGACCCCGGCGCCCGGCTTGAGCTGGGCGACGATGCGCGAGATGCCCTTCGACGTCAGCGACGGCAGGGCGATGATGGCCTTGCCCTGGTGAGACAGCGTCGCGCCGCGGATGAAGTCCATCTGCCCGCCGACGCCCGAGTACACGCGCTCGCCGATGGAGTCGGCCACCACCTGACCGGTGAGGTCGACCTCGATGGCGCTGTTGATGGCCGTCATCTTCGGCTGCTCGCGGATGATGGAGGTGTCGTTGACGTACGCGCAGTCGCGCAGCTCGACGGCCGGGTTGTCGTGAATGAAGTCGTACAGCCGGCGGGTGCCGCTGACGAACGACGACACCGTCTTTCCCCGCTGGCGCGCCTTGAACGCGTTGGTCACCACGCCGCGCTCCAGGAGCGGCAGCAGCCCGTCGCTGAACATCTCGGTGTGTACGCCGAGGTCCCGGTGGCCGGTGAGCGCGCGCAGCACCGCGTCGGGGATGGCGCCGATGCCCATCTGCAGGGTGGCGCCGTCGTCGACGAGGGCGGCGATGCGGCGCCCGATGGCGGCCTCGACGGGGCCCGGCTCGGGGGGCGCGTGCTCGGGCAGGGGCACGTCGCACGGCACCAGGGCGGCGAAGCGGCTGACGTGCAGGGCGCCGTCGCCGAGGGAGCGCGGCATCTGGCGGTTCACCTGGGCGATGAGCGTCTTCGCCGTCTGCGCAGCGGCGAGGGCCGTGTCGACCGAGGTGCCGAGCGAGACGTAGCCGTGCGCGTCGGGAGGCGAGACGTGCAGCAGCGCGGCGTCGAGCGGGAGCGCGCCGCTGCGGAACAGCGACGGAATCTCGCTGAGGAAGACGGGCAGGTAGTCGGCGCGGCCCTCGGCCACGGCGGCGCGCAGGTTCTCGCCGCAGAAGAACGCGTTGGGGCGGAAGGCGTGGGCCCGGTCGGGCCGGGCGTGCGGCGCGTCGCCGTCGAGGTGCAGGTGCACCGTCTCGACGCCGGTCAGCTCGTCGGCGCGGCGGGCGAGCGCCTCGAGCAGCAGCAGCGGCGTCGCGGCGGCGCCGTGGACGAAGACGCGGCTGTGGGACTGTACGAGACGAACAGCGTCGTCGGCGGTGAGGGACACGGGGCGCTCCCGGGAACGTGGGCGCGCGAGACTACCCCGGCCGCGGTGACGGAGCGGCGCCACGAGGGGCCGCGCGCGTCGGCGCCGGCGCGGGGGCCTCATCGGCGGCGAAGGAGGGATATCCGGGCGCGGCAGGGTGGCCGAAGCGCTCAGGGCTTCGGCGCGGGCGTGAACACGAGCGTGCCGCGCGCCTCGCGCTCGACGTCGGCGCGGCGCAGCGGCATCGGGGTGGGCGTGCCGTCGCTCCAGGCGGGGAACTGGTCGAGCGCGTGGGGATCCTTCGGCGCGCCGCTCTGCCCGGTGTCGATGGTGAACCGCGCCCGCGGCGGGTCCGACAGCTCGACCACCATGCGCAGGGCGGCGCCGTGGTCGACGGGCAGGCCGCTCTCGGCGCGCACGGCGCTCGCGTGGCCGGCCTGCTCGCTGCGCGGCGAGGTGAAGAAGCCGCCGATGACGGGGACGCGGGCGAGCGGCCCCTTGAACTCGAGGGTGTGCACGGCGCCCCAGCGCCAGCCCTCCGGGGCCGGGCCCGCGCGGGCGACGACGTCGTCGAGCGCGTCGTCGACGGCGAGCGCGAGCATCGCCCGCAGGTTGCCTTCGAAGAGGGGCGACGCCGGGTCTTCGAGCAGGGCGCGCTCGACGGCGGCCGAGAGGGGGAAGCTGCGGGCCAGGGGCTTCACCAGCGCTGGGTCGCTGACGCCCATCGCCTGCACCACGCGCCCGCGGAGCGCCGTGAGCGCGGCGACGAAGGGCAACGCCCCGAGGCTGCCGGTCGTGAAGGCGCCGTCGAAGCCCGACAGGGCGCGGCAGAAGGCCTGCAGCCGCCCGGCGTCGTGGCGCTGGCTGGTCGTGGGGCAGGCGGCGGCGAGCACCGGCGCCAGGTCGCGCGCCTCGGTCGACGAGACGTCCTGCTGCACGGCGAGCAGGGCATCGCTGGTGGGGCGCCCCGCGGCGAGGAGCGCGCCGAGGCGCTCGTGAATGCGCCGGGCCCGGTGGGGCGGCACGCCCGAGGTGCCCACGGCGCGTACCCGCCAGTCGTCATCGCCGACGACGCGCTGGTTGGCGGCGACGATGTAGCCCGCGGGCGGGTTGGTGAGGGCGGGCTTCTCGGCCTGCGCGAGCAGCCGCTGCGGCAGCGCGTCCGTGGTGGCGCCCGGGCGCGGCGCCCGCCCGGTGACGCCCGGGGCCCGGAGCGGCGCGTAGGCCGCCAGCCGGTAGGCGATGGTGCCGTCGGTGAAGCCCAACACGACGTTCTGGCCTGAGAGCTGAAAGCGAGAGATGGCCGACGTCGCCTCGTCGACGCTCTTCGCGCGCGCGAGGTCCCAGAAGCCGCTGACGGGCGAGGCGTTGAGGCCGCCCACGTCGAAGGCCGGCCAGGAGAGCGCGAGGCGGGCGTCGGTGCGCACCCACGCCGGCGGCAGCACTGGCCCGAAGCGGCTGCCGTACCAGGTCTCGGTGTGCACCTCGGCCGCCGGGCTCCTGCCGAGGCGGAAGCGCTGCTCGAGGCGCTCGAGGGGCACGCGGGCGCCGTCGATGAGCGCCACCTCGGAGGAGTCCGCCGCGAGCTCGAGGCGCAGCAGGTCCTGCGTGTCGGCGTACGAGACGGTCATGCCCCACGCGAGGTGGCGGGTGTGGCCGATGAGCACCGCCGGAATGCCGGCGAAGGTGGCGCCGGCGACGGTGAAGTCGGGCCCCTCGAGGTGCGCGAGGAAGAAGACGGACGGCAGCTCGTGGTTGAGGTGCGGGTCGTTGCACAGCACCGGCACGCCGGCGGCCGTCTTCGAGCCGTGCACGACCCAAGAGTTCGACGCACCGAGCTGGTCGAGGCCGAGCGACTGGGCGAGGGCCGCCGCGGGGCCGGGCAGCGCGGCGAGGAGGCCGCCGGCGCCGCCACCCGGGCCCGCGCCCTCGGCCGCCGGAGCGAGGCCGGGGGGCGAGGCAGCGTCGCCCCTTGCATGCCCGCCGGCGCGCGGCGGCGTGGACGAAGCCGAGGTGCTGGTCGCGCGACCGTCGGTGGGCGCCGGCATGGACGAGGTGGAGGTGCTGGTCGCGCGACCGTCGGTGGGCGCCGGCATGGACGAGGTGGAGGTGCTGGTCGCGCGACCGTCGGTGGGCGCGGGCATGGACGAGGTGGAGGTGCCG
>JADCJJ010000244.1 GCA_020247085.1 Myxococcaceae bacterium | reverse complement strand
GTGGACGACGCGGCGCGAACGGCGCCGAACAGCAGGGGTGAGAACGAGCGGGCGAGCTGCTTCGACCGGAAGGTGTCTGCGCGCGCGACGGCCGTGACGGTGACGTCGTCTTTGGTGGCGGCGAGCTTCGCGACCGTCGCGACCCACACGGCCTCGTCACCGGAGCGCTCGACCCGGAGGTAGAGGTACGGCCCCGCGCGCAGCCGTTCGGCGACGCGACCCTCGAACACGAGCGGTCTCGAGAGGGCGTGCCGAGTCAGCGGGCTGGTGGACCGGGGAGAGGCCCACGTCAGCGCCAACGCACCCGCGCTTGCGAGCAGCGCCGACCCCACCAGCAGCAGTCGCCTGACCAGGCGCGCGCCGCCTGGTTCATCGGCGTGAATGCGGTCGATGACGCCCATGGCACAGTCCTTTCGCTTGAAGCCGGCATCAAAGGTCGCGACCGAAGATGACGGTCTCGAGCGGGGCCCACCCCGGGGTGTGCCGCGCGAGCTCATGGAAGCCGAGGTGGCGGTAGAGCGAGACGTTGCGAGGCTGTTGCGTGCGCAGCACGCAGCGCGTGAAGCCGCGCTCGCGCATCGACGTGAGCGCGCGCTCCAGGGCCGCCCGGCCGAGGCCCCGGCCCTGGGCGTCGGGGTGCGCTCCGAGCAGCCACACGTACGCGAAATCGCTCCCGGCGGCGGTCCGGGTGTGTCCGTCGAGTTCGTGCTCGAAGCGGTCGAGGCGACGAAACGAACTCGGCCCGACGGTGAAGGGCAGGGTGAGCATGCCCGCGCGCCAGGCGGCCGTGAACGAGACGCTCATCGAGTCGCGCGGCGTCCACAGCGCAACCCCGAGGCCCTCGTCGACCACCGACACGCCGCCGACGTGCGCTGCGTGACGAAGAGAGCCGGCAAAGAGCCGACGCAGGTCGTGCTCGCGCTGCTCCGGGCGCTGAAAGATGAAGGTGAACATCGGGTCGGTGATGAACGCGCGCACGAGGGTTTCGAGCGCTTGTCCATGCGAGGCTTTCGTGGGGAGTGGCACAGCGTGACGGGAGGCGGCCGAAGACATGAGGAACTCCGAGGGTTCGAGCGGGGAGCGCGGCCCAACCGCGCGGTGGCTGGTCTGGTATGAGAAGTACGCGTTCGACTCCCCGCCTGCTTGCCCGCCCCGTTGTCCTTTCGTGCCACGCCGTGCTGGAGCGCTCGCCGATGAAGCCGAAGTCGCAGGTCCCCGAAGTTGCCGCAGGTGCGCTGCTCCGAGGCTTTGCCGCCGTCGGGCTCGACGTCGACCGGGTGCGCGCGTGCTGTGACCTCTCAGGCGCGCTCGACGACCCCGCGCGCATGCTCCCCGACAAGGTCTGGCAGGCGCTCTGGGTGGCCGCGCGCGAGCAGCGGCCGGCCCCTGAGCTGGCGTTCGAGGTTGGTCTGTCGATGCCCTTCGGCGCGTTCGGCATGTTCGACTTCCTCATCGGCAGCGCTGCCACCTGCGGCGCTGCGCTCTCCTCGCTCGTGAAGCACTTCCGCCTCGTGGCTTTCGGCTTCGAGCTCTCGCTCGAGGGCCGCGACGAAAGCCCTCGAGTCATCGTGATGGACCGGGGCGGAGCGACCCTCGACGATGACGAGCTGACGCTCGGAGTCACCATCGCGAGGTTGCGAATGCTGTGCACGCCTCCACTTCGGGCGACCGCCGTGTCTCTTCGACGGAAGTCCGCAGCAGGCCCCTTCGAAGCGCTCGCGGGCACGCGGGTGGCGACGGGCGCCAGACACGCGTCGGTCACCTTCGGGGCCCCGGGGGTCGAGGCGAAGATGAGGACCGCCGACCCGGCCCTTCAGCGAGCGATGGTGGCGCTGGTCCCACACGTGGGCCTCGGCGAGGCCATGAGCGAGATTGAAGCCGCGGTCAGGAGCAGACTGCGGCTCAGCCTCGCGGACGGCGTCGAGGGCTCGAAGGCGGTGGCCGAGAGCCTCGGTGTGTCCGTTCGTACGCTCCACCGGCGCATCGCCGAGGCAGGCACGAGCTTCGCCGAGATCCTCGACGCGTATCGGGCCGAAGAGGCCGAGCGGCTGCTGGAGGCCGGGCTCGACGTGACGTCTGTCGGTGCGCAGCTGGGCTACCGAGAGACCTCGAGCTTCACGCGCGCCTTCCGCCGCTGGCGAGGCATGGCGCCGTCTCGCTGGGCGACCCACCGCCTCTGAGTCCGGGCTCTCCAGGGCGGGCTTGTTGCGAGTCGCTGAACGAGGCGCAACGAAGGGCTGCGACGCAAGTCTGCGGTCCCACGTCGGGAGCTCACCTGTTCGGCGCTCTCGGTTGGCGCTCCGGTCCCAGTGCGGCTGCTGGACGTCAACCTCAACCTCGAGCGCAAGCAGATCGACTTCGGTCGACTCGCCTTGGCAGCGGGAGATTCGGATTGCTCGCTACCAGCTGGAGCTGGCGCCACCGCCCCCGCCCCCGGCGCAGTGCCCCGAGGAGGCTGACGGGGCACCGGAGCCGGGGCTGCTCGTCCTCCAGGACGTCGGCGAGGCGGTGCCTCGGGGGGCGCTCCAGTCGCTCGATCCCGTCAGCGTGTCTGACTCTGCGGTAAAGCGCGAAAAGAAGAACGTCGCGCCGACTCACGCCAGCGCGTGGACGACGAAGCGCAGGTCCTCCGGAGCCTCGCCCCGGAAGGCCGTCACGAAGAGCCCGCCGAAGCTGGGCAGGATGACGGGGTCCATGAGGGACAGCGAGAGGCGCTCGTCGACGGTCGGCTTGAATGCGCTCAGCGCGTCGGCGAAGCCCACGCCCTTGCGCGAGCCTTGTTCGGCGCGCAGTCCAGCGAGCGCGATGGAGATGACGTGCCCTGAACCAGGCGCTGCCGAAACGTCGCGGCGTTCATTCGTCCGCGTGGTGTCGAGCACGATGGTCTGCGTGTTCGACATCGGCAACGGCACCACCGCAGGCAGCTCGGCCGAGACCCGACCGCCCGCGACAGCCACGTCTCCCGGAGCTTCGTTCGAAGGCGCCGCCGCGAACTGCCGAAGCGGGTACGCTCGACCGTCGACGTGCAGGCGCGCTTCTCAAGTTACCGGCGTCGGCGCGGTGACGGACACGCGCGCCGATTCACCCCAGCGAGGCGCAGCGAATGCCGATGGGGCCACACCTTCCAGCGCCCTGACGGATGATGACGAGGTCACGGGTCGAGTCGAGGCGCGCGTGATGAAGCGCGCAGTCACTGGAGATGATGAGCAGTGCCGGCAGAATCGAGCGGAGCACGGGCTCCAGTCGGGGAGGACCACCCGAGATTCAGGTCACGCTCAGCCGCCCGCGGAAGTCGCCGTCACCCGGAAGACGGAGAAGGGAGAAACGACAGGAAGCGCGGAACCGAGGCGGGGGCCAGGAGGCAGTGCAGGGCGTCCGGAGCGTGGAACGGGCGTTGATTCTCTGACGGTGGCCAGCCGGAGGCGGAACTGGCCTCGGAGGCAGACGAAGGCCTGGATGAGGTGAGCGCAGGGGCGCCGGTGCGTGAGGGGCGTTGTACGAGCGCCGACTGCGGGCTGGTGGTGAACCCCCAACGTGGTGCGCGCGCGGCTCGAGGGGGGGCGCCATCTTCGGGCTGTCGGCGGCGCTGCTGCAGCAGGTGACGCTCCAGAAGGGCCGGGTGCAGCAGTCGAACTTCCACGACGACCCGCTGCTGCGCTTCGACGCGGTGCCGCGCCTCGAGGCGCACGTGCCGGCGGGCGACGGGCCACCGTCTGGCAACAGAGAGCCCGGCGTACCGGTCTTGGCGCCGGCGGTGGCGAACGCCGTCTTCGCGATGACGAAGCCGCGCTCGCGCACGCTGCCGCTCCCGCAGAAGGCCAAGGCGCCTGCGCGCGGAGCTGGGGCCCCGCCGTGAGTCTCGCGACGTGAGAACTTGCCGACGCGCTTGACGTTCGGCCGCTGCGCCCACACCGGCCGCCTGGCGACAATTGAGGGTCCCCTCACCACAGGCACCCAAACCCCATGACTTCACTTACGATTTCGAGGCGTCCCGTCGTTGCTCCGCTCGTCGGGAGGCCTCCCCTCGCGGCCAGGGCGACGGTTCAGGCGAAGGTGACGGTGGCCCCCCGGGCCGTGCCGGTCCCGAAGGACAACGACCGAGAGGGGTTCTCGCTGCGGAAGGCGGGGGCGTTCCTCAAGCTCAAGCTGCTCAACCTGTTCGGGGTGGGCGAGCGGTCGGCGCACCTCGAGAAGCTGAGCCGTGACGCGCTCCTCGAGGTGGTCGACGTGAAGCCCTTCACCCTGCCCGACGGGACGAAGCGGCGGGGCCTGCTGGTGTTCGACTTCGACGACACCCTCGCGGTGAAAGACGCCACCTCCCTGCCAGCGTCGTCGCTGGCCATGATGAAGCAGCTCCAGGCCGACGGGTTCGAGCTCGCGGTGCTCTCCAACAAGCAATACACGGCCCAGACCCGGCCGCGGTACGCGCCGCTCGAGGCGATGGGCGTGCTGGTGGTGCGCAACGTTGCGGCCAAGCCCAGCGTGAAGGCCTTCGAGGGCGCGCTCGACCAGGTCTCGGCGAAGCTGGGCGTGACGGTGAAGCCGGCGAGCGCGGCGATGATTGGCGACAAGGCATCGACTGACGGTGGGTCGGCGCTGGCGGGCATCGACTTCATCGAGGTCGAGAAGTTCTCGGGTGCCGGGCGCTGACGGCTGCGCGGAACGAGAGCGGGGCGGGCGCGAAGACGGCATGATGCGCCCCGTGCGGGTGTTGCCGACGTTCACGGTCTTCTGGAGCGCCTGGCTCCTCTTCGTGCTCGAGCTGCTCGTGGGGCGCATCGCGCTGCCGCGCTTCGGGGGCAGCGCCGCCGTGTGGACGGCGTGCCTGCTCTTCTTCCAGGTGATGCTGGTGGCGGGCTACGGCTGGGCCCACGTGCTGGCGACCCGCGTCGCGCCGCGCCGCCACGCCCTGGCCCAGCTGTGCCTCGGGGGGGCCGCGCTGGCGTCGCTGCTGTGGCAGTGGGGCGCCTGGGGGGCTCCGCTCGTCCCCGACTCGACGAGCTGGAACGGCACCGTGGGCGACGTGCTGCTGTTCCTCGCCCGCACCACGGCGCTGCCCTTCCTCGTGCTGTCCACCACCGCTTCGCTCGTCTCGGCGTCGGTGTCGGCCTCGCGCGGTGACGCCACCTTCCGCCTCTACGCGGTGTCGAACGGCGGCGCGCTGCTGGCGCTGCTGCTCTACCCCGTCGTCATCGAGCCGCTCACCGGTCTGCGCGCGCAGGCCGTCGGGCTGACGGTGGGCTTCGTCGGGTACCTCGTGGCGCTCGCTCTCACCCTGCGCGGCACCTCGGCGGCCCCGGCGGAGCGGCGCGCGGGCCGCATGCGCGCGTCGTGGTTCGTGCTGCCCGCCCTCGGCACGGCGCTGCTGTCGTCGGCGACGAACGCGCTGTGCCAGGAGCTGACCCCGACACCGTTGCTGTGGGCCTTCCCCCTCGCGCTGTATCTCTGCAGCTTCATCGTCGGCTTCGGGGGCCCGGCGCTGCGGCGGCCGCTGCTGTCGGCGACGCTGACGACGCTGGGGCTGGTGGCGCAGGTGGTCATCACCGCCGTGCGCCCCGAGGTGGACGTGGGCCTGTCGCTGCTCGGCTTCGGCCTCACCCTGTTCGGCGGGTGCTGGTGGCTCCACGCGGAGCTGCACGAGCGGCGGCCCGAGCCAGCGCGGCTGTCGGCCTTCTACCTGGCCGTCGCCGCCGGGGGCGCGCTGGGCACCGCGGTGGTGAGCCTCGCCGCGCCGGTGGTGTTCGAAGACTTCTACGAGCTGCCGCTGTCGCTGGTGTTGCTCGCGGGCGCGATGGTCATCGCGTGGCCGCGTGGCGAGCCCAAGCGGTGGGTGGCCACCGCGGGCGCCGTGGCGAGCCTCGCGGCGCTGGGGCTGTGGCTGCGGGGCACCGAGGGGCAGCGCGAGTCGCTCCGCTCCGGGTACGGCGTGGTGCGCGTGCAGGAAGAGAACGAGCCCGGCACGCCCTTTCACGCCTTCGCCCTGCGGCACGGTGACACCATGCACGGCTTCCAGCTGCAGGCGCCCGACCAGCGGCGCGAGCCGACGGCCTACTTCACGCGCACCAGCGGGCTCGGCGTGGGCCTCGCGGCGCTGCACGCGCGGCTGGGGCGGCCGGTCACCGCGCAGGCCCTCGGGCTCGGCATCGGCGTCGCCGCCGCGCTCTTCGAGCCGGGCGACCAGGTCGAGTTCATCGAGCTGTCACCCGACGTCATCACCCTCGCCTCGGGTCCCTCCGCGCGCTTCTCGTTCGTCGGCGACTCGCGGGCCACGGTGACGGTGCGCGAGGGAGAGGCGAGAGGCGCGCTCGTCGCCGACGTGGCGGCCGGCCGTGTCCCCGTCGACGTCCTCGTCTGTGACGTCTTCTCCGGAGACTCGGTGCCGGCGCACCTGCTCACCACCGAGGCGCTCGCCCTGTACCGCCAGCGGCTGACGCCCGGCGGGCTGCTGGCGATTCACGTCAGCAACCGGTACCTCGCGCTCGTCGAGGTGGCCTCGGGCGTGCTGGCGAAGGTGGGGCTGCCCTTCGTGGTGGTGGCCGGCCGGCGGGGCGAGCTGGCGATGCTGTCGACGTGGGTGCTGGCGTCGGCCGACGAGGCGCTGCTCCGCGACGTCGTCGCGCGCGCCGGCGACGACGCCAGGGGACCGCCCCGCTCGACGCTGGTGTGGACGGACGACTTTCAGAGCGTCATGCCCATTCTCGTCCTGGGCCGGTGAGGTGCGGTCAGCGCCGCGCCTCGGGGAAGACGGCGGCGAGGCTGCGCTCGAGCGCCTCGAGGAGCAGGTGGGCCTCGCCGACCGAGAGCGACAGCGGCGGCATCAGCACGAGGACGTTGCCCAGCGGGCGGAGCCAGACGCCGTGGCGCCGCGCCTCGAGGCACACCCTGAAGCCCATGCGCTCGGCGAACGAGAACGGCTCCTTCGTGGCGCGGTCCTTCACCAGCTCGACGCCCACCATCAGGCCGCGCTGGCGCACGTCGCCGACGTGGGGGTGCCGGGCGAGGCGCTCAAGGCCCTCGGCCAGCACCTGCACCACCGGCTTCATGCGCTCGAGCGTGCCATCGGCGTCGAACAGCTGGAGCGAGGCCAGGGCTGCGGCGCAGGCGAGCGGGTTCCCCGTGTACGTGTGCCCATGGAAGAACGTCTTCGCCTCGGCGAAGGGGCCGAGGAAGGCCTGGTAGACGCGGTCGGTGGCCAGCGTGGCCGCCAGCGGCAGGTAGCCGCCGGTGAGGCCCTTGGCGAGGCACAGCAGGTCGGGCCGCACGCCCTCCTGCTCGACCGCGAACAGCGTGCCGGTGCGCCCGAAGCCCGTCGCCACCTCGTCGCAGATGAGTAGCACGTCGTGCTTGCGGCACAGCGCCTCGAGGCCCTTCAGGTAACCGGCGGGCTGCAGCAGCATGCCGGCAGCGCCCTGCACGAGGGGCTCGACGACGAGCCCCGCGAGCTCGTCGCCCTGCGCCTCGAAGAGCCGCTCGGCGGCGGCCAGCGCCTCGCCCAGCACGTCGCGCCCCGGCCAGCGGTAGGCGTGCGGCGTGGGGAGGCGCTCGACGGGGAAGAGCAGGTGCCGGAAGCGCTCGTGGAACAGGTCCATGCCCCCCACGCTCACCGAGCCGAGGGTGTCGCCGTGGTAGGCCTCGCTCAGCGTCGCGAAGTGCCGCTTCTCCGGGCGGCCGGACAGCTGCCAGTACTGGTAGGCCAGCTTCACGGCCACCTCGACGGCCGTGCTGCCGGAGTCGGAGTAGAAGACGTGCGCGAGGCCTTCAGGGGCCTTCTGCACCAGCCGCTGCGCCAGCTCGATGCTGGGCACCGAGGCGAGGCCCAGCAGCGTCGAATGGGCCACCTTGTCGAGCTGCGCCCGCACCGCCGCGTCCAGCTCGGGCCGGCGGTGGCCGTGCACGGTGACCCACAGCGACGAGATGGCGTCGAGGTAGCGGCGGCCCTCGGTGTCGACGAGCCAGTTGCCTTCAGCCCGCTCGATGACGAGGGGCTCGTCGTCGGGCCACTGCTGCATCTGCGTGAAGGGGTGCCAGACGTGCGCGCGGTCGGCCGCCAGCAGCGCCGCGGTGCGCGAGGGCGTCGCCGGCCGCGCGGGCGCCGGCGCGGGCCGCACGCCGGTGACGGCGAGGGCGTCGAGCAGCGCGTCGACGTGCGCGTCGGTGTGCGCGGCCGACAATGACACCCGCAGCCGGCTGGTGCCCGCAGGCACCGTCGGCGGGCGAATGGCCTTCACCAGCAGGCCGCGGTCGCGCAGCGCCTGGCTCGCCGCGAGCGCCGCCTCGGGCGCGCCGAGGACGAGCGAGAAGATGGCCGAGCTCGGAGCCACGTCGAAGCCGAGCCGCCGCGCGCCCTCGGCGAAGCGGCGCACGTGGCGCCAGAGCGTCTCCCGGCGTGCCGCGTCGGTCTGCACCAGCGAGAGCGCGGCCCGGGCGCCGGCGACGACGGCCGCCGGCAGGGCCGTCGAGAAGACGAGGGGCCGGGCCGTCGACACCAGCAGCTCCCGCACCACCTGTGAGGTGGCGACGTAGGCGCCGCTGGCCCCAAACGCCTTCGACAGCGTGCCCATGACGACGTCGGGGCGAACGCCCGTCGCCTCGCAGAGCCCCGCGCCCCTCGCCCCGTAGAGGCCGGTGGCGTGGGCCTCGTCGACGTACAGCGCCGCGTCGTGGTCGACGCACAGCCGCGACAGGGCCTCGAGCGGCGCGAGGTCGCCGTCCATCGAGAACACCGAGTCGGTGACGACGAGGCGCCGGCGGCCCCGGTGCGCGGTGAGGAGCCGCGCCAGCTCGCCGACGTCACGGTGCGGGTAGACGACGACGCGCGCCCGCGACAGGCGGCAGCCGTCGATGAGCGAGGCGTGGTTGAGCGCGTCGGAGAAGACGACGTCGCCCTCGCCGAGCAACGCCGGGAGCACCCCGGTGTTGGCTGCGTAGCCCGAATTGAAGAGCAGCGCCGCGCCGGTGCCCTCGAAGGCGGCGAGCTCGGCCTCGAGCGCGTGGTGCCCGGTGGTGCCGCCGGTGACGAGGCGCGACGCCCCGGCGCCCAGGCCGAAGCCCTCGAGTGCCGCCCGGGCCGCGGCGGTGACGGCGGGGTGGTTCGCGAGGCCCAGGTAGTCGTTCGACGAGAAGGAGACGAGGGGCCGCCCGTCGACGACGACGACGGCGCCCTGCGGGCCCGACAGCGGCTCGAGCGTGCGCCGCAGCCCGCGCGCCTCGAGGGCCGCGAGCGCGTCGGCCGCGAAGGCGTCGAGGCCTCGCATCGTCACTGCGCGACGGGCTTGTCGACCGCCGGCTCGAGCGGCGTGACGCCGGCCTTCTCGAGCAGCGCCATGTCGTCGGTGAAGCCGGGGTTGGCCGTGGTGAGCAGCTTCTCGCCGAAGAAGATGCTGTTGGCGCCGGCCATCATGCACAGCAGCTGCGCCTCCTCGGACAGCTGGAGCCGGCCAGCCGACAGGCGCACCATCGACGCCGGCATGACGAGGCGGGCGGTGGCGATCATCCGCACCAGCTCGGTGAAGTCGACGCGCCGCTGCCCCTCGAGGGGCGTGCCCTCGACGGCGACGAGGGCGTTGACGGGCACCGACTCGGGGTGCTTCGGCTGGTTGGCCAGCGTGACGAGCATCTCGCAGCGCTGCTCGATGGACTCGCCGAGGCCGATGATGCCGCCCGAGCACACCTCGATGCCGGCGTCACGGACGTGGCCGAGCGTGCGCAGCCGGTCCTGGTAGGTGCGCGTCGAGATGATGTCGCCGTAGTGGCTCTCGCCCGTGTCGAGGTTGTGGTTGTAGGCGTCGAGCCCGGCCTCTTTCAGGCGCCTCGCTTGTGACTCGCTCAGCATGCCCAGGGTGCAGCAGGCCTCCATGCCGAGGGCCTTCACGCCGCGCACCATGTCGAGCACCGCGTCGAACTGCGGCCCGTCCTTCACCTCGCGCCAGGCGGCGCCCATGCAGAAGCGGGTGGCCCCGGCGGCGCGCGCCTGCTTCGCGCTCTCGAGCACGCTGCCCACCTGCATCAGCTTCTCGGCCTTGACGCCGGTGTCGTAGCGGGCAGCCTGAGGGCAGTAGGCGCAGTCTTCGGGGCAGCCGCCGGTCTTGATGGACAGCAGGCTGCACAGCTGCACCTTGTTGTCCTTCCACACCGCGCGGTGCACCGTCTGCGCCCGGTACACCAGGTCGAGCAGCGGCAGCTCGTGCAGCGCCTTCACCTCGGCCACCGTCCAGTCGTGCCGCAGCGACACGGCGGCGGGGGCAGGGCTGCCATGAGGGGCTGGCGTCGGCGGTCGGGTGACGGAGGGCTCGGGGGTGGCCATGGGAGACACGTGGCTACGGAGCCCCACGCCCATTGTCAACCGGCGCGGTGCGAGGGGTTGACGACACACGCAGGTTTCACATGGCGGGTGAATGGCGGGTCAGCGCCTACGTTGAACGCAGGTGTGGCAGCAGCGCCATGTCTGTCACGGCGCGTGGGGAGGTTGAAGTGATGAAAGGTGCTGAAATCTCAAGGTCGCCATGGTCGGTTCGTCCTTTGCATGGGATGCGCGTCACGGTTGGTGCTGTGGGGGCAGGCCGAGCCGCAGCCCAGCGAGGAGCAGGACCGATGGAGACGACGGTGTTTCTCAAGCCCCGGTTCGTGATTGCGGCGTTGCCGGGCACGGGCGAGCTGCGTGTGCAGGTGAACGCGGAGCGTCCGGCGTCGTCGGCGGTGGCCGCGCCGGTGAAGCCCCGGCCCCACTGAGGAGCGCGGGCGTCGCAGGTGCTTGACCCCGCGCCTCCCGCTCTGACAGACGACGCCGCATGAATTCCCCCCTCGCAGCCGTCGTGCTGTGTGCCGGTAAGGGCACGCGCATGAAGTCCGAGAAGGCGAAGGTGCTCCACCCGCTGCTTGGCCGGCCGCTGGCGCATTACCCCATCACGCGCGCCTTCGAGGCCGGCTGTCAGCAGGTGGTGGCCGTGGTGGGCCACCAGGGCGAGCAGGTGCAGGCGGCGCTGGCCGCGGCCTTCGAGGGTCAGGCGCTCGCCTTCGCCACCCAGGCGCAGCAGCGCGGCACCGGTGACGCCGTGGCCGCCGCCCGGGGCGCGCTCACCGGGTTCTCGGGGCCCGTCCTCATTCTCTACGGCGACGTGCCGCTCTTGACCGCCGAGCTGTTGACGCGCCTCGTGTCGGCCTACCGCGCCGGCAAGGGGCCGCTGGCGATGGTGACGTGCCGCCCGCCCAACCCGGCCGGCTACGGGCGCGTGCTGCGCGGCGCGGGGCAGCGGGTCGAGGGCGTCGTCGAGCACAAGGACGCGACGGCGGAGCAGCGGCTCATCGGCGAGATCAACGCCGGCCTCTACCTCGCCGACGCGCGCTTCCTCTGGGGCGCCCTCGAGCGCCTGACGCCGCAGAACGCACAGGGTGAGCTGTATCTCACCGACATCGTCCAGAAGGCCGCGGCCGCCGGAGACGTCGCCGTCGTCGAGGCTGACGCGCGCGAGGTCGAGGGCGTCAACGACCTGGCCGAGTTGGCCGAGCGCTGCGAGGCCCTGCGCGCCCGCATCAACCTGCGCCACCTCAAGGCCGGCGTCACGCTGGTGCACCCGGCGACGACGTTCATCGACGAGGGCGTCGAGATCGGCCCCGACACCACCATCGGGCCCAACGTCTCCATCTCGGGCGGGTGCGAGATCGGCTCGGGCGTCACCATCGGGCAGGGCTCGGTGCTGACGCACTCGACGGTCGGTGACGGCACCGAGGTGAAGCCGTACTCGGTGCTGGAAGAGG
>JADCJJ010000243.1 GCA_020247085.1 Myxococcaceae bacterium | reverse complement strand
CCAGCCCCATGCTCGCGGGCGTCGCCAACGACAGCGCCGGTTGCCTGAAGGGGGAAGTTTTCGGCCAACCACACCGGGGTGCTCACCGCGCACGTCGACCAACTCCGGCCCGGCGCCGAGCACGCAGTCAGGTCTGCCACCGCCGGTTGATCACGAAACAGCGCGGTCAACGACAGCTGGAATCGGAAGATTACGACGTCCCGTCTTCGCTGGAACATGACTGTGGAGACGAGCAGGCGAAACAACGTGTCGGGGTCGCCCCGCTCGAAACGCTTCACATCGATGGCGAACGGCCCGGCAACCCCCTCGTACGTGGATAGCGGCACGATCAGCGTAGGCGATCGGTTCATTCAGTTGAGCGCCTGAGCGGGTTGGACACGGGGGCCTTGAGTATGGTCCCTGTGCATCACGGTGAGCGAGCGCGAGCCCCGAGACGTCCGCATCGAGCAACTGGAGCGCGAGAACGCCGCGTTGCGCGAGGAGAACGCCGCGCTGCGGAACGAGCTCAAGGAACTGCGGCGCATCATCGAGCAACTTCAGGAGCGCGCGAGGAGGGGCAAGCGGCAAGCGCACCCGTTCGGCCGCGACGGCGAGAAGAAGGACAAGAATCGAGCCGGCCGGAAGCCTGGCCACGAGGGTGCGTACCGCCCCCACCGTCGCAGTTCGACGAGTCGGTGGAAGCGAGGCTCGACGGCTGTCCCTGCTGCGGCGAGCCGGTCTTCGACGTCGAGGAGTTGATTCAGTACGTCGTCGACCTTCCGGAAATCCGGGCTCACGTGCTGCGGATTCTCACCGAGCGGGGGTGGTGTCGGCGGTGCCGCAAGCACGTACGCAGCGTGCACCCCCGGCAGGTCTCGAAGGCGGGAGGCGCAGCGGCCGTCTCGCTGGGCCCCAAAGCGACGGCGTTGGTGGTCGAGTTGAAGACGCGGCAGGGCGTGCCGTACCGGGACATCTCGGAGCTCTTCGGGAGGTACCTTGGGCTGCCCGTCAGTCATGGCGCCCTGGTGCAGGCCGTACGCCGCCTCTCGGACAAGGCGACGCCCGACTCCCTGATGCTGGTGGAAGAGCTGCGGTCGAGCCCGCTGGTGCACTCGGATGAGACGGGCTGGCGAATTCAGCGTCGACGCGCGTGGCTGTGGGTTTTCTGCAACGCCGACACCACCGTCTACGTCATCGACTACCGGCGGAGCGCGGCCGTGGTGCTCGAGGTGCTTGGAGAGAACTTCGCCGGGCGCCTGGTTTCTGACGGCTTGCCGGCGCTCGACAAGCTGTCCGAGCACGGCTTCAAGCGGGCGCAGTGCAACGGCCACATCATCCGCCGCTGCCGCGACATGGTGGTGGACGCCGAGGGCCGCGCCGTGGCCTTCCCGCGCGCCCTGCAAAAAACCCTTCAGCACGCGATTGAGCTCGGGCGCAGGCGCGACGAACTTCGTAGGCCGCTCTACCGTGAGGCCGTTGCCGAAGTGCGCCAGTCGGTGCGCGCCCTGGTGGCCGGCGACTTCACCGACGGCGAAAACCTCAAGCTGGCCAAGCACGTCCACAAGCATCAGAACGCCTTGCTCGCCTTCCTCGACGACGCTGCCATCCCGCCCACCAACAACCGAGCCGAGCAAGAGCTCCGCGGTGCCGTCGTCGTGCGGAAGATTGGTGGCTGCCATCGCTCGGAAGCTCATTCCCTCGCCCACGCTGTCCTCGCCTCTCACGCTCAGACGGCCTGCCGCCGCGGCGAACGACTCGCTGCGCACGTCGAGCGGTGGATGTCCCTTCACGCCACGGCTGACCCGCCAACGTCGAACTGCTGAGTGTCGACGCTCAAGCGCCTGCCAGCGCCGAGGCCCCCGTCTGCCCTGCGGCAGCCGCTATCCGCGTACCGAAGTTCTGACCGCCCTCGCCAACCAGGCGCACGCCAGGACGTCGGTTCGACCAGCCACGCTACGCGACCACCTCAGCCTCCTGCTGCCGCGGAGCGGCTTCGTTCAACGGCGGGCGTCGCTGTGCCTTGCACGGCAAGCGCGACACCGACGCTGGGGCTACATGCTTTCGAAGCAGACGTCGTTGACGACTGGCACGGGAGAGCCACCCGGGAAGGCATTACCCGCCATCACCGTCCTCCCGGGCGGGCACCCCACGATGTCCGGGGTCTCGATGGTTTGCGAGGAGATCCACCAGACGTCAGCGCCCGGGTCGTTGTCGATGTTGCTGATGGCCACCGCAGCGAAGTCACAGTTCGGGCAGTCCATTCCGTTGACGCCCGCGGCCATCAGGTCGGCATTCAGCCCGACCTGCGACATCAGCGAGAGCGGCAGCCGGTCCGCCTCCGCGAGGGCGCGCAGCGTCATCGCATCGAACGTATCTCCGTGCTTCACGGTGTCGGCCGAATAGCCGCAGTCTCCGGCCATGACACCCACGGCCACCATCGTACGGTCGACGACGAGGTTTCCACAGGTGCCCTCGCTACCTCCCTCGACTGTGGTTGAGGTGGGGCCGAGATCGTAGAGGTACCGATTGCCACGTTCGACCGAGAAACCGATCGCCGAGACGTCACTCCAGAAGCCGTTCAGATGCGAGAACGAGGCCTTTTGCGCAGTGAAGACAGCTTTGAGGTTGATGCCTGCCTCCGACTGTTTGCCCTTCGCTTGGAACCGGATGAAATTGGGCAGGGCGACGGCCGCAAGGATACCAATGATGGCGACGACCAACATGGCCTCGATGAGCGTAAGCCCGATGCGGAGCCCCCGGCCCCGAAGAGGAATCTTAGGCCTCATGTAGCCATTATGAACTCATCGCACGACCAGAGTCGAGCCCTCCGGTCGCTTTTGCCTCAGGTGGGGTTCGGGCCCCCCGTGACTGGAGGCGCGGCCCCTTCAGGCGAGCGTCAGCGCTCACCCCGTCAGTCTCGGAAGAACCGGTCGGCGACGCACACGGCGGCCGCCTGCCGTTTGGCGCGGCCGTTGGCGGCGAGGTGGCGCAACACCTGAAACACCGTCTCGACGTCCGGCGCCTGCGCCTTCTCGGCGAGCTCGCCGGCAGTGCGAGGCGTCGCGTCGAGCGCGGCCACCACCCGCTGCTGCAGCGACAGCACCCCCGTCGCCGCCTTCTTCCCGGCCTCGACGCCAGGCTGGTGGTACGCGTTGACGCCCACGAGCGAGGCGTACAGGCCGACGGCGCGCTCGAAGACCGCGATGAGGGCCCCCAGCGACCGCGCCGACACGTCGGGAATGGTGAGGGTCATCGACTCCCGGCCCGTCTCGTCGAGGGCAGCGCGGGTACCGAGCAGGAAGCCCAGCAGGTAGTCTCCAGCGGTGACGCCCGGCTCGACCTCGAGCGAGGGGCCCTCGCGGTCCTTGAGCACCTCGATGAAGAGGACAAAGACGTTGGGAACGCCCTCGCGCAGCTGCTGCACGTAGGCGTGCTGGTCGGTCGACCCCTTGTTGCCGTACACCGCCAGGCCCTGGTGCACGACGGCGCCGGCGAGGTCCTTCTCCTTGCCGAGCGACTCCATGACGAGCTGCTGCAGGTAGCGCGAGAGCAGCAGCAGCCGGTCCTTGTACGGCAGCACCACCAGGTCCTTCTCGCCGCGCCCGCCCGTCGCGTGGTGCCACATGAGCGCCAGCAGGGCGGCCGGGTTCTCGCTGAGCGCCCTCGAGCGCGTCGCCACGTCGGCGAGGCGCGCCCCCTCGAGCAGGCCGTCGATGTCGAGGCCCTGCAGCGCCGCCGGGAGCAGCCCCACGGCCGACAGCTGCGAGGTGCGGCCCCCCACCCAGTCCCACATGGGGAAGCGGGCGAGCCACGGGGCGGCGAGGGCGTGGAGCTCGCTCCCCTCGCTGGTGACGGCGACGGCGTGCCGCTCGAAGGCGAGCCCCGCGCGCGCGTAGGCGGCCTTCGCCTCGAGCATGCCGTTGCGCGTCTCCTTCGTGCCGCCGGACTTCGAGATGACGACGGTGAGCGTCCCAGCGAGCCGCCCCTCGAGGCGGGCCAGGACGCGGTCGAAGCCGTCGGGGTCGGTGTTGTCGAAGAAGTGCAGGCGCATCGCGTCACGGGGCGTGCCCAGCGCGTCGCTGGCCAGCTGCGGGCCCAGCGCCGACCCGCCGATGCCGATGAGCAGCACGTCGGTGAAGCGCGGGCCTGACGGCGCGGTGACGCGGCCGGCGTGCACGTCTCGGGCGAAGGCCTTCACCTGCGCCAGCGCCGCCGTGATGGCGGCAGCCTCGGCGGGCGGAGCGAGCGCCGGGGCGCGCAGCCAGTAGTGCCCTACGCGGCGGCCCTCGTCAGGGTTGGCGATGGCCCCGGCCTCGAGCGCCGCCATGTCGTCGAGGGCCTTCGCCAGCGGCGCCTGCATGCCGGCGAACCACGCGTCCGAGAAGCGCATCTTCGAGACGTCGAGCGTGAGGCCCACGGCGTCGACCACGCAGAGGTGCTTCACGTACCGCTGCCACGCAAAAAGAGAGGACATGCGGTCACGATGGAGGCAGCGCCCACCTCAAGGCAAGCACTCCCGTCGGCAGCGGCGCGACCGCCAGGGTCCGCGCGTCAGACGCCGGCGACCGTCACCTTGATGACCTTCACCGGCGTGCGCGGCCGGTCGTTCGCGTCGGTCGGCGTCGTCTCGATCTTCTTGACGACGTCCTGGCCGGTGACGACCTTGCCGAAGACCGGGTGCCGCGAGGCGCCGGGGGTGAACCAGTCGAGGTAGTGGTTGTGCACGGTGTTGACGAAGAACTGGCTGCCGCCCGAGTTCGGCTGGCCGGTGTTCGCCATCGAGAGCGTCATCGGCTCGTTCGAGAGCCTGGCGGTGAACTCGTCTTTGATGTCGCCCCACGGCGGGCCGCCGGTGCCGGCGCGGGGGCTGGCCGGGTCCTTCGAGAAGGGGCAGCCGAACTGGAGCATGAACTTGTTGATGACGCGGTGAAAGTGCAGCCCGTCGTAGAAGCCGCTCGTCGCGAGCTTGACGAAGTTGCCGACGGTGAGCGGCATCTGGTCCTGGAAGAGCTCGGCGGTGAAGGTGCCGAGCGAGGTCTCGAAGGTCGCGATGGGGTTGGCCATCTCGTCCGCGTAGCACGGGCTCTCCTCATCGGCAGCACCCGCATGGTACGAGGCTGCGCATGCGCGCCTCTGTCCTGCTCTCAGCCCTGGCCGCCCTCACTGCGTGCGGGCCCCAGGCGCAGCCCGCCCCCGAAGACCTCGATGGCAACCTGCGGTGGTTCTGGGCGAGGTCCGTCGAGGCCACCGACGCCGAGGTGGCCGAGGCGGCGCAGAAGCTCGGGGGCGCCGGCAAGGCCGACACCCTCACCACGGACAAGCCCGGGCGCGGCTTCCTCAGCCGGCTCGTGCCCGCCGAGCTCGCCGTGGTCGGCCGCGACGGCGCCGTGGACCCTGCGAAGGCGCGCGGCTTCTTCGTCACCAACGTCTTCCCCTGCACCCTCTCGCGGCTCGAGGGCATCCTCTCGGCGCTCGACCAGAAGGCGCAGTACCCCGAGGCCTACGACGCCTACGCCCGCACCTACACCAGCGACGTCGACGCGTTCCGGGCGCGCCGGGCGCCGAGCCTCTCGTGGGACGTCACGCTGACCGCGAAGCTCGTCACCGCGCCCTACACCTCGACGCTCGCCGGCGGGCTGCGGCACGTGCCGGCGGTGGGCGCCGCGTCACCGGGCCCCCTGCTCGTGGCCCGCACGTGGCTCACCGCCCCGGCGACGTTCAAGAACCCCGACCCCGCGACCGGCTTCGAGCAGGACTACCAGATCGAGCTCTACTGGGAGCGGAGCCCCGGCGAGGTCTTCCACGCCTACGCGATGTGGCGCGATTTGCGCCTCGGCCTCGGCCTGTCCACCGAGGACAACGGCATCGCCAACACCATCATGACCGGGCTCATCGACTGGGACAAACGCACCGCCGAGCTGTGTCGGCAGTAGCCGCGGCCCCGCGGGCGCCCGCTCAGAACCGGTCGTCGGCGGGCGCCTCGGTGCCCGTCACCGGCGGCGCGATGGACACCTGCGCCTGCATCGACGGAATCGCCGGCAGGATGACCGAGAAGCGGCTGCCGCGGTTGACCTCGCTGGCCACCCGCACCACACCGCCGTGCCCCTCGACGAAGCTCTTCACGATGGCCAGGCCGATGCCGGCGCCGCCGAACTCGCGAGTCGACGACGAGTCCACCTGGTAGAAGCTCTGGAAGATCTTGTCGAACTGGTCCGCGGGAATGCCGACCCCCGAGTCCTCGACGATGATGCGGTAGCCCTGGGCATTCAGGTCTGGCTGGTGCGCGAGGTCGGACAGCACCACGCGTACGGTGCCGCCCTTCGGCGTGAACTTGACGGCGTTCGTCAACAGGTTCGTCACCACCTGCCGCAGCCGGTCCCGGTCGCCAGTCGCCTGAAAGGGGCGCGCCGGCAGGCGCGCCTCGAGCACCACGCCCTTCTTCTGAGCCTGCGGGCGCAGGCTCGACACCGACGAGTTCACCAGGTCGAACGGGTCCATCGGCTCGAAGGTGAGCCGGACCCGGCCCGCTTCGATCTGCGAGATGTCGAGGATGGAGGTGATGAGCTTCAGCAGCGTCTCACCCTTCTCCATGATGGTGCGCACGTAGTCGACCTGCTCACCGTTGAGCGGCCCCGCGAGCCCCTCGGTGAGCATCTCGGAGTAGCCGATGATGCTGGTGAGCGGCGTGCGCAGCTCGTGGCTCACGGTGGCCAGGAAGGCGCTCTTGAGCCGGTCGAGCTCCTTGAGCTTCGTGTTCACCTCTTCGAGCTTCTTGTTCCTCTCCTCGAGCTCGCGGTTCTGCTCGAGCGTCGCCTCGATGTGGAGCTGCGAGGTGAGGAACATCTTCTGGCCGGCGAAGAGGAGCGTCTGCAGGAGCTGCGAGAAGTGCAGCAGCACCCGCGCGATGGTGCCCTCGGGCGCCCTCCGTACCTTCTCGACGAAGCGCCGTGCGTTGGCGACGTCGAAGCCCTCCGAGATCTCCTTGAGCGACGCCGGCGGGAAGTCGCCGAGGTCGTCGGGGAAGAACGGCCCGAAGACGACGCGCCCGAGCGAGTCGCCCTCCCAGTGAATGGGCAGGATGAGGTAGCGAAGGCCCGTGAAGCACGGCACCGTCACCACGCCCTTCGCCTTCGGCACGTCGCTCACCTCGAGCACCGGCAGCCGCGCGCCGTGCGACAGCGCCACCGGCCCGTCCTTCACCCGGCCCACCGTCGCGGTGCAGCGCCGCCGCCCCTCGGGGAAGCTGAAGACGTAGCCGCAGAAGTCGCCGTTGCCGACCTTGATGTCGGCGAGCTTGCCGCCCTTCTCGTCGAACACCTTGATGCCGACCTTGTACAGGTCGACGAAGCCCTTGACGACCTCGGTGAAGGACTCGACGTCGAGCAGCTCGGTCAGCGAGATGCGGCGCTGGAGGACCGACTCTCCCTGCCTCACGGCGTCTTCACCTTCGGAGGGAAGAGGCGCTCGAGCTCGGTGCCCGAGGTGTCGATGTTCTTGAAGACCTGCGTGAGGAACTCGCGCTCGGTCAACCCGACGTTCTTCGCCAGGCCAGCCCGCGCCTCGATGCTGCGGTACGCCGACTGCAGCACCGCGAACAGCGTCTCGAGCACCCCGACCCCGCGAATCGCGATGGCGCCGACGATGGGCTCCTTGCCCTTCTTCCGCGCCTCGTCCAGCTCGGCGTCGCTCCGCGTGTCGGGCAGGTCGCGCTTGTTGAACTGAATGACGATGGGCACCTGCCCCGGGTCGAGCCCGTTCTCGCGCATGTTCTCGTTGAGGTTCTTCCAATAGCTGTTGTTCTCGGCGCCGGCGCTGCGGCGGCTGTCGGCGATGAACGCGACCGCGTCGGCGCCCTGCAGCACGATGCGCCGGGTGGCGTTGTGAATCACCTGCCCGGGCACGGTGAACAGCTTCACCTTCACCTTGAAGCCCGACGCCGTGCTGAAGAACACCGGCAGCAGGTCGAAGAACAGCGTGCGGTCGTCGTGCGTCTCGACCGTCAGCAGCCGCCCCCGCACGTCGGGCTGCGTCCGCTGGTGAATCATCTGGAGGTTCGTCGTCTTCCCTGACAACCCCGGGCCGTAATAGACGATCTTGACCGTCAGCTCGCGTTGCGCGTGGTTGAGTTGCACAGAAAGAAGTGTGCCGCCGAACGACGCAGACGTCACTGAAATGCGCGGGCCGATCGCCCCGCAGAGCGTCACGCTGAAGGGAAAGGTGTGACCTTCGCGTCGCGCACCAGAGCCGTCGCCGCTGGCGCCACGGCGCGGTTAAGCTGCGGACCAAAGAGGCAGGCGCAGGCGTGTGGCGGAACCCGGCCGGCTCAGTGTAGGTAAGGAGACGCGATGACCAGCAAACAGCTCGACACCTCCGTAGCGGCGCCGGCGGCGCTCCCGCCCGTCGCCGACCTCAACGCGCTGCTCGCCGACATCAAGGAGGCCCGGTTCGCCGCGCCCTCAGACGAGGACATGCAGGCGCTCGCGGTGCTTCGTTCGACGTCGGACCCGTGGAAGGCCCGCGGTGAGACGCAGGCCGAGAGCCTCGAGGCGCTCACCAAGCTGCGCCCCTTCATCCACGTCGGGAAGGTGAGCGGGAACCTGCTCGGCTACGTCACCATCGAGCGCGACGGCCCGGTGCCCGGCGCCGCGTACCTGCGCAACATCGTCGTGAAGGGCGAGCTCCGCTCGAAGGGCGTCGGCGGCGTGCTGCTCGACAAGGGCCTCTCGGTGGCCCGCGACCTCAACCGGAAGACGCTGGCGCTGCGCGTCGACCCCGCCAACAGCAACGCGGTGAGCTTCTACCGGAAAAACGGGTTCACCACCGTCGCCACCGTCGTGTCGAAGAAGAGCGGCAAGCTGCGGCTGCTGATGAGCCGCGAGCTCTGACGCAGCGCTTCGCGGGCCTTGCCTCCTGTGGCGCACGCTGTGCCTCCGGCTCCGTTGGCGGCGTCGCGTGACGGGTGTGGCTGGCGGCCCCTGCCCCTGACGTCGTGGAACAGGCGCGTGTGCGTACGGCGAAGGTGAAGGGCTTCTTCGCCCGGGCTGCGACTTGCACCGGCTTCGTGCTGTCCTTGAGGTTTCGAGCAGCGAGTCGTCAACCGGGAGCATGACCAGGTGGCCGAGATGCGGCGAACGGGCGTGAAGACACCCATCTCGGGCCTGGTGTGCCCGTGCGGCACGCCAGTCCTGCTCGAACCTGCCCCGGCTCGAACCGCTCCGACGGACCAGCACGACGGGCCGCTGCCGCTGATGCTGAAGCCGTGTGAGCGCTGCGGCCGGCTCCTGGTGGTCGCCGACCCGAACGTCGGCCGCGTCGTGAAGGGCAAGTGGCGCCTCGAGCGCCGCCTGGGCCAGGGCGGCATGGGCAGCGTCTATCTGGCGAACGAGCTCGCCGTCGACCGGCCCGTGGCCCTGAAGTTCCTGCACCGGAACCTGGCGGAGCAGGACGAGTACCGCACGCGCTTCGAGCAGGAGGCGCGCATCATGGCGCGAATCGAACACCCCAACCTCGCGCACCTGTATGGTGTCGAGCGCGACGGGCTCGTTCCCTTCATGGTGATGCGCTACGTCAGCGGGCGGCCGCTGTCGAAGGTGATGGAGTCCGAGGGCGCCATGTCGCTCGAGCGGGCCCTGCCCCTGGTGGTGCAGGTGGCCGCCGCACTCTCGGCGCTCCACGCCCGCGGCTACGTCCACCGCGACCTGAAGCCCGGGAACGTCATGGTGGCCGACGATGGGCACGTGACGCTGCTGG
>JADCJJ010000242.1 GCA_020247085.1 Myxococcaceae bacterium | reverse complement strand
GCGGCGCCGCGCCCGGCCCTGGAACGTCGTCGTGCGCCGCCGTGCCCGTCGACGCCTCGCTCGCCACCTTCGGCCTCGCCCTGCTGGCCCTCGCCCGCCGCCGGCGCGCGTGAGGTGGTCGGCCCCGGTGGAGGCCCCCCTTGGCGCCACTGCGCGCAGCTCGCGACGGCGCCGCCCGGGCGACGGTAGAGTTTCGCCCTCATGTCCCGGGTGACCCGCCGAAGCGTCATCGCCCTCGCCTCTGGCGCGGCGCTCTTCAGTGGCTTCCGGTACGGGCACGCCCGCATCGCCCGCCCGGCGCCCCCCGACGGCCCCCTGTCGGACGACGCCCTGGCGCTCATCGCGAGGGCCTGGGAGGGGCTCGACCCGGCGAAGGTGCTCGACGCGCACGTCCACGTCGTCGGCCTCGGCGCCGACGGCACCGGCTGCACCGTCGGCGAGCGCATGCAGTCGCTCTCGAACCCCGGCGAGTACTTCAAGTTCAGCGTGTACCTCGACGCCTCGGGCGTTTCCGACCTCGCCCGCGCCGACCAGCAGTACGTCGACCGCCTCACCAGCCTGGTGTCGACGCAGCGCCCGCACGGGCGGCTGCTCCTCTTCGCCTTCGACCGCGCCCACGACGAGCAGGGCCGGGTGCTGCCCGACGACACCGAGTTCTACACGCCCGTCGAGTACGTCGCCTCGCTCGCCCGGGCGCGGCCGGACCTCTTCCTGCCCTGCGCCTCGGTGCACCCCTACCGGGCCGACGCCGTCGAGGCGCTCGAGCGGGCCGCCGCGCTGGGTTGCATCGCCGTGAAGTGGCTGCCCAACGCGATGAACATCGACCCCTCGAGCCCTCGCTGCGACGCCTTCTACGCCGCGATGCAGCGCCTCGGGCTCACCCTCATCAGCCACGCCGGCGAGGAGAAGGCGGTGCACTCGGAGGAGCGCCAGCGCCTGGGCAACCCGCTGCTGCTGCGCCGCGCCCTCGAGCACGGCGTCACCACCGTCGTCGCCCACTGCGCCTCGCTGGGCCAGAACCCCGACATCGACGCGCCCGAGCCCCGGCCCCTCGTCGACAACTTCGACCTCTTCGTCCGCCTCATGCGCGAAGAGCGCTGGCGCGGGCGGGTCTTCGGTGAGACGTCGGCGCTCACCCTCGTCAACCGAGCCGGGCGGCCGCTCGAGACGGTGCTCGCCGACGCGGACCTGCAGGGCCGCTGCCTCAACGGCTCGGACTACCCGCTGCCAGCCATCAACGCCCTGATGCAGACGCGCGCCATCGAGAACCTGGGGCTGCTCACCTCAGCGGAGCGCGCCTGGCTCAACGAGATCGACCGGCACGACCCGCTGCTCTTCGACTTCGTGATGAAGCGCACGCTGCGGCTGCGGCGCGACGGCCGTGAGCACCGGCTGGCCGACGCCGTGTTCATGCCCGGCCGAGCGGTGTTCCCGCGGCTGCCGGCCTGACCGCGGCGTCCGCTTTCACTCGTCCGAGCTGCTGATGCCCAGGCGGCGCAGCATGCGGTGCACCGACTGGCGCGGGAGCCCGGCCCGCTGGGCGGCGCGCGTCACCACGCCGTTGGCCGCCTTGAGGTGCTCGAGCAGGTACGTCTTCTCGAAGCTCTCGAGCACCCGGTCCTTCGCCTCGTGGTAGGGCAGCGACAGCAGCTGTTGTGACACCTCGCTGCGCAGCCGCGCGCCGCTGTTCTCTTCTCCGCCGTCGAGGTTCTTGCCGAGGGCCTTCGCGATGGCGCCGGCCCCCAGGTCGGGGAAGGCCGCCAGGCGCTCGAGCACGCTGCGCAGCTCGCGCACGTTCCCCGGCCAGTCGTGGCGGGTGAGCATCTCGACGGTCTCGTCCGACAGGGGCGAGCCGGCCCGCAGCTTCGCCTCGAAGTGCCGCACCAGCTGCGGCACGTCGTCGGGGCGCTCCCGCAGCGGCGGCACCCGCACCCGGAACACCGAGAGCCGGAACGACAGATCTTCGCGGAACCGGCCCGCCTTCACCGCGACGTCGAGGTCCTGCTGCGACGAGGCGATGACGCGCACGTCGACCTTCGCCAGGCCGCCCTGCCCCGGCCGCTTGAACTCCCGCGTCTCGAGGGCCCGCAAGAGGCGCGCCTGCAGGGCGATGGACAGCTCGGTCACCTCGTCGAGGTAGAGCGTGCCGCCCTCGGCCTCTTCGATGGCGCCGGGCCGGGCCACCGGCCGGGCGGCCGAGACGTCGTGCCCGAACAGGTCGGACTCCATCAGGGCCTCGTTCGAGGCGCCGAGGTCGACGACGACGAAGGGCCCGTCGCTGCGGGGGCTGCGCTCGTGAATGGCGCGGGCGAGCCCCTCTTTGCCGGTGCCGGCCTCACCCTCGAGCACGATGGGGCTCTCGGTCAACGCCGCCCGCTCGAGGAGCGCGAACACGCGGCGCATCACCAGGCTGCGGCCGAGCACGTCACCGAAGCGCTCGTGCACCGACAGCGGCCACTGCACCTCGCCGCGCTCGGGCTCGAAGCGCAGCTCGTTGCGCCCGACGCTGAAGCGCGTCTTGTCCGTCAAGCGGGCGTCGAGCACCTGCACGCCCTCGATGAAGACCCCGTTGGTGCTGCGCAGGTCGCGCAGGCGGTAGCCGCCGGGGCCACCGGACAGCTCGACGTGGCGCCGCGAGACCGACGGGTCCTGCAGCCGCAGCTGGCACGTCTCGTCGCTGCCCACCACCACCGCCTGGCCCTCGAGCACCACCTCGGCGCCCTTG
>JADCJJ010000241.1 GCA_020247085.1 Myxococcaceae bacterium | reverse complement strand
CTTCTCGAGCTCAGCGATGCGCGCCCTGACCGCCGCGTTCTCGGCCTCGAGCTCGGCGATGCGCTGGTCACGCGGGTCGGACACCTCGCCCGGAGATCACGCCTGCGCAGCTCACGCGAGCCGAGTCAGTGCGGGAACTGATCGCCGGGATGTGCGCGGCTGATCGAGGCCCGGCCTCCTGAACGGTTACCTCCCACCCACGCCAGCACCTCACGGCGTCAGCGCGACGCAGACGCCGTTTCCGCCTTCGAAGGCGTAGCCGACCACGAGCATGGTCACCGACTCGGGGCCGCACGACTGAACCCGCAAGTTCGCGTTGGTGCCCTGCGGTGACGAGGTGACGGTGAGGTCACTCCCCTGAACCGTCCCCGGCACCATGTTGCTTCGGTACACTAGCAACCGCGGAAGCCCACCGTCCGGCACGAAACGCCCCTGACGGTCGAACGCCTCCAGGTCGACGACGCTGCGACGCTTAGCCCCGGGTGGACACCCCGCGTCGTCGATAGCGAAGGACACCGCCCGCGCCACAGTCAGCACCGGCCCAAGGTCCGACGTAGGCTCGTATCGCCGTGGCTGCGACTGCGCTGAGAAGTTACTGCATGTCGGCACCGGCAGTTCACGGCAAACACCGGCGCTACAAAACAACCCCACACCACATTCAGCCGGCTGCGGAACATCAATCGTGCAACTTTGCGCTGCCTCGCACAACCGGGTCGCCACGCTGCACACGAGGGCGCCACAGCGACCGTCGAAGGCGCACCCTCCGTCCCTGAATGTGGTCCCACCGTCGAAGGCCCCATCGCCTCCGTCCAACCCGACGCAGCGCTGCCTCATGCACTCCGAGCAAGCCATGCAGGCAACACCGCCACGTCCGCACGCTGCGGGAGAAGTGCCAAGCTCGCAAGTACCACCCGCCGAACAGCAGCCAGCACAGTTCTCGGCGTTGCAGTTCTCGCCCGGGCAGCCGCCGAGCCCAGCGCCCAAACCCGCGAGCACCCCGACCATTAAGAGCGTTCGCGTCATCACCAGGGAGCGATGCCGCTGGCCGGAGAGCGGGTGGCCAGAGAAAGCGCGGGGCGTACACCCCGCAAAAGAACAGCGCCAGACAAGAACATCCCAGCATGCGATGCGACGGGGGCGAAGAGATGCCGTCCATTCATGAGAGAGTCGACACGACCCCACCGAAACGCGAACACGTCAGGGGAAATACCCATGAACATCGCCCCGATGCTGCCGACGAGACCGCAGGGAAAAGCGGTCCCGAGAGACGGCTGGCTGAGGCGCCCGCGGGAGGGGCACCGACACAGACGCTACTCGCCCTCGGCCTCGGCCCCTGGTACAGGCTCCGACTCTTCGGGACGGTCGACCAACTCCAGGACGGCCACCCCGGCACCATCGCCCTTCCGGAAGTGACCCTTGAGGATGCGCGTGTAGCCGCCGCTGCGCTTGGCGTAGCGATCCTTGAGCTCTCCGAAGACCTTCGAAAGCACCTCACGGCTCTTTACGTCACGCTGCGCCAGGCGCGCATTGTGAACACCGCCCTTCTTGCCGAGCGTGATGATCCGCTCAGCCATGCGCCGCGCCTCTTTCGCCTTTGGCAACGTCGTCTCGATGCGCTCGTGCTGGAGCAGCGAAGTGACCATGTTGCGCAGCATCGCGATACGGTGAGATGTCGTACGCTGCAGCTTCCGGTATCCGACTCGGTGTTCCACGACGACCTTCCTTCAAACCCCGCCGGCCGTACCAGGTACCGGGAGGAAGTAAACGCGCCTTTCAGAGCGCGGTTTTGGGGACCACCCGGCACCGAAGCCGGGCGTCGAGCCGATGGGCGCCCCACCGACCCTCTACCTGCCCCGCGAGACGCGGAGCAGGAATAGCTCACATGCGGGGTCCGGCGACTGGAGCCGGCGCCGTCTTCGGCGGCCAGTTCTCGAGCTTCATGCCGAGCGACAGCCCCATCTCAGCAAGAATCTCCTTGATCTCCTTCAATGACTTCCGACCGAAGTTCTTCGTCTTCAGCATCTCGGCCTCGGTCTTCTGCACGAGGTCGCCGATGGTCCGAATGCTGGCCTGCTGCAGGCAGTTGGCGGAGCGAACCGAAAGCTCAAGCTCGTCAACAGAGCGGAACAGATTCTCGTTGAGCTTGGCCTCCTCGCGGGGCGTTTCAACCGCCGCGGGCTCTTCGCTCTCCTCGAAGTTGATGAAGACCGCAAGCTGCTCCTTGAGGATCTTCGCAGCGTACGCCACGGCGTCCTGAGGAGACACCGAGCCGTCCGTCCACACCTCGAGCGCGAGCTTATCGTAGTCCGTCTGCTGGCCGACGCGCGCGTTGGTGACCTGATAGTTAACCTTGACGATCGGCGAGAACAGCGAATCGATCGCGATCGTCCCGATGGGTGAGCCGGCCACCTTGTTGTTCTGCGCCGCGACGTACCCACGGCCACGGCGGCACGTCATCTCAATCTTGATCTTGCCACCTTCGGCGAGCGTGCAGACGTGGTGACCGGGGTTGAGAACCTCGACCTGATCGTCCGCGATGATGTCCCCAGCCTTCACTTCCTTCGGGCCCTCGGCCTCAATACGAATCGTCTTGGGCTCGTTCGTGTGCATCCGCAGACGGACTTCCTTCAGGTTGAGGACAATGTCCGTCACGTCCTCGCTGACCTCAGGAACGGCCGCAAACTCATGTTCCACCATGCCACCGTTGCCCTCAATCTTCACGGCGGAGATGGCAGCGCCCTGGAGCGACGAAAGCAGCACGCGACGAAGCGAATTGCCGAG
>JADCJJ010000240.1 GCA_020247085.1 Myxococcaceae bacterium | reverse complement strand
TGCCGCACTCCGGCCGAGGGTGACGGGAGCTCCACCACCTCTGGTGCCCACTCTTTCGTGGCGAAAGCCGAGGAGGCCGCAGGCCTTGCAGGCCCACCCGCCGCCAGGGCTGGGCCGCCCTTCTCCACCACACCGAAAGGCGTCGACGTCCTGCGCTGCCCCTGTTGAGGCCTGCGGAGCGTCCACGCCATCCACTCCACCCGCGCCGCCGCAGAGGAGCGACTCCGCCAGCTGGGACACCCTCTCGCCCCTGAGGCCCTCCGGCCTCCCTCCACCGCACGGCGTTAGCTGGCCCCGGTGGCCTGACAGCCCTCACGCACCTGCAAACCCGCGCTCGCAACGCCTGGGCCCTCGCCTGCCTCCGAGGCAACTTCCGCCTCCGGCTGCCTTCGTCAGCGAGACTGAGAGCCACGTTCCGCGCCCCGGACGCCCTTCTCCGCCTCTTGCCCCTCGCCTCGGTTTCCCGCTCTCTCTCACTTCTCCACTCGACTGGGACCAGGATGGGGTGGCGGACCACGTCGGGCTGGTGAAGCGCGTCAACGAGAACGGCACCCTCACCACCATCGAGGGCAACACGAGCGGCCCTGGCGGGCAGCAGGGCGTCTGGGAGAAGACGCACAGCTGGGACCTCGTCATGGGCTTCGGCTCGCCGCTGTCTTAGCCTCTTTCGCCTGGGTCGGGATGGGTCCCTCAGAAGCGCGCTGGCCCGGGCCCACTCACCGTGACGCCCAGGCGCCACGGCGCCGCTGAAGCAAGGAGCCCCGTCGTGCAGCTGCGTGCGAGCCCGCTGACCCTGCTCGTCGCCATCGCCCTGGCGGCCATCTTCGCTCTCGAGGTCGCGCTCTCGGGGCCGGTGAAGGGACCGCCCGGCGCGAGCATCGAGGTGCTCATCGCCTTCGGCGGGCTCTCGAGGGACCTCGTGCTTCAGGAGGGCCAGTGGTGGCGCCTCGTCGCGGCGCCCTTCATCCATGCCGACATCGTGCACCTCATGCTCAACGGCGCGGCCCTGCTGTTCGCTGGCTTCGCCCTCGAAGACCTGGTCGGCAAGGTGCGCTGGGCGCTCATCTACAGCCTCGGGGCGCTCGTGGGCGGCGTGTTCTCGCTCTGCGTCAACGGCCCCTCCATCGTCTCCATCGGGGCCTCGGGCTCGGTGATGGCGCTGCTCGCGGCGCTGGTGGTGCTGGCCTCGGCCGTCGAGGACGAGGTCCAGCGCAACGGGCTGCAGGTGACCGCGGCGCGCCTGCTCGTGCCCTCGCTGCTGCCCGTGGTGACCCGCCGCACGGGCGGTGCGGTGGACGTCGCCGCGCATGTCGGCGGAGCGCTGGCTGGGGCGCTCCTCGCCCTCGTGCTGCTGCCTGAGCTGAAGCGCCGGCTCGTACGCAGCGGCACGCCGGACACGGCGCCGCACCGACCGCTGACGCCCGCGCTGGCGCCCATCGTCGCGGCGTTGGTGCTGGGCACTGCCGCGGGGCTCGCCTTCGCAGTGCGCGACGCACCGGCGCTGCTCGTGCTCAACGGGCGAGGCGACGTCGCGTCGTGGTCGACGTGGCTGTCGCGCGCGTGCGAGTGGAGATCCGCGGACTCCTGCTTCCTCCTGGGGAAGGCGCTGGCGCGCGGCGAGGGCCTCACGAAGGACCCGGACGAAGCGCAGCGCCTGCTGGCCCCTCTTTGCACCGCGAGGGACGGACGGGCCTGCTTCGAGCTTGGCCTCCTCGCCTACGAGCGGAAGGACTTCGTCGCCGCGGTGACGGCGTGGCGCACGAGCTGCGACCTGGGTGACCTGCCCGCCTGCCGCAACCAGGGAGTCGCGCTCTCGAAGTCCGATGACGCCACCCAGGACGCCACCATCCGCGCGCTGTTCGAGAAGTCCTGCCCAGACGTGCCCGAAGCCTGCGGTGACCTCGCCGCGCGGCTGTCGCAGCAGGAGCCTCAGGTGGCCTACGAGCGCGCGGCGCAGGGCTGCGCGGGGAAGAGTGGGTTCTCGTGCTGGCTGCAGGCGCGCTTCCTCGCCCGGGGCGAGGGCGTCGACACGGACCTCCAGATGGCGCGCGCGCGGCACGAGGACGCCTGCACGCTGGGCGAGGTCCGCGCCTGCAACTCGCTCGCCATCTTCCTGCAGCGCGGCTGGGGCGGCGGTGTGGATCTGCCGCGCGCCGCGAAGCTGCTGGACGACGCGTGCGCGACCGGGGACGCGACGTGCTGCGCCAACTTCGCCCTCTCGCTGTGGGAGGGGAAGGGCATCGAGCAGGACCAGGCCCGCGCGAGGACGCTGTTCGAGACCAGCTGTGCTGCCGGGGTGGATACAGGCTGTGACGGGCTCGTCCGCGTCGTCGGCGAGGCTTCGGTCGCTTCGGTGAAGTCTGTGTTCGAGGCCGGGTGCGCGGCAGGCTCCGGCTCCAGCTGCCTCCTCCTCGGCTCGGTGCTCGAGAACCACGAGAAGGACCCGGCCGCCGCCGACGCGCGCTACCTCGAGGCCTGTGAGCGAGGGCTCGCAGAGGGGTGCGCGTGGCACGCAGACCTGCTCGCGGCAGGTCGCGGCGTGACGATAGACCTCGCCCTCGCCCGAGACTTCTTCCGCCTTGCGTGCGAGGGCGGCGTCGAGCGCGCCTGCGAAGAGTAGCGCAGGGTTCGAGGGCAAGAGCCCCTCCACCATCCCGCCGACACCTTGTCGCTACCGGCCGAACTGCATCCAGCGTGTTTCGACCGCTCCGTCTGCTCCAAGACCTGACGCTACCGCTCTCGGGTATGCGAGTGGCGCGCGTCCGATGAGTGGTCCGCGCCTCCACCGAGGCGGAAGCCGTGGCCTGCTGCAGCGTCACCTGGAGAAGGTCCTCGATGCCCGCAACTTCGGGCGCGAGGTGGCGCCTCCTTCCGCCTTCGGCTGGCCTTCGTCAGCGAGACTGAAGGCCCCGTTCCGCGCCGCGGACGCCCTGCTCCGCCACTTGCCCCTTGCCTCGACTTCCCGCTTTCATTCACTTCTCCGCTTTCCCCTCTCCACTTGATGTCGGCCCGCATAGCGTCGAGCTGCTGATTGGTGTCCCGACTGGTACGCGCGAGGTCTTCTCGAATGCCCTGCAAGACTTTGTTGGTGAGGCCAGCTTGGGTCAGGCTGCCTCACGTGTGAGTTCCGAAAACTCTGACCGGTCCCGTTCCGGAAATTCTCGCCGGTCGCAAGGCCGGGCGGACGCGGCAGAACGACGGGATGCACAGCATGGTGAAGAGACACAGCGTGAAGG
>JADCJJ010000024.1 GCA_020247085.1 Myxococcaceae bacterium | reverse complement strand
CCTCGCCGATTCCTACATGCGGCGCGGCATCACGCTCGCGCAGCTGGAGGAGCGTCTGCTCCGCATCGCCAGCGTCGTCGCCCGGTCTCGCAACCAGCGGCGCGAGCGTGCGAAACTCACGCGGGAACGGGGACTTGGACATGCTCCCTAAACCGATCGCGCATGGGCTCTCGCCCTACGATGGAGACTGTGGTCAAGAACTGCTTATCCTGAGCGTTCTGGTCGCCGTGATCCAGGCGTCTCTACTATACTTCGTCGCGATGGGATACCATCTGGCACGCACTCAAGGCCGGCCAGAGTGATGGGATGGGCCTTGGCTCGACGTCGCCACCGGACACAGACTTGGCTATTGCTAACTACTAACAGTGACGAATGGCCAACTCACCCGAAGCGACTTCCCGGACGGGCGCTTCGAGCGCCTCGACTACGCCTTCACCATGCAGCACCTTGGAACTCCGGCCGCAACGGCCACGCTGTTGACGTTGGCCTCCGACACCGACGGCGGCCTCGTGGAGTCCTTCCGGTACAGCGCGCCATAGACTCTCCACCGTGGGCCCCACCACCTACCGCTGGAATGCCTTCGGCGCCCTCTCGTCCCGCGACTCGCCCGAGGGCCCCTTGACGCTGTGTTACGACGCCCGCGCCCGGGTGGCCTCCACCGTCACCCCTTCCGGAGAAGTGTACCGGCTTGTCCACCGCGCCAACGGCCAGCGCACCCGCGAGGACTGGAGCCTCGCCGGCCTCCACGAAGACTTCCGCGCCGACGACGCCAACCGCCTCCTCGTCGAGTGGGGTGTCGGCAGCCTGTCCTCCCTCTACCCCCGTCCCGTGAAGGAATACGTCTGGCTGGGCCAACACCCCGTCGCCATTCTCCACTCCCTCCAGCCTGACGCGGCCTCGCCGCCCGTCCTCCAGCGCGTCGCCTTCCTCCACTCCGGCCACCTCGGGGAAGTCCTCGCCGAAACCGACGCCCAGGGCCGCCTCTGGCGCCAAACCCTGTACTCCGCCTTCGGTGAGAAACTCCCCCTCCCGCCTCTCGCCCAGCCTCAACCCCTCTCCGCCGAAACCGCGCACCCCTACCCTCAGACGCGCTTCTCCTTCCGCGTCACCCCGCCCCTCGGCGCCCGCGCGCTGAAGCTTCGTTTCGAGGGTGTCGCCCTCGCGCCCTGCGACTCCATCGACGTCACCGAAGACGCCTCTGGCGACATCGTCGTCCGCCTTCCTTCCTCCGCCTCAGGCACCGTCGACACCGACTGGCTTCCGGCGCGCCCTCTCACCGTCTCCCTCGCACCTCGCAACTGTGGCTCTGCTTACGGCTTCCGCCTCACCCAACTCACCCCCGACTTCGGCCCCCTCGACGTCTCCCCTCGCACCGAAGCCACCCCCAACCCCTACCCGGCAGCAGGCCAGCAATTCTCCTTCTCCTTCTCTCAGCCAACGTCGCTTCGGCTTACCAATGTCTCCTTTGCATCGTGCGACGTCCTCGAGGCTCGCAGCGCTTCCGGTACGCCGCTGTGGAGTTACCGCACCCCGCCTTCCAGCAGTGTCTCCCTCGTCACGCCGCCTCTGTCCGGCGCCGTGTCCGTCGGCATCTGGGGCCAGGGGTGCAATGCCACCGAAAGGCGCAGGGGCTTTACCGTCGCTTCCGCCAGCGCCTTCGTCCTCACCCCAGCCGCCGCGTCCATGACGCTGCCTGGCCAGGCGCCCAGGCAGGACGGTACTGTTGACAATTGGCATAGGTTGTTCGAGCCAAGCACCGGCCGATACCTCTCATTCGACCCAACCCTTCTGTCTTCCGAAATACCTGATCGCGTTTCCCTGAATCCAACTCCGACAGAGCGGGCTACATTCGTTTACACGAGCGGGCGTCCCTTGAGCACCTCCGACCCGACCGGGCTGTTTGCTGCGCCCAAGAACTGCCAGAACTGGGCAACGGCACTTGAGGCCGCAAAGAAACAAGCGGGATGTAGGCCGAACCAGAAACCACTGTCTTGCCGATGCCAAAACAAGCTCGCCGAATGCAAGGCCTGCGACATCTGTCAGTTTCTCGATGAGAAGTACCCTACCCCAGCGTTTTCGATCATGGACCTCAAATGTGACGGCAAGAGCGCTTGGGGATGCTCCTACGTTACTTCATTTGGGAAGGGACAAGTGGAGTTCGATCAAGGCGCCTGCCAAGATCCGGCCCAAGCTGGACGCCTTGCGAAGACCATTCTGCACGAGGCTACACATTTCTGCAAAACGACTGGAACACGTGCAGTCACGGACGATCCAGGACCGTGTAGCGCCAAGAGCATCTCGGAAGAGTGCTCAAAATGAACAGACTCATGATGCTCGCCACGTTTTGCCTAGTCCTGAGTTCGTGTCTACATGCGTCAAGTAACTCTGCAGAACGCTCGGACAACACGGAATGTGAGGCCCTTTCCTGTGGCCGCTGCTCCTGGCGGTCAAGCGAGATCGACGGTGGCTGTCTCTTCGAATCGGGAGTCTATATTCAGAGACCTCTCGCCCCTGATGGAGGAATTTCCCTGTCGCCAAGCAGCACCGTTGAAGTATACGGCTCCTTTGAGCAGTCCGCCCTCTGCGGTGAAGCTATAACAGTCTGTGGTAGCATGGTGTCTTGCGATTGCTTACTCTCTCGGAACAAACGGTAGTCGGCAAGGCTCGAGAGTCTCCCCGACAAGCCCGACCCGACCCTACGCCAAGGTTGGGCCCGCATAGGCGATCGGTTTAGCGGGCAAGGCCAAGCCCCTGTTCTCGCTGGCGTCGGGCACGTTCGCGGCGCTGGTTGCGAGTCTTGGCGACGATGGTGGCGATGTTCATCATCCTGCGCTCGATTTGCTCGAGCGTGATGCCT
>JADCJJ010000239.1 GCA_020247085.1 Myxococcaceae bacterium | reverse complement strand
GGTACGTACTGCGACTTCGGGTACCGCGAGATGAGCTGCTTTCGCACCTCGATGGCGCGGTTGAGCATCTTCGCGTTGAAGTAGTCGATTGACGCGTTGTACAGGGCCTTGTCGGCCAGGTCGGACTTCGCCCAGTCCTGAACGAAGGCCATGTACGCGTCGGCGGCCTTCGCGAACTCGTTCTTCGCCTCGAGTTGGTTGATGAGCTTGAACGACGACTGCTCGATGAGCTTGGCGAGGTCCTCCTTGAACTTGCCCACCGCCAGCTTCTCTTCGGCGTAGAACTTCTTGGCCCACTCGTTCACCTTCGGCCAGTCCTGCAGGATGTTGTACGAGTCGAGTACCAGGTTCGCCGCGATCTCGCCGGCCCGGTCGCCGTTCTCGAACTTGTAGTCCGGGTGTTTGAGCGCGATCTCCGAGAAGCGCGCCACCGCCTCGTCGAGGTGGTTGTGATCGTAATAAATCTTCGCCGCCTTGTAGGCGATCTCGACCTTCTTCTCGCCCTTGTCGACGTACTTGAGGTACCGCTCGCACGCGTCGAGCAGCGCCTGCTTGGCGGGAGGAATGGCGACCTTCCGGGTCGGGTCGCTCGCCACCGGCGTCTTGCCGGCGTCGGCAGTCGCCTGCTCCTTCACCACCGAGTCCCACGCGAGAATCGAGTTGTACGCCGCGTTGTTCATCCACTTGCCGGGCTTGGCGGCGCTGCCGTCGTCGGCCTTGCGCTCGAGCCGCGCGACGTCCTGGAGCATGACCCGCGTGTACTCCTCGGCGGCCCGCTGGTACTTGCTCAAGTTGTCGTTGAGCAGCTCGGCCCAGAAGAAGCGCAGATCATACGCCTTCGGGTTGTCGGGGAAGAGCGTCAGGTAGTCGGCGTAGACGTCGTTGGCGAAGCCGAACGTCTCTTCGTCGCGGGTCTTCTTGGCCTCGTTGTGCCAGCTCACCGCGAGGTTCGAGATGGTGCGCTCCGACAGCTCCCGGGCCTCGTCGAGTGACTTCTTCTCCTTGTCGTCGAGCCTGGGGTTGCCCTTGACGACCCCGTCCATGATCGACACCAGTCGGCGAACCTGCGCCACCGTCATGCGCTTGTTCCCGGCGCGCATCACGCAGTCGACGATCTTGCTCTGGAAGCCGGGCGCATCGGGCGACGACGGGCGCTCCTTGATCAAGGTGTCGTACGTCAGCGCCGCCTCCTTGTCCTTGCCCTCTTCGTAGTAGAGGTTCGCAAGCTGCTTCATCATCAGCCGCAGGTCGTCGGCCTTGCTCGCGAGCTTGCCGAACTTGTCCTTCGCCTCGGTGGGCGTCCCCCCGCCGCGAGAGTAGGCCTTCACGTAGTCGTTGCGCGCCTCCTTCACGAGCCCTGCGCGCTTCGACTTGCCCTTCCCCTCGACCTCCTCGACGCCCGACAGATCCGCGTAGAGGACGACGGACTTGAACTGGTCCATCGCCTTCTCGTAGTCGGCCATGTTGAAGAAGCACCACCCCTGCTTGTACAGCGCATAGCCATACACCTGGTTCTCGGGGAACCTGGCGGCGTTCTTGTAATTGTCGAGGGCCTTCTCGAGGATGTCTCGTCTGCCTTTGGAGTTGTTGAAGTGATACTCCCCTACGGCAAGGTAGGCGTCGGGCAGGTACTTCGACTTGGGGTACTTCTCGATGAGCCGCTTGTACGAGGCCAACGCCTTCTTCTGGTTGCCCTCGTCCGACGAGTCCATCAGGTTGAGGCCGAGGAAGTAGAGGACCTCGTCGGTGCGCGCGTAGTCTTTGTGCTCCTGGACGATCTCGAAGTACTTGGCGACGGCCGAGTCGGCGAACTCCTTCGACTTGTCCATCAGCGCGGCCTTCTCGGCCTCGGCGCGCGCGATGCCTGTCTCGTCCTTCGCGTTCATCGCGCGAATCTTGTCGTCGTCCTTCCGGTTGGCCTCGAAGAAGTAGTGCTTCGACTCCTCCCAGAAGAGCTCACCCAGCCGGAACAGGAGCGCCGGCTTCTCTTTCTTGTCCGTCGACAGCTCGATGATCTTCGTCAGGTCGGCGATCTGCGAGCGGCGCTTCTCGGCCACCTGCAGCTCGACGTCGAGGCGAAAGGCGTCGTAGCTGAGCGTCGGGGCGTCCTCCTCTTTCTTCTTCTTGCGGGTGATGTCGCCTGCGAGCGACTTGTCGGGCGTGGCCGAGGTCGCCTTCTTCTTCAGCTCGGCCTCGACGGCCTCTTTCTTCGAGGGTGCCTGGGCGCGCGCGGCGGGCGCGTCGACGAGGCTGGCGGCCAGGGCGCCAACGAGCGCGAGGCGGAGCGGAACGGGCTGGAGCGACGAAAGACGCATGGACTGTTCCCGAGGCAAGGGCCGGTACGAGTGCATCGAAAATTGCAGAGGGCTGACGACGGCGCCCTCTCCTTCAACCCTTTGGAGGTGGGGGATTGTCGCCGCTGTGCGCCTGAACGGTCAAGCAATCCGGGCGGCTACCGGCCAAGGGCCTCGAGGAGCCGCCGCGTGGCGCCGACGAGGCGCACATCATCGCCCACCGTCACCACCAGCTCGACCGAAGGGTCTCGAACGACGAGCGACTTGAGCAGCCACGGGTCGACGTCGGGAGGCACCTGCACGCGGGTGCCCTTGCCGCAGGGGAAGACCCCGTCGCCGACGGCCAGGGCGGTGGCCACGTGCAGCTCGGCCGCGGCCTCGTCGGCGAGCCGGTCTCCGCAGTCGCGCGCGAGCAGCAGATCGGGGCTCACCACCGCCGTGCGGCGCGGGGCGAGCTGCCGGAAGCGGGCCCACTGGAGCACGTCAACGGCGCCCGCCGGCCGCCAGCGCACCTGGGCGGGCTTCATCGCGGCGGACTGGGCGGCCAGCGCCTCGTCGAGGGGGCCCGCGAGCTCGAGGGCCACCGGGCGCGCCGCGCGCCAGCGCTGGAGCAGCTCGGGCCAACGCGCGTCGGGCTGGAGCCACAGGCCGGCCCGGGGCGCCGCCGCGAGCGCCTGCCCGTCGACCTTCGCCAGTGGCGGCCGCAGCTGCACGTAGGCGGCCCCGAAGCGGGACAGCGTGGTGAGGGTCGAGTCGCGCAGGGTGTTGCTGCGGGTGGTAAGCCAGAGGGTGACGAGCGGCCGCGCCAGCGCCCGCAGCACGTCGGGCTCGAGGTCTTCGCTCGCCACCACGTGCACCACCACGGAGCGGCCGACGAGCAGCTCTGGGCTCCCGGCCGGCAGCGGGCGGTGGCCCTGGCCGAGGGCCGCGCAGCCCACCAGCAGGGCCAGCGCGCTACTGGTGCTTCTCAATCCACTTCGCGAAGGCGTCACGCCTCGCCGCCTCTTCGAACTGCGCCACGTCCCACAGGTCGATGCCCACGACGAGCTGCTGGTTTGCCTGCAGCTCGACGAACTTCTTCTCCCACTCATCGGCGGACACCTCGGTCGGGCCCGGCACCTGGGTGCGCGGCTTCGAGGCGACACCCGCCTGCTTCCCGCCGCTCACCGCGATGACAGCGTCGGTCGGCTTGACCGCCACCACGCCCTCGACGATGCGAACGATCGAGGCCCTGCGCGCCTTCGGGGGCTTCGCGGCGGTCACCACCTTGTCGGCGTCGATGCGGAACACGGTGCCCCGCACGCCGGCGACGGCGCGCTCGGTCGACACCTCGTAGCTCGCGCCGCCGAGCGCCTTCTTCACCTTCGTCCACAGGCTGCCGGCCTTGAGGAAGGCCTTGAAGCCCCTGCGCTCCTGGCCCTCGAACTCGGCCTCGGTGATCTCGAGCTGCGAGCCCGGAGCCAGCATGATGACGCTCTCGTCGTTCAGCACGAGCTTGAGGTTGCCCTGCTTCACGTCGATGACATCGCCGAGCTCGACGGCGGCGCCCTTCGCCAGGGGACTCGCAGTGCCGCCCTTCGGGGTTCGCGTCGCAGCGCCCTCGACGACGGCCACCTTGGCCACCTCGGCCCAGCACAGCGTCGCGGCCAGCGCGGCCGCCACAGCGCAAATTCGGCTCATCGACTGCCTCCATTCGGCGTCAGCGTGACGGTCATCACCACGCGGGTCTCGTCTGCAGCCACCCAGGTCTCCCAGTCTCCGAACCCCGGCTTCTTCACCACCACGTGCCGCGGCGCCTTCCCCACCTGGAGCCCCCG
>JADCJJ010000238.1 GCA_020247085.1 Myxococcaceae bacterium | reverse complement strand
TTCTTCGGCCCCTGGGTCGGCGCCATCGGCTGGCGCGCGGGGCGCGAGCCCGCCGGTCTCGTTCGGGACCGCGGCCGCCCAGCAGCAGGCGTCCCCCGTGAGGGGCGCGGCGTCGGCGGCGAACCAGACGCTCGTCTTCGGCGGCGCGCCGAAGGGGCCCCAGGGCCTCGCTGAGCCTGCGGGGCGGAGCGACGCGACGTTGCCGCCGGGGCCTGGTGCTGGCCACGTGCCGTTGTCCTTCGGGACGCTGGCCGGGCAGGGCTCGAGCGCGAAGACCCAACCGCTCACCTTTGGAGGCCCCGGCCTCGGCCAGTCTCCCGGGAACCAGACACTCGCCTTCGGCACCGTGGGCGGCCAGCGGAGCGCGAACGCCGGACCGGCCCAGGGCGCGGCGGGGAACCAGACGCTGGCGTTTGGCGCGGTGCCCGGCGCTGCGGCGGGGAGCCCGAAGGCCACGCAGGTGTTCGGCACCGCGCCCGTCCAGGCGGCGCCGAATCAGACGGTGGCGTTCGGCGCGGTGCCCGGCGCGGCGGCGGGGGGCCCGAAGGCCACGCAGGCGTTCGGCGCTGCGCCCGTGCAGGCGGCATCGAATCAGGCGTCGGCGTTCGGCGGGGCCCCCTCCGGTGCCGCCGGCAACCCGAAGTCCACGCAGGTCTTCGGCACGGCGCCAGTTTCGCCCCAGGCGTCCGGGAATCAGACGCTCGTGTTCGGCGGCGGCGCTGCGAAGGCGCCGCCCGGGTTCGGCGCGCTGGCGGGCGCTCCCCGGCCGGGCGCTGAGACGGTGCCGTTCGGAAAGAGCGCAGACGCCGCTGCCGTGAGCGCGGCGTCGAAGACCATCGCCTTCGGGCCGGTGGGGTCCATGCCGGCGGTACCCAAGGTGACCGCGGGCACCGTCGAGATCAGCGGCGAGGCCGAGCCCGAGGGCCCGAGGGAGAGCACGGTTCGGGTCAGCCTCGACGCCGTCATGCGGGAGCAGGAGGACGAGACCGTCGAGCAGCGGCATGATCGAACGCAGCGCTACGCGATGGCCGACACCCCGGGCCCCCAGGACGAGGGCGGGGGACAGCCCCCCGACCGGTACAACCGCACGGCGCTCTTCGCGATGTCGTCGTTGCAGGAGACGACCCGGCCAGACGCGCACAAGCCACCGGCGGTCGAGCAGACGCCTCAGCCCGCGGTGGTCGTCGCGCAGCTTGACGCCGCGCCGAGCGCGAACGGCCGCGGTGTCGACATTCTCGACCCCGTCTCGACGCTCCCGCTCGACGATGCACCAGCCCCCGCCCCGGCGGCCCTCGAGCGCTCCGCGGCCAACGCGGCGCCCGCGGACTTCTCGTCGGCGATGACGCCCGTACCGATCGACCTGACTTCGACGCTGCGCGGCGACGGGCCGGTCAGCGCGACGATGCCCAACCTGCCGAGCATCGACCGCGGTGGGGCTGGGCCGACGCCGTTGCCGTTGTCGATGAACCTCGTCACCGACGAGGCGCTCCCGCCGGTCGCCGACCCGAAGCCGCGGGTGATTGAGCGGCCGGGCGCCGACCTGCCGCTCGACGGCGTCGAGCAGATGGTGGCGAGATCTCGCCGCCGCAACACCATCGCCATCGTCGTCGTTCTCATGGTGGTGCTCGCCGCCGGGCTCGGCGTCGCCTACACGCTGTTCGGCAAGGCGCTCCTGACTCCGGGCATCAGCCCCGAGGCGCGGGCGTCGGTCGAGCAGTCCGTCACCAAGTTGCGCCTCGACGACCAGGCGACGCGGCAGACCGAGGTCGCGAGGCTGGAGTCGATGGTGAAGGAGTACCCGACCTTCTCCGACGCTCACGCGGCGCTGGTGCTGGCGCTCTCGCTCGAACTCGACGACTTGAAGGCCGAGAACTCGGTCATCGTCACGAAGGACAGGCCCATTCGCGCGGAGTTCATGGCGCTCGACGAGGCGGGGCGGGCGACGGTCGCGGGGCGGAAGCTGGGAGCGTCGATCAACGCGCTCGTCGACCTGCAGAAGGGGCTGCCAGAGCGGCTGCAGACCCAGCGGGAGAAGCTCGCGAAGGCGCAGCGGGCGATGGAGGTGGTGGCCGAGGCGTCGGGGGGAACGAGCAGCGACGTGGCGCTGGTGCGCGCGCGCGCCTTCTCGAACTCGGTCAAGGGTGAGCCGGCGACCTTCGAGCCGTCCAGTGACTTCTGGCTCCAGCTGGTGCCCGCGACGTTGGCGCTCAACGAAGAGCCGCAGTCTCCTGAGAAGCTCAGGCAGGCGCTCGCCACGTTGACGCCGATGCTCGAGAGTGAAGAGCTTGCGCAGTTTCCCCGGGTGCGGTTCCTCGAGGCCCGCGTCGCGTTCGCGCTCGGGGAGCGGGAGCGGGCGGAGAAGGCCCTCGAGGCCGCGCTCGCGGCGTCAGCGAACTATCCTCCCGCCGTGGCGATGAAGCGCATCCTCGAGAAGTAACCGCGCCCGTTCATCGGCGCGTGAGGGCGTCTTCGAGCGGGAGCAGGGTGGCGTAGGTCGCGAAGAGCTCGCCCGTCAGGCGCGCCCGTGCTCCGGTCCCCGGTTGGCGGAGTGAGTCGTTGAGCGTTCGCCCCGTGGCGTCTTTTGCCACCGTCGGTACGGCGAGGTTCATTCGGTACCGCACCACGCCGCGGGCGACGCGGTGGATCACCGAGACGGTTCCATCGGCGTCGACCTCGCCGACGACTCCGACGTGGGTGAGGCCGTCGTTCTCGAGCCCGTCGCGGTTGCGATCATACGTCTCGCGGAAGAAGACGAGGTCGCCGGGCACTGGGCGCCCGCCCTCGTAGAGCCGGCCGCGGCGCGCCGCGAAGCGCCAGATGGCGGTCACGCCGTTGTCGCCGGGGAGCCCGTCGCGCATGACGTCGACGCCGAGGCTGGCGAAGAGGCCCCGCACCAGGCTGGTGCAGTCGTCGCCGAAGCGCCGTCCGTCGAGCTGCACGTCTCGGGCGCCGACGAGGGCGCGCGCCCGTTCGACCAGCGCGCCCCGTGCCCCGCGGCCCAGCGCGAGGGCCGGGCCCGGCTCGGGCGGTGACGGCAGCGCGCCGCCGCCGGTCGACGCACCGAATGGCCTGAAGTCATCGTCCGCCGAGGCCCGCGCGCCGAGCGGGCGGCCGGTTGCGCAGGCCGTCAGGGTGAGCGACAGACCCAGGGCGGCGAGGCGGTTCATGGCCCCATGGTGAACGAGGCGCCCGCGGCGTCAAGTCACCGACAGCGCGGGCGGGCGGGGCTCGGCGCGCCCGTCGGCCCGCGCGGTCGAGGTGGGCCATGGCGTGGGGGCGGCGGCGCCTTGCCGCTCGATGGGCTGCGTTTCGGGCGGGTTTTTCGCTACGCAGGGCGTGCCGATGCGCCCTCGAGCCGAGTCCTGGAGTCTGTTGGTGGCCCTCGCCGTCGCCGCCTCCGGCTGCCGGGATTCCGCGTACCGGGCGGCGTCGAAGGTCGATTCGATCGCCGCGTGGCGGCAGTTCGTCGCGCAGCACCCGACGGACGAGCAGCTCGACGCCGCCCGGGCGCGCCTGGCCGAGCTCGAGTTCGCCGAGGCTCGCACCGTGCACACGGTGGTGGCGTACAAGCGCTTCCTCGAGGCGCACCCCGACTCGGCCCAGGCCCGGGCGGCGAAGGCGCTGCTCGAGGCGCTGCGCTTCAACGCCGCGCGGGAGCAGGGGACGGCGCAGGCGCTGCGTCAGTTCATTCGCGAACACCCAGAGGGCGTGCACCGGGACGAGGCCGACGCGCTGCTGCGGCCGCTCGAGCTCAAGGAGGTCGCGAAGCTCGACGAGCCGGTGATGCTGGCCCGCATCGCGGCGCAGAACCCGGAGGATCCCCGCGCCGCCGAGGTGTCGAGCCGGCTCGACGAGGTGGCGTTCTCGCGGGCGACGACGGCCGAGACGCAGTTGGCGTACCTGCGCGACTTCCCCGCCGGAGCGCACCGCGACGAGGTGAAGGCGAGGCTGCTGTCGGTGCAGCTCGACGGGCTGCTCGTCTCGGGGGCGATCGACGAGGCGGCGGCGCTCGCGGCGCGGAGCCCGCTGGGCGCGAGCCTCGGCGACTGGCCCGCGCGGCTGGCGAAGGCGCGGGCCCTGGCGGCGCTCGAGGCGACAAAGGACCCGCTGCGGCGCAGGGCGCTCCCGGGGTGGACGCGTCGGGCGCTGCCCGACGTGCTGGCCTCGCTGCGCGCGGCGGACCCGATGGATCGATGGCAGGCGGTGGCCGAGCTCGGGCAGTTCGTGTCGGTGAAGGTGCTCGACCCGCTGCTCGAGCAGCTCCGGGCGGCCCGGCACGTGCTCGTGCGGCAGGCAGCGTTTGACGGCCTGAGGGCGGTGGTGCGGCTGTTGCCGCGGCACGTCGCCGAGTACGAGCTGGCGACGCGGCTCGAGGCGCTCGCTGAGAAGGCGCAGGACGGGGGGCTGGTGCTGACGCGCGCGGCGCTCCTCGACGTGAGCGGGCAGCTCGAGCGGGCGGCGCAGGAGTACCAGCGGGCGTGGGACGCGTCGGCGCCCGACCCGGTGGTGCTGCGGCGGTGGGTGGCGCTGCGGGCCGAGCGCCGGCAGCACTTCGCCAGTGCCGCCACCGCCCGGCAGCTCGCTGCCTGGGCGAAGGACGCGGCGACCCAGGCCGAGCCGCCGACGCCGGCCACGGCGCTGTTCGTGGCGCGCGAGCTCTGCGCGGCGCGGCAGGCCGCCACCCTCGCGCGTGACGCCATCGCGGCGGCGCGCCGGGAGGGCGCCGACTTCCCGGAGGATCTGGAGGCCTTCGAGGTGCGGGCGGTCGAGGCCCAGCGGCTGGTCGAGGCGAGGCTCCGCGACGCCGAGCTGGTGCTCCTCGAGGAGGACGCGAGGGCGCGCCGCTGCGGAGACGACGCTGTGGCGGAGCGCATCGCCGCCGGGGAGGCCGAGCGGCTCGAGGCACTGGCGACGCTCGGGGCCCGGCCGCCGAAGGAGTGGCCCCAGTGGGTCGAGCTGGTGCGCTGGAGGGACCCCTCGCCTCGGGTGCGCGCGAGCGTGAAGTGACGGAGCGGCGGCCGGTGCTGGGGCCGAGCGCGCGCGCAGCCTGGCGGTCGTGCGGCGCCCAGGGCGGTGAAGGGAGGCGGCGGGTGGGCTCGCCGCTGCGCCGGTACGCGCGGGCGCCCTTCGCGGCGCAGCGCCGCTGGACGGAGGGGGCGTCAGGCGCGGGCGCGCGTGCGTGCATCGGGAGCCAGCTGACGGCCGAGCATGTCCGACGACGCGATGGGCGAAAGCGGCTGGTGGCGCCGAGCGGGCGCTGGTGCGCGTGGCCACCCTGCACGGCCTGGCGTCGCCAGCCCGAGGGCTGGGGCGCGTGCATGCGTCGGGTGCCCGCTGACGGCCACGACGCTCCCGAGCGAGCCGATGGGAGGGCGCGGGTGGTGGCGCCGCGCGGGCGCTGGTGCTGGTGCGCGCGGGAGCCCGTCACGGCGTGGCGTCATCGGCCCGGGCGTGCGCGTCAGTGTGTGAGGAGGAGCTTGACGGCCACGACGCTCCCGACGAGGCCCATGACGTCGGCGGCCAGGCCCGCGGGCACCGCGTGCCGGGTGCGGCTGATGCCCACGCTGCCGAAGTACACCGCGAGGACGTAGAAGGTCGTCTCGGTCGAGCCGTTGATCGTGCTGGCGAGCTGGCCGATGTACGAGTCGGGCCCGTGGGCGACGATGAGGTCTCCGGTGAGCGCGAAGGCGCCGGAGCCCGAGAGCGGCCGCAGGAAGGCGAGCGGCAGCACCTCGGCCGGCAGCCCCAGCGGAGCCGTGAAGCGCCCGAAGAAGCCGGTCAGCACCTCGAGGCCGCCGCTCTTCCGGAACATGCCCACCGAGACGAGGATGGCGAGCAACGAGGGGATGATGCCGGTGGCGAGCTGGAAGCCCTCCTTCGCCCCGGCGACGAAGACCTCGTAGATGCGCACCCGCCGCGCCACGCCGATGGTCAGCATCACGAGGATGAGGCCCGGCAGAATCCACCCGCTCGCCTTCTCTCCGTGTACCGAGACGAGCACGACGAGCCCGACCAGCCCGGCGACGAAGAGCGCGAGCGGGACGAACTCGACGAAGCGCCGGGCCGCGGCCGACGCGAGGCCCAGCGCCCGGGGCACGAGCTGCCGCGCGAGCACCGTGAGGAGGCCGGCCAGCGTGGCGCCGGCGAGGGCCACCGCGGCGCGCGAGGGCGCGGCCCACGACGTCGTCGGCGCCACCGCCAGCAGGCCGACCCCGCCGAGCACCAGCGCGAAGAGCCCGACCACCGCGGGCCCGTCGACGGGCGCCGTGGCCGGGCGGCCCTCGCGGCGGGCGAGGTCGGCGAGCCGCTGCGCCTCGGGCGGCCGGAAGGCGGGCAGCCGCGCCAGCAGCACCGCGACGAGCACGGCCGTCACCGTCGAGCAGGCCGTCGCCAGCAGCGTGGTGGCGAAGATCGAGGCCGGGTCGGCCGAGCCCTTGAGCGCCCGCAGCCCGATGATCCCGGTCGGCAGCACCGCCACGCCGCTGGTGTTGATGGCCAGGAACAGCACCATCGCGTTGGTCGCCGTGCCCTTCTCGGCATTCAACGTGTCGAGCTCCTTCATCGCCTTGAGGCCGAAGGGCGTCGCGGCGTTGCCCAGGCCGAGCACGTTCGCCGCGAGGTTCATGATCATCGCGCCCATCGCCGGGTGCTCCGGCGGCACGTCGGGGAAGAGACGCTCGAGCACGGGGCGGATGAGGCGCGCCATGAAGGCGAGGCCGCCGGCCTCTTCGACGATCTTCATCAGGCCGAGGAAGAGGGTGATGGCGCCGACCAGGCCGATGGCGATCTCGACCGCCGACTTCGCGCTCTCGAGGGCGGCCTTGCCCACGTCCTGGGCCGTCACCGGCGTGCAGGTCGGGAGCGCCGTTCCGGCAGCCCTGGCCGCGTCGATGGCGCGGGCGCAGGGGTCGTCGAACTGGAACCACAGCGTCGACGCGCAGGCGAGCAGGACGAGGCCGTAGAAGACGCCGTTCATCGTGCCGCCCGGTGTAGCGCAGCGGTGGTCGCTGACCGGGGAAAAAGACCGGGGCCGAGCATCGGGCGTGCTACGTCGAGTCGCGCGATGGTCGTGAAGGAGCGCATCGTCGGGGTCGACCTGGGCACCACCAACACCCTGGTGGCGTCGGTGCACCAGCGCGTGCCCCGGGTGGTGCCGACCGACAAGGGCACCCTGGTGCTCCCGTCGGTGGTGTCGCTCTCTCCGCGCGGCGACCTCGTCGTGGGCGGCGTCGCGCGCGATCAGATGGTGACGAACCCGAAGAACACCATCTGGGGCGCCAAGCGCCTCATCGGCCGCACGTTCGAGTCGAAGACGGTGCAGGCGCTGCGCAGCTACTACGGGTACGAGATCGTCGCCGGGCCCGAGGGCGACGCCGCCGTGGCGCTCGGCGGGCGCGTGTACTCGCTGCCCGAGATCTCGGCGATGGTGCTCTCGCAGGTGAAGACGATGGCCGAGCAGTTCCTGGGGGGGCCGATCGGCGGAGCCGTCATCTCGGTGCCGGCGTACTACACCGACAACCACCGGCAGGCCGTGAAGCAGG
>JADCJJ010000237.1 GCA_020247085.1 Myxococcaceae bacterium | reverse complement strand
GACGCGCTGAGCCACGAACTGCCGGCCCTCCGCGCGGCGGCGGCCCGCTCCCTCGGGCGGTTGGCGACCGCGGGGAGCGTGGACTTCGTCTTGAAGGATCAGGCCCTCGCGTCGCTGCACAAGCTGACGAAGGACCCCGACGAGCGGGTGCGCTTCTGCGCGGCGCTGGCGCTCGCCGGCTTCGGCGACCCTGTCGGCCGCCACCACCTCTCGCAGTTGCTCGCGAACTGACCCATCTCACCGCCCCCCGGAGACCTATGGCCGCCTCACGCAGTCAGGAACCGCAGCGCCCCCCGCTCCCGCAGCCCGAGTACCCCGCCATCGCCACCTTCGTCGACCAGGCCTCGAAGCCCGAGGTCGAGGCCCTCTTCGCCGACCTGCGCGACGGCCTCGGCGCGATGAAGGGCCCGCGCGCGGAGCAGGCCAGGAAGGTCACCAAGGCCATCGAGCGCACCGAGGAGCTGTTGTCGCACCTGCTCCAAGTCCGCGAGAAGATTGCGTCGAATCGCAAGGGAAAGCGCTGAAGGCCTGCTGGCGCAACTCCCGGTCTCGTCGAGCGAGAATAGCTGTACGGGGCCGCGCTGGCAGGGGCCGGCGAGATGATGACCCCGAAACTTCACGCAGTTCGCTTTGGAGGCTTCATGGCCATCAACCGCATCGATTCCACTCCTGTTCGCATCTCGACCAACTTCACCGTAGGCAAGCAGTCGCAGGGCGTCGACTTCGGCCAGCGCATTCAGGCAGGGCTCGCCAACACCGGGAACGCGCTCGCGGCGGGCGCCGGGCTGCTCGGCGGTGCCGTGCCGGGCATGGGCATCGTGTCGGCGGCCGTCTCGTCGGTGTCGAACCACATCGGCGGCCCCTCGTCGGCAAGCTACGCGTCGAGCGGCCTGGTCAACGTCGGCGGCGGCGTCGGCGGGCCGATCAACACCACCGTCGGCGGTGGTAACGGCCCCGTCGTCAGCAGCGGCATGGGGCCCAACTTTGGCGCGGGGGTCTCGCAAAACGACGTCGGCATGGGCAACCAGGCCATCGGCTCGATGCAGGGCGAGATGACCAGCATGCTCCGGCTGCAGTTCCAGATGCAGAAGGAGAACATGGCCTACACCTCGATGTCGAACGTGATGAAGGGCAAGCACGACACGGTGAAGAACACCATTCAGAACGTCCGCTGACGCCGGGCCCATCAGGGCTCGACGAGGTGTCCCCGAGGGCGACCGGCAACGGTCGCCCTTTGTGCTATTGAGCGTCAGGCAGCTGTGCCCTCGCGAAAGGACGGCCCCCGGATGGCGGAGACGAAGTCAGACATCGCTGGCAGCCTCGTGCCGATGAGCAAGCAGCAGGCGATGATCATGCTCGAGGCGGTGTACCTGTGGATGGACTTGGGGAATTTCGACCACGCGCGGGACCTCGTTACCGGGGCCTCGGCGCTGATGCCGAAGACGAAGCAGGTGCAGTTCGCGCTCGGCACCCTCGAGTTCAACCAGCAGCGCTACGACAAGGCCCTGCAGGCCTTCCGCGCGGCGCAGCGCCTCGATCCGAAGTCGGCGCTGGCGCGGGCGCACTGCGCCGAGGCGCTGCTGTTCATGGGCAAGTCCGGTGAGGCGCTGAAGGAGCTCCAGGCGGCCTTCGAGCTGGAAGATGACGGCGGCGTGCCCGACTTCGCCTTCCGGCTGTGCCTCTTCGGCGGGGCCCTCGACGTCGAGCGGGCGCTGAAGGAGCCGAACGAGAAGAAGCGGGCCGAGCGCTACGACGGCGCCGTGAAGGCCTTTCAGCTCGCGGCGAAGGTGCAGCCGGCGGCGGCTGAGCCGCGCGTTCGCCTCGGCGAGGTGTACGTGCTCACCGGGCGGAGCGCCGAGGGCCGGGCTGAGCTCGAGGCGGCGCTCAAGCTGTCGCCGACGCCTGAAGAGAAGGCCATGGCCGACAAGCTCCTCGAGGTAGCTTCGGGCAAGGTGAAGGACGCCCCGAAGAAGCGCTAGGCTTGTCGAAGAGGCGAGGAGCCCATGTCCGTTCGAGGCGTCGGTCGCGGTGGCAAGGCAGGTGGGGCCGGGCGCGCTGGGCCTGCCGGAGGTGCGAGCGGCCCGGCCAAGGCCGGCGGTGCGTTTGGCTCCAGGGTCGACCGTGCCGAGAGCCTCGTGGCGCCCTCGGGGCTCGTCGGGTCCTCGAACGTCGGCGCCACGGCGGCGACCAACCCGGTGGTTGCCCAGGCGCTCGACATCGCCCGACAGATGAAGCAGGGGCAGATCAAGAGCCGCGACGAAGCCACCAAGAAGCTGGTCCAGGACATCTTGCGCGACAAGGTGCGCAGCCAGTCGAAGCATCTCACCGAGAAGATCGTCGAGCAGCTCAAGGACGACCCGCGGCTGGCCCAGACCCTCGATCGCCTGTGGAACAAGGCCGAGCACGAGGAGTAGCGCGCTTGCCCCTGGCCGAGCCGAAGTCGCAGATTCTCGAGAAGTACGGGGCCTACGTCAGGTCCCTGGCGGCGCAGGTGCGCAAGCAGTTCAACTCCCAGTTCGACATGGAGGAGCTCGTCGCCTGGGGGCAGGTCGGGCTCCTCGAGGCGGCCGACCGCTTCGACGCCCGGGTCGGGGCCAACTTTCTCACCTTTGCCCACTACCGCATCAAGGGTGCCATCTACGACGGCCTGCGGAAGATGGGGGTGCTGAAGGGCGGCGGGGCGGTCAGCGAGCGCGCCAACGCCTACCTCGGCAACCTGTCGGACCGCGAAGGCGGGAGCGGGAGCCTCGAGGACGAGGTGGAGCGCATCTCGAGCGCCGTCACCGGGCTGGCGATGGTATTCGGCACCAGCCTCGACGGCGCCGAGGGCCTGCAGGTCTCTGATGAGGGGCTGCCGGCCGACGAGCGCATCCAGCTCGAGCAGATGCGCCGCCGGGTGCGGACGGCCGTCGAGAAACTCCCGGAAAAAGAGAGAAAACTGCTCGAGGGGTACTACTTCCAGAACAAGACGCTCGAGGAGGCGGGTGCCGAGATCGGGCAGTCGAAGTCGTGGGCCAGCAGGCTCCACGCCAGGGCGGTTGAACGACTCAAGCAACTTCTGGAAGATGAAGGCGATGATGATCTCGTAGGCGACTCGAGGAGGCACCACGATGGCGGGTCCACTGGCAGGTCTTGGGGCGGCGCAAATCGCCCAGCAGAAGCTTCCCAACCAGGTCGCGCAGCAGCAGGCCCAGAAAACAGGGCCAAGCAAGTTCGACCAGGCGATGAAGCCGCAGGGGCCCGAAGGGGTCCAGAAAGCGGGCCAGGTTCAGGCTACCCAGCAGGTCCAGCACGTCGATAAGGCGAAGCAGATCGAGCAGGCCGGTAAGGTTCAAAAGTCGGCCCTCAACAAGGTCTCGGACAAGATCACCGCTCGCGGCATGGACCCGGTTGCCCAAAAGACCGAGGTCAACAAATCCACCAGCCTGCTGCAGGGCATGGTCGAGAACATGGAGCGGGGCCAGGTCTCGATCGACCAGCTGATCCAGGGCGGTTTGAACGGGAAGAACTGGTCGAACACCGAGATGCTCGCGATGCAGGCGGGCATGTACAAGTACACACAGGAACTCGAGCTGACCGGGAAGGTGGTCGAGAAGGCGACGAGCGGCTTGAAAGACACGCTCAAGACGCAGGTCTGACGGGTCTTCGGCGGCGTCGCCGTCATCGCGCGGGCGGTTCCTCTTCACGAGGGGCCGCCCGTCGTGCGTTTGGCCCTTTTCGCGCCGCGCCGTAGTAGGGTCGGCGTGCATGCAGTCACCTGGCCCCCGCTTCGCTCTCGTCGTCGCCGTCGCCCTCTCGGCCTGCAGCGTCGAGCTGCAGCACGATCTGTCCGAGGCCGACGCGAACGAGATCTACGTCCTCCTGCAGCGCAACGGCATCGGAGCGACAAAGCTCAAGGAGGAGGGGGGCAACGAGCCCCGCTACATCATCAGCGTGTCGAAGCAGGAGGTCGGTGCGGCGGCGCAGCTGCTGAAAGAGAACTCGTTGCCCAGGCCGCAGGCCGACGGGCTTGGTGTGTTCAAGAAGATGAAGGGCATGATCCCCACGCAGACCGAAGAGCGCGCGATGTTCATCGAGGCGCTCGCGGGCGAGGTGTCGAACGCGCTCAACCGCATCCCGGGCGTGCTCGAGGCGCACACCATCGTGATGATCCCCGAGACGAACGATCTGACCCAGCCCGACAAGAAGCCGCTCCCCTCGGCGTCGGTGTTCCTCAAGTTCGTCGCCGAGGGCGACAAGCAGGAGCCGCCGGTCACCGAGAGCGAGGTGCGGGAGTTCGTCGCCAACGCCGTCTCGGAGCTGAAGAAGGAGAACGTCAAGGTGCTGATGACGCCGGCGCGCCAGGTGGCCACCGCGAAGCTCGACCCGGACAACAGCTTCCAGGACGTGATGGGGCTGCGCATGCACAAGAAGAGCGCCGACACCTTCAAGGTCATGGTGGCGGTCAACGCGCTCGTGTTCATCGTGTTGGCTGGCGTGGCGGCGTTCATGGTGATCCGCAAGCCGAGCGGCGGCTCGCGCGGGCCGGGGCGCAAGACCCAGTCACAGGCCCAGGCGGAAGGGTGAGCGACCGCCGTCGGCGTCCCGGGTGACGAGTGGAACAGTTCTTCGCGTCGCTCTCGAAGCGCCAGACGATGCTGTTGCTCACCTCCGTGGCCTTCGGAGGCTCCGACGCCATCGCCGCGTACGCCCACCTCTCGGCCGACGAAGAGGAGCTGCTCAAGCACCGGGCGCAGGGGCTGCTCCAGATTCCGCGTGAGAAGCGCATTCCGCTCGTCATCCAGGAGATCAAGCGCATCGTCACGGCGCGGCGACGGCAGCTGGGGAACGCCGACCCCAAGCGGCTGGCGGCGCTGCTGTCGAAGGAGCGCGCGGCCCTCGTCGAGGTCGTGCTGCGCGCGCTGCCATCGGAGCTGGCGGAGGCGTGCCGGGCCGAGCTCGGCCCGCGCCCGACGGTGAAGCTGACGCGCGAGGTGCGTCCCGACATTCTGTCGATCGTCCGCTGGAAGCTCGAGGAGGGCCTCAAGAAGGGCGCGCCGCAGGTCGGCACGTTCCGCTTTACCGACCTCCTGACGATGTCGCCGAGAGAGGTCATCTCGATCTGCGATCGAATGGGTGCGCGGGTGCTGGCGACGGCGGTGGCGGGGTTGTCAGACGCCGACCGGGAGTCGTTCCTGGGGCGACTCCCGCCTGACCAGCGTACCCTGGCAGCCCGGGCTGCCGAAGCGGGCCGCGCGCGCCGGTTGTCCGAGGCGGACGCGAAGACGGTGCTCGAGTTGCACGGCGCGCTCGAGGACCCCTCGGGCGGCCTGCGGAGCGCGGGCGCGCAGCGGGTGGTGCGGGCCTCGGTGGCGCAGAGCCCGGACTTCGCCCAGCGGCTCGGCGAGCGCCACGCCGGTCACGAGCTGGGCAAGGTGTTCCGGCGCTGGTTGAAGGAGGAGAAGGGCAAGCCGGTGAAGGGCGACGGCGGGCGACTCGACATCGTCGAGCAGATGGAGCGCCTGGCGCAGAAGGGCGTCGTCGACCGACCGCTCCGGCTGCCGCCGCCGATGCGGCTGCCGCCCGCTGCCCTTGGCGGACCGCCGCCGATGTTGCAGCCCGTCCCCGTTCCCGTGTCCAGGCGAAGCTCGCAGCCGCTGCCGGCGGTCGTGCCCGAGTCGGGCTCACGGGTGGGGCCTGCGCCCGGGCGAGACGCGCCGGCGCAGGGGTCGCGGGTGGGGCCGGCGCCCGGGCGAGACGTGCCCGAGTCGGGCTCGCGGGTGGGCCCGGCGCCCGGGAGAGACGCGCCGGCGCAGGGGTCGCGGGTGGGGCCGGCGCCCGGGCGAGACGCGCCGACGCAGGGCTCGCGGGCGGGGCTTGCTCCCGTGCGAGACGCACCGGCGCAGGGCTCGAGGGTGGGCCCGGCGCCGACGCGTGACGTGCCCGTGCCAGAGCGGGCCTCCCGCGGTCCAGGGCGCGCGCCGCCGGTGGCCGGGGCGGCGCCGACGAGTCGCCGGGACCCGATCGCCGAGCGGAACGCCCGCCGTGCCGGCGTGGTGAGCTCGCGGCCCGTCGAGCCAGGGCCGCCCGGAGGTGATCCGCCGACGTCGGGGATGCGGCGGATCATGCGCGACGGCAAGCCGTTGACCCGGGAGCCGGGTGAGGCCGCTGCGCTCCCGGCACAAGGGCGGCGTGCGGTGACGGCGCCGGCGGTGCAGTCGGTGCCGCGGAGAAAGGGGGTCGCCGGCGCCGAGACCGGCAGGTCGCCGGTGCTCAAGGGCTCGTCGGGTCGTGGACCGGGTGGGCGTTCGGGCTAGAGTCACGCCCCAGATGGAAGACGAACGGCGTTCAGGCCCTGCCTCCCGCGTGCTCGGGAAAGTCATCAAGAGCGGTGAAGGGGGCGACCCTCACGGCAGCGACAAGCCCATCTTGCCGCCTCCGCGGCGCGGCGGCGTCGTCAACGCCGAGGAGTTCGAGGCGATGACGACGGCCAAGCAGATCGTCGCTGATGCCCAGAAGAAGGCCGAAGAGATCAAGGCCGAGGCGCTGCGCTTCAAGGAAGAGGTCTTCGCGAAGGCCCGCGAAGAGGCGAAGGCCGACGTCCAGGCGCGCGCCGCCGAGGAGCTGGCCCGCGCCAAGATGCAGGCCGGCCAGATCGTCGCCGCTGCCGAGAGGGATGTGCTCGAGCTGGCCCTGAAGATGTCCGCGAAGATCATCGGGCGCGACCTCGAGCGCGACCCCGAGGTGGTGCTCGAGATCTGCGCCACGGCGGTCGAGGCGGCGCGGGGCTCGAAGGCGATGGTGCTGAAGGTTCACCCCGACGACGGGAAGGTGCTCCGCGAGAAGCGGCCCCGGCTCATGGACCTCATCGGCCGCGCGGTGGACCTCGCGATTCGCGACGACGCCGAGGTCGAGCGCGGCGGCTGCGTGATCCAGACCGAGTACGGGACGATCGACGGGCAGATCCGTACCCAGTTCGAGATGCTGCGCAACGTGCTCATGCCCGACAGCGCCAAGAAGGAGAACAAGTAGGCGTATGGCGATCGACCTGCGCCGGTACCACGAGCTTCTCAAGACGGCCCAGACGGTGCGGGTGCGGGGGCGCGTCACCGAGCTGACGGGCCTGGTCATCAAGGCCGCCGTGCCCAACGTGAGGGTGGGCGAGGTGTGCATCATCAAGCGGGGGCGGGAGTCGGTGCGCGCCGAGGTGGTCGGGTTCCAGGGCGAGCAGGTGATGCTGATGCCGCTCGGCGAGCTGTCGGGCATCGGGCCAGACAGCGAGGTGATCCCCACGGGGCGGCCGCTGACCATCCGCGCCGGCGAGGGGCTGCTCGGCCGGGTGTTGAACGGGCTCGGAGAGCCGATCGACGGCAAGCCGCTGCCCACCGACAGCATGCAGGACTGGGCGGTCGACCGCGACTGCCCCGACCCCTTCAAGCGCATGCGCATCACCCGGCCGCTGCCGCTGGGGGTGCGGTGCATCGACGGGCTGCTGACGGTCGGCGAGGGGCAGCGCATCGGGCTCTTCGCCGGCTCGGGCGTCGGCAAGTCGACGCTGATGGGGCAGATCGCGCGCAACACCGCCGCCGAGCTGTCGGTCATCGCGCTCATCGGCGAGCGCGGCCGCGAGGTGCTCGAGTTCATCGAGGACGCGCTGGGGCACGAGGGCATGAAGCGGTCGGTGGTGGTGTGCGCGACCTCTGACCAGCCCTCGTTGGTTCGTCTGCGCGCGGGCTACGTCGCGACG
>JADCJJ010000236.1 GCA_020247085.1 Myxococcaceae bacterium | reverse complement strand
GTCGAAGACTTCATCACCCAGGCCTACTCGCTCGAGGTCTCGAGCCCCGGCGTCAACCGCCCGCTCAAGAAGCCCGAGCACTTCCAGCGCGTGCTCGGCCAGAAGGTGCGCATCAAGACCTTCGGCCCGCTCGGCGAGCCCCCGCGGAAGAACTTCCTCGGTCAGCTCAAGGCCGTCGAGGCCGACCTGGTGATGGTCGACGTCGATGGCGCCGGCTCGTTCTCCATCGCCTTCAAGGACATCGCGAAGGCCAACCTCGAGTTCGACTTCGAGCAGTCGTCGTAGCACCCGTCGTGTAACACCCGCCGTGCACATACAGGCCGCCTGATGACGGCCGTGGAACAAAGGAAAGCGCCATGATCCCCCAGAGCTCGGTTCGCCTCGATGACGTCCTCACGCAGGTCGCGAAGGACAAGGGCATCGACAAGTCGATCCTCGTCGCCACCCTCGAAGACGCGATGAAGACGGCCGCCAAGAAGCACTTCGGCCAGGACCGGAACCTCGAGGCCAAGTTCGAGGCCGACAAGGGCGTCGTCGAGATCTTCCAGGCCATTCAGGTCGTCGAGAAGGTCGAAGACCCGATTCAGGCGGTGAACCAGATCACCACCGACCAGGCCCAGTCCCGCGGCATGGAGGTGCAGCCCGGCGACGAGCTCGTCTTCCAGATCTTCTACCGCGACGAGGACGCCGCCGAGGCCAAGGCCCAGGACGAGCAGTACGGCGACATTCTCGGGCTCAAGACCTTCCGCCGCGGCTTCGGCCGCATCGCCGCGCAGACCGCCAAGCAGGTGCTGCTGCAGCGCACGCGCGACGTCGAGCGCGAGAACGTCTACAACGAGTACAAGGACCGCAAGGCCGAGATCGTCACCGGCATCGCGCGGCGCCTCGAGCGTGGCAACCTCATCGTCGACCTGGGCCGCGCCGAGGCCGTGTTGCCGGTGCGCGAGCAGGTGCCCCGCGAGGTGTACCGCCCCGGTGACCGCGTGCAGGCGTTCGTGCTCGACGTGCTCCGCGAGGCCAAGGGCCCGCAGATCATCCTCTCGCGCGCCTCGGTCAACCTGCTCACCAAGCTCTTCGAGATGGAGGTGCCCGAGATCGCCGAGGGCATCGTCGTCATCGAGGCGGCCGCCCGTGAGCCCGGCCGGCGCTCGAAGATCGCCGTGTCGAGCCGTGACGGCGACGTCGACCCGGTGGGCGCCTGCGTCGGCATCAAGGGCAGCCGTGTGCAGGCCGTGGTGCAGGAGCTCCGCGGCGAGAAGATCGACATCGTCGAGTTCGACGAGGACCCCGCGCGCTTCGTCTGCGCTGCGCTCGCGCCTGCCGAGGTGAGCCGCGTCATCATCGACGAGGCCAACCACGCGATGGAGATCATCGTGCCCGACGACCAGCTCTCGCTGGCCATCGGTCGCTCGGGCCAGAACGTGCGCCTGGCCTGGCAGCTCACCGGCTGGAAGCTCGACATCAACTCCGAGAGCCGCGTGAAGGAGATGCGCGAGTTCGCGAGCCGCTCGCTCGGCTCACTGCCGGGCGTGTCCGAGATGCTGGTCGAGACCCTCTACGCGCACGGGTTCCGCATGGCGAAGGACGTCGCCGACGCCAACCCCGAGGTGCTCTCGCAGATCCCCGGCCTCGACGCAGCCCGCATTCCCGCCATGCAAGAGGCCGCCCGCGCCCGCCTGGTGTCGGACGCCGCCGAACTCGCCGAGCTCGAGAAGGAGCGCGAGGCCCGCCGCCTGGAGGAGCAGCGCAAGCACCCCGACCAGCTGACGCAGGACGAGCGCCTCATTCGCGTCACCGGCATCGGCAGCTCGAACCTGCAGGCGTTCAAGTTGTCCGGGTACACGACCGTCGAAGACGTGGTGAAGGAGGTCGACCTCACCCGACTGGGCAACGTCGCCGGCATCGGCATCAAGAAGGCGCGGCAGGTCAAGAGCGCCGCCGAGCGGTACCTGCAGGAAGAGGCGAAGAAGCGCGCCGAGCTCGACGCGCTCAAGGGCAAGCTGCCCGAGTCCGGGGCGCCCCTCTGAGGGCCCCTCCGTTCGACCGGTGGGCCTCTCCGCCCGTCCGGTCGCCGGGCGAAGGCGCGTCACGGAAGCTGTGGTGGAGGCGTTGAACGAAGCGGAAAGGCCGGGGCCGGTTCGAACCTGCCTCGGGTGCGGAAAGAAGCAGCCCAAGCGGCTGCTCCATCGGCTGGTGCTCGACGAGCGACACCAGCCCGTGCATGACGCGGCCCAGACCGCCCCTGGCAGGGGGGCGTATCTCTGCGGACCGGGCTGCCTGTCGGCAGCCATGAAACGGAAGGCCTTCCAGCGGGCCTTCAAGCAATCAGTGACGCTGGTGGTGAACGACCTGGAGGATGCCCTGCAGACGAAGAACCTGTGACGTCACGCCGCACCTACCGCACGCAACACGCCGCCGCTTCGCGCCGAGGCCCCGCCGCACTGGGGGCACGCCCGAGGTCGCAGACCACAGGCTTCTGCAGTGAGCGCCACGCGGACCCCAGCGGTCCCCGTGACGAGGAAGTCACCGTTCTTTCCCGGGAATCCCGCTCTGGCAGCAGCCCGCGTCGCGGGCCGGGATCCTCCCTTTCATCGCTCGAGAAACTGAAGTACGGGGCCCCCGCATGTCGAAGAAGCGCGTTCATGAAATCGCGAAGGACTTGAAGGACAACCACGGCATCGAGCTGGACAACAAGGCCGTGGTCCAGACGCTGGCGTCGCTCGGGTACGACGTGAAGTCGCACTCGTCGTCGCTCGAAGACGACCAGGCCGTCGAGGCGGTCAAGCGCATCGTCGACAAGCTCAAGCCCAAGGCGCCGCCCCCGGCCGTCGCCCCGAAGGGCGTCGTGGTGCGCCGCCGCGTCGGAGAGTCCGTGCAGACCACCACCATGCACACCGCGCCGGCCGCCGAGCTGCGCGCCGCGCCCGTCGCCGCGGCGGCGAGCGTGCCTGCACCGGCGCCCGTCGTCAGCCCGCCGGCCGACCCGGTCGTCACCCTGCCGCCCGACTCGCAGACGCCGGTGGCGACCGCGCTCCCCACGCCGGCGGCGGTCTCGGCGCCCACGCCAGCGCCCGTCACGCCGGCGCCCCAGGAGTCGATGCCCGCGGCCGTGCCCGTCGCCGCGGCGCCGCTCACCCCCACGCCCGTCGCGCCCGCCGCCGTGGTGCCCGCGCCCGGCGCGCCGCCACCGGCCGCCCGGCCCTCGGCGCCCGGGCTTCGTCCGGCCGTCTCCGTCGCGCCGGCCGTGGTGGCTGCTCCGCCCACCGCCGTGGCCCCGATGGTGCGCCATGGCGTTCAGGTCACCCCGCGCGCCTCGGCGCCACGCCCTGGCGTGACGGTGCGCCCGGCCGGCGCCGTCGCCACCGGCCCGACGACGCCCGTCGCGCCGCCGCGGCCCCTGGTGCCCACCGCGACCCAGGCCGTCGTCGTCAGCCGGCCGCTCATCGCCATCAAGCGCGTGACGCCGACGGCGCCCGCCGCCAACCGCTACCCGATGGCGCCTGGCAGGAAGGCCGTCGGCGACGAGAAGGTGTTCCGCGTCGTCCCCAACCAGTTCGGCGCCCCTGGCGCGAAGGACGCCGCCGCGCGCGAGAAGGAGCGCAACCGCGGCACCGGGCGTCGTGAGAAGGACAAGGAGACGACCAGCACCACCGACATTCGCGAGATCATCTTCGGCCGCACGGCCATTCCCGTGCGCGGCAAGAAGAAGAAGCCGACCAAGAAGGGTCAGAAGACCCTCATCACCCAGATGGCCGAGGAGAAGAAGGTCATCAAGGTGCAGGACGGCATCACCGTCTCTGAGCTCTCGCAGCGCATGGGCGTCAAGACGGCGGACATCATCAAGAAGCTGATGGCCGGCGGGAAGATGGCCACTGCCAACCAGATGGTCGACCCCGAGACCGCGGGGATCCTCGCCGCCGACTTCGGCTGGCAGGTGAAGAAGGTGGGCTTCGAGGTCGAGGACTTCCTGCCGAAGGTCGACGACAAGGCCGAGGACCTCACCCAGCGGCCCCCGGTCGTCACGGTGATGGGTCACGTCGACCACGGCAAGACGTCGCTGCTCGACGCCATTCGGCAGGCGAACGTCGCGGCCGGAGAGGCAGGCGGCATCACGCAGCACGTCGGCGCGTACACGGTGAAGTCGTCGCAGGGCGACATCACCTTCCTCGACACCCCGGGCCACGAGGCCTTCTCGGCCATGCGCGCCCGCGGCGCCAACGTCACCGACGTGGTGGTGCTGGTGGTGGCCGGAGACGACGGCGTCATGCCGCAGACGAAGGAGGCCATTCAGCACGCGCAGAAGGCCGAGGTGCCCATCGTGGTGGCCATCAACAAGATGGACCTTCCGGGCGCCAACGCCGACCGCGTAAAGAAGGACCTGGCCGACGTCGGCCTGCTCGCCGAGGACTGGGGTGGCGAGGTCATCATGGTTCCGGTCTCGGCGAAGACCAGGCTGGGGCTCGACCTGCTGCTCGAGAACATCTCGCTCCAGGCCGAGGTGCTCGAGCTCAAGTCGAACGCCAACCGGCCCGCCATGGGCATCGTCCTCGAGGCGCGCCTCGAGAAGGGCCGCGGCCCCATTGCCACCGTGCTGGTGCAGGAGGGCACGCTCAAGAAGGGCGACGCCGTCGTCTCGGGCATTCACTACGGGCGCGTTCGCATGATGGTGAACGACCGTGGCCAGACCATCGACGAGGTCAAGCCCGGCTTCTCGGCCGAGGTCATCGGGCTGTCGGGCGTACCCACGGCCGGCGACGTCTTCAACATCGTCGCCGACGAGAAGGCTGCCAAGCAGATCGCCGACCACCGCATCTTGAAGGCGCGTCAGGCCGAGGCCGGCAAGACGTCGCGCGAGACGCTCGACGACCTGCTGGCGAAGCAGAAGGTGGCCGAGCAGAAGGAGCTCAAGATCGTGCTCAAGGCCGACGTCTCGGGGTCCCTCGAGGCGGTGGCCGACGCGGTCAACAAGCTGTCCACCCGCAAGGTGAAGGTCACCATCGTGCAGAAGGGCGTCGGCATGATGACCGAGACCGACATCAACAACGCGGCGGCCTTCGGGGCGATGGTGCTGGGCTTCAACTCGCGGCCCGAGTCGGGCGCCGAGGCCGCGGCCAAGCACCTCGAGGTCAAGTGGGCGACCTACGGCATCATCTACGAGCTGCTCGACGCCGTGACGCGGCACATGGAGGACCTGCTCGAGCCGATTCGCACCGAGAAGAAGCTGGGCAAGGCCGAGGTGCGCAACCTCTTCAACGTGCCGAAGCTCGGCACCATCGCCGGCTCGGCGGTGCTGGACGGGGTCATCAAGCGCAGCGCCTTCCTGCGGCTGTTCCGCGCCAACAAGCAGATCTACCAGGGCAAGGTGGCCAGCCTCCGCCGCTTCAAGGACGACGTGAAGGAGGTCGCCAGCGGCTTCGAGTGCGGCATCGGCATCGACGGCTTCAACGAGCTCCAGCCAGGCGATGTCATCGAGGCCTTCGAGATCGAAGAGACGCGGCCGAGCCTCAACTGACGGGTGCGTCGGCGTCGCGCAGCGCCGCGCCGCCGGTCACCCTCGACCGGTGGAGGGCGGCGCTCGCGTTCATTCGCGGTGGCTGTGTTGGAGTGACGTCATGTTCGTCTGTGTGGGCCGAGTGACGATCGACATCCCCGCGGCGGGGTCGCTCAAGGGCAAGCGGCAGGTGCTGCGGCGGGTGACCGACCGCGTGAAGGCGAAGTTCAACGTGGCGGTCGCCGAGGTCGAGGACAACGACGTCTACACCCGCGGCGTCATCGCGCTGGCGGTGGTGGGGAACGAGCGCCGCCACGTCAACGAGATGATGGACAAGATCCTCCAGTACATCGAGGACATGTACGTCGCGCCGGTTGCGCACCGCGAGCTCGAGATCCTGGCCTTCGGAGAGGAGCTGTTCGCGCGGGCCAACCGGGACTTCGAGCTGGCGAACCTGACGATTCCCCGAGGTGAGCGCTCGCTCGCCGAGGCCGAGGGGCTGGGTGACTGGGACGACCGCCACGCGCGTCAGCCGCCGGTGCCGCAGCCGTCAGCACCGCGCAAGGGGCCGCGGCCCTCGGCGCCGTCGAACCTCTCGCTCGATGATGCCCGCGCGCTGGCGCGGAGCCTGCGGAACCGGCGAGAGTGGGAGCGGTCGCACGGCCGCGACGACGAGGAGTGACACATGGGGTCGAACGTGAGGCCGGAGCGGGTCGGGCAGGAGATTCAGGCGGCCGTCGCCGACATGCTCACGCGGGGTGATCTGCATGACCCGCGCATCGGGTACATCACCATCACCGGCGTGAAGGTGTCGCCGGATCTGCGCGTGGCGCGCATCTACTACTCGATGATCGGCACCGAGGAGGAGAAGGCGCGCACGAAGGACGGGCTCGAGGCCGCCAAGGGGTACGTGCGGCGCGAGGTGACGAGCCGGGTGAAGCTGCGCGTGTCGCCCGAGGTGTTCTTCACCTTCGACGGGTCGCTCGAGGAGGGCGACAAGATCGAGCGGCTGCTGAAGGAAGTGAAGGCGAAGGAGGGGTGGTGAGCGGCCCCGCCCGGTGAGCGCGATGAACGGCATCCTGGTGGTCGACAAGCCGAAGGGCCCGACGTCGTCCGACGTGGTGCAGCTCGTGCGGCGCGCGCTGAAGGAGAAGAAGGCCGGGCACACCGGCACGCTCGACCCGATGGCCACGGGGGTGTTGGCGCTGTGCCTGGGCGATGCGACGCGCGTGGCGCAGGTCTTCACCGACGGAGACAAGGCATACGACGCCACGGTGAAGCTGGGCGTGACGACCGACACGCTCGACGCCGAGGGCCAGGTCCTCGGCACCAGCCCCGTGCCGGCGGTGACGGCCGAGTCGCTCGAGGCGGTGCTCTCGCGCTTCCGGGGCCCCCAGCGGCAGACGCCGCCGATGTACTCGGCGGTGAAGAAGGACGGCCGGCGGCTCTACGAGCTGGCGCGCAGCGGCGAGGAGGTCGAGCGCGAGGCGCGTGACGTCACGGTGTACGCGCTGACGCTGAACGACTTCTCGGCCGACGAGCTCAAGGTGTCGGTGCGGTGCAGCAAGGGCTTCTTCGTGCGCATGCTCGCGGCCGACCTCGGCGAGGCGCTGGGCTGTGGCGCGCACCTGTCGGCGCTGCGGCGCACCCAGAGCGGGCCCTTCTCGCTCGCCCAGGCGCTGCCCCTCTCGACGCTGCTCGACCAGGGGCCCGTCGCGGCCGAGGGCCGGCTGGTGCCCGTCGACGAGGCGCTCTCGTTCCTACCCGAGGTGAAGACGACCCCGGCCGAGGCGGAGCGCGTGCGCCACGGCGGGCTGGTCGAGGTGCCCCGGGCGGACTGCCCCCTCGTGCGCGTGACGGACGAGGCCGGGCACGTGCTGGCGCTGGCCGAGCTGAAGCGCGGGCGCCTCGTCTACAAGCGCGTGCTGGCGTCTGGCTGAGCGCGGTGGGGCTGGCTGGGCTGCCTCGCGCCTCGGCGGTGCCCGGCTGGCCGTCACGGGCCCTCGGCCAGGGCGACGCGCCGTGCCGCGACGCATAGCCGCCCGTGGTGATGACGGGGGCGCGCCGCCGCTGCCCGGCGCTCACGCCCCGCGGCCGGGGCGTGAAGCGTCGCCTCGAGGTCGGAGTCGCGATGCGCGGCGTCGCTCCGCCCGGGTGGGGGGCCGGGTCGAGGGCGTGGCGCCGACGCGCTGGCCTCATCGCGGGTGCCGCCGGCGATGCGCGGAGGATGGGTGACAGCAGGTTGGGCCTGGTGCTACCGCATGCTCATGCGCGTCGCTTGGCTTGCCCGGAACCAGCTCGTCGTGAAGGAGGACGACGCGCCGCCGCGCCTCATCGAGAGTCAGTTCGCGCAGCACGCGCGCCGCAAGTCCGCCGAGTCGGCACAGCGCAACGCCTGGAAGACGCAGAACACCGGCGCGCTCTTCATGGGCATGGGGGCGCGCGACGCCAGCCAGCTCGACGTCGAGGTGCCGGCGCACCTCACGGGCCTGACCAGCCAACCGACGGGTGAGCTCGTGTACTCACTCGAACTCAGAGACGTATCGGGCGTATTCGAGGTGAGCCGCGACGCGAAGGACGAGAAGCGCCTCTACCACGGCGCCATGGGCGGGCTGCGGGACCTGGCGCGGCACCCGCAGGCCACCATCGCCGCCGGCGTCACCTCGAACGTCCGTGCCGGCACCAGCCACGTCTGCCTCGTCGGCCTCGATGGCGAGGGCGTCACCGTGTTGACCGAGGGCGACGCCGTAGAGCGCAACCCGCGCTGGGTCCCCGGGCTGCCACGCGCCGTCGTCTACGAGTCGGCCGGCGTCGGGCGTACCCCTGACGGCGCCTTCGCGGGGCTGGGCCCCTCGGCCATCGTGCAGCTCGACGCGAAGTCGGGCGAACTCGAGACCCTGGCGGAGGAGGCCGGGTTCGACCTGTGTCAGCCCCGCGTCGGCGCGGATGGCGCCCTCTACTTCGTGCGCAGGCCCTGGGTGGGTGAGGGCAAGCCGCCCTCGCTGGTAGACTTCTTGTTGGGGGTGCTGCTCATCCCCCTGCGGCTGCTCCAGGCCATCGCCGGCTTCTTCAACTTCTTCTCGGTGCGGTACTCGGGCAAGCCGCTCCTTGGTGGGCGCAACGCCCGCGCGACCGAGGCCGACATTCGACGCATGATGCTGTGGGGCAACATGGCCGCGGCGCAGCAGGCCGCCCTGGCGCAGGTGACCGCCGACGAGCTTCAGGCCCTGCGCGCGCCCTCGGACTGGGTGCTGGTGCGGCGCAGGAAGGGCGAGGGCTCCGACGAGGTGCTGGCTCGAGGCGTGGCCACGTGGGACCTGCTGACGGACGGTACGGTGCTCTTCAGTGATGGCGTCGACATCTCGAGCCGCTCGGTGGGCGGGCGTGTGACGAAGCTGGCCAGCGATACGGGTGTGCGGGCGCTCGTCGGGCTGCCCGACTGACGCCCTCGTCGCGAGGGGGCTGCTGTCTTTTGGTCGACGGGCACGGCGGTGGGCGCGCGGGGCTCGACGCGGGCCGACGAGGCGTTCGTCAGCGCCCTGCGCGGGCGTTGCTGCTGACCGCAGGGGGCCCGGGCGCGACGCTCGAGCTGGCGCGCCCTGAACGGCAATGGCCGTGGCGACGGCCCGTTCCAGGGGGGCGCCCCAGCGTCCGGGCCTCGCTCGAGCACCCGGCCAGACGGCGGTGCGCAGAGCTCTGCGCATCGTGCCTCGGGGGCCCCGGGGGTTGGCGCTGGCAGGCGGCCTGCATCGCACGGGATCATGACTCGATGGAGCCTGTTGACGGTGGTGGTGGTGAGCAGCTGTGCCTCGTTGGGGTCGAGCGCGCTGACGAAGCCGATGCGGGTGCCCGTCATCGGGAGCCCCGCGCTGTCGCACCGGGAGGTGGCGTGGAAGTCGGCCGACGGTTTGACGCTGAAGGGCTGGGTCTTCGACCCCGAGGGCGCGCCGAAGGGGCTGGTGGTGCTGGTGCACGGCAAGGACATCAATCGGCAGCACTTCTCGGGCGAGGCCGTGCGCTTCACGAGGCGCGGGTGGCAGGTGCTCGCGTACGACCAGCGCGCCCATGGCGCCTCCGAGGGGGAGCGCACCACCTTCGGGTTCCATGAGGTCGACGATCTGCTGCGCGGGGTCGAGCACTTGAAGGCGCAGCGGGTGGTGTTGGTCGGCGAGTCGCTGGGCGCCGCGGTGTCGCTGCAGACGACGGCGAGGGACCGGCGCGTGGTGGGGTGTGTCGCGGGGGCCTCGTTCAGCGACCTCGAGACCATCGCCGCCGAGCGCCGACCGTTCTTTTTCTCTGACGACGACTTCGACCGGGCTCGCGCCCTCGCCGAGGTCGAGGCCGGCTTCCAGGTCGCCGCCATCTCGCCGCTGCGTGACGTCGCGACCATTCAGGTGCCGGTGCTGCTGCTCCACGGCACCAGGGACTCGTACATTCACCCCGACCACGCGCGGCGGCTGCACGACAGCGGGCCCACCACCGAGCTCGTCTGGCTCGAGGGGGTGGGGCACCTCGACGTGCTCGTCCGCCGGGAGGCATGGGACCGCATCGAGCGCTGGATGGACGAGTGGCGGCTCTGACGGCAGGCGGGCGGGCGAGCCCCGCGAGAAGGCTTCGAAAGCGGTCCGTCGGCGCGCTACGAGCCTTCGCTGGAGCGGGTAGGCGTCGGGCCGTGCGCTCCGGTTCGAGGCGACGAGGTGCCGGTGATGGAGCAGGCGTTCGATAGACCCGCTGACGGCGCTGGCGCGCGGGCGCGTCTCCCGGTGGGCCGAGGTGGGGAGGGTGGGACATGAGGTGGCGCGCGTGGTGGCTCGTCACCGTCTGCGCCTGCGCGCCACCAGACGCCGACGACGGCGCTTCGCAGCAGCGGTCGGCGTTGACGCAGGTGTCGAGCTTCGGCCCGAACCCGGGCGGCCTGGCCATGTTCGTCCACGTGCCCGCCTCCTTGCCGCCGAGCCCGGCGCTGGTCGTCGCGATGCACGGGTGCACGCAGACGGCCAGCGCGTATGCCAACGCGGGGTGGAGCGCGCTCGCCGACCAGTACGGCTTCATCGTGCTCTACCCGCAGACGACGGCGAACAACGGGTGCTTCTCGTGGTTCCTCGCGTCGCAGCAGAGCCGGAGCGGCCCCGAGGCGTCGTCCATCGTCAGTATGGTGAGCCACCTTCGCGTGACTCGAAACGTAGACCCGGCGCGCACCTACGTGACCGGGCTCTCGGCCGGCGGCGCGATGACGGCGCTGTTGCTCGCCACCCACCCCGACGTCTTCCAGGCGGGGGCGGTGATGGCGGGGCTGCCCTTCGGCTGCGCGCAGACGCAGCTCGACGCGTTCTCGTGCATGAACGCGCCACCCGACCGAGCGCCGCAGCAGTGGGGCGACCTGGTGCGCGCGGTGCCGGGGGCCGCGGGCTTCGGCGTGCCGCGCGTCTCCATCTGGCACGGCGCGGCCGACTTCACGGTGCGCCCCTCGAACCTGACCGAGCTCGTCGACCAATGGGCGAGCGTGAACGGCGTCGACGTGACGCCCGACGTCACGTCGATGGTCGGCGGCGCGACGCGCCGGGAGTACCGCGACCCCCAGGGCCAGACGCGCGTGGAGTCGTGGACGGTCGCGAACCTGGGCCACGGGACGGCCATCGACCCTTCTCGAGGCTGCGGGGGGCCCGGGCCCTTCCTGCTCGACGTGCAGCTCTGCTCGAGCCGCTTCGCGGCGGAGTTCTTCGGTCTCGTGTCCACGGCAGCGCCCGACGCCGGGGTCGGCGCTGATGGCGGCAGCCGGACCGACGCGGGGGGCTTCGTCTGCCGCGACTTCACCGCCATGAACGGGCTGCACGTCGGCGCGCTCCGGGCGGCGGCCTGCGGGCCGGGCTCAGCGAACGTCTGCACGGTCGGAGCGGGTGACGACCTGGGGCCGGTGGCCGCAGTCACCACCGTCCGCGAGGTGGCCCCCGGCTACTTCGAGCGGGGAACCTGCGCGGGCAGCGCTGGTGGTGGCGGCGCTGGTGGTGGTGAGGCTGGCGGCACTGTGGCCGGTGGAGGAGCGGGCGCTGCGGCTGGCGGCTCCGCGGCTGGAGGGCAGGGCAGTACGGCTGGAGGCCCGGGTGGCGGCTCGAGCGGCGGGCCGCTCACTCCCAGTGGGGGTGGCGGCGGCGGGGGAGGGGCCACTCAGTTGAGGATGCCAACCGGGTGCGGCTGCAGCGGCGGCGCGGGCGCGCTCGGTCCCGGGCTGGCGCTCTTTGTCCTGGGCCGCCGTCGTCGTCGGGGCTCCGTCGCCTGAGGTCGCGGCGCCAGCGTGGAGGAGATGGTGGTGCGCACGACCGTGTGGGAGGGCGCTGCGGCCGCAATGGAGACGGAGCCCCGCCGCGCTGACGCGGGTCTCGTTCTCACCAGTCGCTGCGACGGCGGCGTGCAGACCCTGGCGCAGAGGCTGAATCAGGCGAGTTCGTTCGAGGCCGGGCAGTGAGGCGACGCGGCTGAAGCGCCGGGTGGGCCGCTCACCGGCGAGGCTTCAGGTGGCTGACGGCGACCCGGGCCGGGGGACTCGGCCGTCCGTCAGCGCCCCCGGTGGCTCACACGGCCTCCGACACCGAGGCCAGCAGGAAGTCATGCGTCCGCATCGCTGGCGTCACCGTCTCGGCGTCGTGCGCCGCCTCGACCACGTCGCCCAGCGCATCACACCGCGCGAACGCGTCGGCCACCGACTGGTTGAAGCGGAAGTTGTTCACCGGCCCGACGAGCTCTCCGTTCTCGATGAGGAACGTGCCGTCGCGGGTGAGGCCCGTGAGGAGCAGGTTTTGCGCTTCGACCCAGTTCGTGTACCAGAACCGGCTGATGAGCACGCCGCGCTTGACGCCTTCGATCAGCTTCGACCGCGGCGCGCTGCCGGCGGCGAGCTCGAAGCCGCCGTGCCCACCGATGGGCGCCTTCCCCGTCTTCTTCGCCCAGTAGCGCGACGTCGCCAGCGCCGACACGGTGCCCCGCGAGACCCAGGGCTGCGCGGCGAGCGCCCGCCCCTCGCCGTCGAAGGGCAGCATGGGCGTCATGGCCCGGCGGGGGTCGCTGGTGATCGACACCACCTCGGCGAAGGGGGTCGTCCCCACCTTCCCCGCGAAGAACGAGCGGCCCTCGTCGGCGGCCCGCTGGTCCATCGCTTCGAGGAGCGACTGCGCCAGCGACGCCGAGGCGGCAGGCTCGAGCACGACCGTGTAGCGGCCGGGCTCGAGGCGCCTGGGCCCCTCGGACGCCCGGGCGGTCGCGCAGGCCCGCTCGGCGACGCTCCGGCCGCTCAGCCCGGCCAGCCGCCGCGCGTGGAACTGCCCGCGCCCCGAGCCCGTGCCCGAGGTGGTGCGCGCCGTCACCGACAGCTGCACCGCCGTCGCGGGGTGCACGTGCAGCAGCCCCGCTGACGAGGCCTTGCCGACGAGGCCGCTCCAGGTGGCCAGGAAGCCCGCGGTCGCCAGCTGCTGCTCCCGCCCGGGCTCGAGGGCGGCGCGCACCAGCTCGGCGCGGCCCTTCGCGTCGAGCCGCTCGATGGCCGCGTCGAAGGCCGCTGGGTTCGTCATCACCGGTTGAGGCCCGAGCACTGGCATCAGCTCGGGGTCCTCGGGGGCCAGCCGCGCCAGACGCACCGTGCGCTCCACCAGCGCGCGCATCGACGCCTCGTCCGTCTGGTTGCTCGTGCTCGTCGCGGCCCGCAGGCCGAGCTGCACCGTCACCTCGAGGTGGCCCTGGTCGAGCTCGCCCGAGGTCGTCACCTCGTTCCGCGAGAAGCGCACGTGCGCCTGGCTCGCCGAGTGGAGCGCGACGAACACCTGCGCCGTCGGCTCGAGGCCTCGCGCGATCGCCAGCACCTGCTTGAGCGCCTGCGTCAGCTGCCTGGACGAGAGCGGCATGTCGTCACGCCCCCTTCTTCGCGCGGGTGTTGAGGACGGAGATCTTCTTGAACCGCGTCGGCGGGCAGCCGTGGCTCACCGGGTTCGACTGCACCGGCTCGCCCTTGCCGTCGTCGAAGGCCGAGCCGAGCCGCCACTCCGAGGGCCCGCCGATGAGATCGCACGCGCTCCAGAACTCGAGGGTGTTCGACTGGTAGGCGACGTCGCGCAGCGCCCGCGTCACCTTGCCCTTCTTCACCTCGTAGAACATCTGCCCCGTGAACTGGAAGTTGTAGCGCTGGTGATCGATCGACCAGCTCCCGTCGCCGCGCACGTACACGCCGTCGTCGGTGGCCGCGATGAGGTCCTTCACGCCGAGCGTGGTGGCCGAGGGCGCGAGCGACACGTTGGGCATGCGCTGGAAGGGGACCGAGGCGTGGTCCTGGGCGTAGGCGCACCCGCGCGAGGCGCGCTCGCCGATCCACCCCGCCTGCTCCCGCGTCGTCTGGTAGCCGACGAAGCGCCCCTGCTCGACGAGGTTCCACCGGCCCGTCTTGACGCCGTCGTCGTCGTAGCCGCACGTCGCCAGGCCGCCCGGCGTCGTCTTGTCGGCGTAGAGCGTGACGGCGGGGGCCCCGTACTGGAGCCGGTTGAGCTTGTCGGGCGTCGCGAAGCTGGTGCCCGCGAAGTTGGCCTCGTCGCCGAGCGCGCGGTCGAGCTCGGTGGGGTGCCCGACGGACTCGTGAATGGTGAGCCAGAGGTTCTCGGGCGAGAGGATGAGGTCTCTTCGGCCAGGCTCGACGGGCGCCGCGGCGAGCTTCTCGCGCACGTCTTCGGCGACCTGCTCGGCGTCCTCGACGAAGCGCGAGGCCGCCAGGTACTCCCAGCCCGCCTGCATGGCCTGCCCGTCCCAGGCGCGCTGCACGAAGTCCCCGTCCTTCACCAGGGTCACCGCGTACGACGGGCCCAGCCGGGTGATGGCCTGCTCGATGAGCGCGCCCTCGGTGCTGGCGAAGAGCTTCCACTCGAGGCGGGACGAGAGCGTGCACTCGGAGAACGACGGCACCTTCTGCCGGCGCAGCGTCTGCGAGATGGCCAGGAGCAGCTCGAGCTTGTCGGCGACGGGGATCTTGAACGGGTCTTTTTCGAGCGGTGTCTGCCAGACGTCGACGTGCGCCGGGGTGGGCGCGAGCTCGACCGGGCGCAACCGCAGCGGCGCCTGGGCTATGGCGATGGCGAGGGCGCGCCGCGTCACCTGCTGCACCTCGCGCGCGTCGACCCGCGACGTCGAGGCGAAGCCCCACGCCCCGTCCTTCAGCACGCGCACCCCGACGCCGTAGCGCTCGGTGTCGCTCGTCCCGGCCGGGTGGTCGTCTCGCACCGACACCGTCTCTTCGCGGCGGCGGTGCACGCGCACGTCGGCGTAGGTGGCGCCCCCGGCCCGGGCCGTCGAGAGCGCCGCGTCGACGACCGCGAGGAGCGTCGCGTCGAGCACCAGCCCGCGCGCCTCAGCCAGCCCCGCGCGCCCGGCGAGCACCGAGGCGGCCGTCAACCCGGTCGAGGTCAAGAACTGCCGGCGGCTGAAGGACATGCCGACACCGTAGACTGCCTGGCCGACCCGGCCGCCCTGAATTCTCACCCACGGCCCCGGCGCGCCGGGTGACGGCGCCGCGCACCAGCCCCGGCTGCGGCGCGACCCGAGGTCAAGCCACCATCGAGAAGAAGTCGGCGTCCTTCCAGACGCTGACGACGCCGTCGTCGGCGAGGGCGCGGTACCCCTGGGGCACCGACGCCGCGATGCGCAACGCCGTCGCCGCCGCCGAGAGGCCCTGGGCGACGGTGATGGTGACGCGGCGGGAGTCGCAAAGAATCGTCAGGTGCGCGTCGGCGCCGACGGCACTCCGAACCTCGATGCGGTTCTCGTCGAGCTGGGCGATGCGCTGGGTCGGGTCGGTCGAGAAGAGGCGCAGGCGCGGCGGCCGCGCCGCGGGCACGGTGGCTTCGGTGAGCGACACCTCGAGCCCGCTCAGCCGCTCGAGCACGCGCATCACCACGTCACGCGGGAGCCTTCGCCGCAGCTGGGCGACTGCGTGCACCGGGTGGCTGTGCGTGGCCAGCGGCACGTCGAAGGCATCGGACGGCGTCTCGACGTCGAGCGAGGTCGTCGGCGCGTCACTCACCTCACCCGACAGCAGGAAGCGGCCGGCCCCTTGGCGCTCGACCCGGAACGAGGGGTCGGCGCTGGCCAGGTGGAACCGGCGAAGGGGGAGCGAGGTCACGTCGGTAGCTTCGTGGGGACCCAAGGTGCCGCGCCCCTTAGCGCCGGGACCCTTCCCAGCAAAGCCCCCCCCGAAGAGGCCTGCGAAGTGGTTGAATCTCTTGAGGGAAACCCAGGGTGGCGCCGGGCTCAGGGTGCTCGCGGGCGGTGGCGTCGGTGCGGCCCTTCCGCCCGGCATGCACCGGCGCTTCGGGCAGTCCGTCGGTCAGCGGCTGATGGGGCGCATGGTGGTGCGCTTCGGCGGGCGGCTGGTGCTGTTGCGCAACGTTGTGCCCTCCGGGTGCTCGCGGGCGTGCGTGCTCATGGGCCTCGTCCACGCGAGCTTCGTGTTCGGCGCCGAGCAGCGGTGTCGGCACGACCCGTTCTGCGACACCAGCGTCCTCGACGCGCGCCGGGGCGACAGACGCTCAGCTCGCCTTGCGCGAGGCGCCGAGCTGCTCCAGCGCCAGCTCGAACGTGCGGCGCTCCTGCGCGCCCTGGATCACGAGGCGGTCGTTCAAGATGAACGTGGGGACGGCCGTGACGCCCAGCTCGTGGGCCGAGGCGAGCGCCGCGTCCAGCGGAGCCACCCAGCGGCCCGATGCCAGCTCGCGCTCGAGCGCCTCTCCGTCGAGGCCCGCATCGGCGGCCGCGGCCCGCAGCATCGACAGCGCGTGCAGGTCTTCGCCGCGCTCCCAGTAACGCGTCAGCACGGCGCGGTGGAAGGCGTCGAAGCGCCCCTGCTGCCGCGCCCACTCCGCGGCCTGGTGGGCCCGCCGGGTCGAGGGAATTACCTCACGACTCGTCACCATCGACAGCCCCAGCTGGCGCGCTCGCGCCGTGAGGGGGTTGTCAGGCGTGGCCATGAAGGCCCGGACCCGCGCCGGGAGAGGCAGACCCTCATCGGGCGTCTCGGGGCGCAGGATGAATGGCCGCCATTCGACGGTGAAGTCCCAGTCCTTCGAGAGCCGGTCGACCTCGCCGAGGCCGATGTAACACCACGGTCAGACGTAGTCGGACCAGACGGTCAACGTCACGCGAGCCATGGCCCCGTGCTCGCACCTCGCCGCCTCGCGCGCAAGGGCCGCGGTCCGCCTTCCGGCGCCGAGGCGAATTCGAATGATCCGGTTCGAGGCGGCGGGTAGCGTTTTCGCATGGCCTCCAGGAAGACCGGGAAGCGAAGCAAGGCACCGAAGGCGCCGCGGGGCGCTCCAGCACGCTCGAGCGCTCATGCGACGACCACGCGGCCAGCCGCGAAGCCGTCGTCGTCGGGGGCCGGGTCCAAGAGGGCTGCGCCGAAGAAGGCTGCGCCGAAGAAGGCTGCTCCGAAGAAGGCTGCCCCGAAGAAGGCTGCCCCGAAGAAGGCTGCCCCGAAGAAGGCGGTGGCCAGGAAGGGCGCGGCGAAGGAGGCGGTCGCCGCCGCTGGCCCGGTGCGCCGGCAGGCCGCAGTGACGCTCCCAGCGTTGCCCGAGGTCGAGGGCTACGTGCGAAGCCTGCCGCCGCCCATCGTGCCGCTCGTCAACCGGCTGCGGCGGCTCGTGCGTGAAGCGGCGCCCGAGGCGGTGGAGTTGCTCGACGCTTCGGGCCCGGCCTACGACGTGAACGGGCTCTTCGCGCGCATCGAGACCGACGGCGGCGTGCGGGTGCGCTTCATGCGGGGTGACCGGCTCTCGGCGCCCGAGGGAACGCTGTCGCCTGATGCGACGGTGACGGTGACCACCTTCGACTCATTGCGCGAGAGCGTGCTGCGGTCGCTGGTTCGTCAGGCGGTGCTGCTCAACGCGGGCGTAGACCGGCCCTGAAGGCAGCGTGACGGTGCGCTTCCAGGCGGTCATCTTCGACCTTGACGGCACGCTGGCCGACTCGCTGCGCGACCTCGGCGAGGCGATGAACCGGGCCCTCGCCGACGCCGGCCGGCCGACCCACCCGCTCGAGGACTACCGGCGCTTCGTCGGCGAAGGGGTCGACGTGATGGTGGCCCGCGCCGCGGCGCCGGAGTCGCGACCCGAGGTGCTGCGGGGCATCGTGGACGCCTACCGGCAGCACTACGCGCGCATCGACCACGAGCACACCCGGCCCTACGAGGGGGTGCCCGAGCTCCTCGACGCCCTGACGGCGCGTCGGGTGCCGATGGCGGTGCTGTCGAACAAGCGCGACGACTTCACGAGGCTCCTGGTGCGGCAGCGGTTCGGCCGGTGGCGCTTCGTCGAGGTACGGGGTGAGCGCGAGGGCGTTCCCCGCAAACCAGACCCGACGGCGGCCCTCGAGGTGGCGCTGGCGCTCAACGTGCTCCCGGCGAACATCTGCTTCGTCGGAGACACCGCCGTGGACATGACGACGGCCACGCGCGCGGGCATGCAGCGCGTCGGGTGTCTGTGGGGCTTTCGCGACCGGGACGAGCTGGAGGGCGCCGGCGCGCAGCGGGTCATCTCCCGCCCGCTGGAGCTGCTCGACGGCTGAAGGCCCGCCCGGCTACGGCGTGAAGCGCTTCACGAAGGCCTGCGGCTGCGTCCCGACGGTCGAGACCCACGTGAGGGCGACGGCTGACCCGTCGAAGGCGGCCTGGGGAAATGAAGCGCCGACGGGCGCGCAGCTCATCAGCTCGTCCTGCCCGAGCCGGGCGCCCACGGCGTCGAGGCGCGTCAGCCAGATGCGGGGCAGCCCGGTGCGCCGGTCCGAGAAGAAGACGAGCCACTGGGCGCCGGTCCACACCACCGCGGGGAGCGACGCCGTGCCCGATGTCGTGAGCTGGGTCCGAACCGGGTTCGCCGGCCCGGTCTTCGACGCGCGCACGAAGACGACCTCGGATTGGCCCGACGCGCCGGGGCGGTGCTCCTCGAAGACGACGCCATAGTGCGCCGCGCCCGAAGCGATCCGGGGCTGGTACGCGCCCCGCCCGCTCACGTTGAGCTGCACGTCGGCGAGCTCCGGAGCGCCGGTTGACGAGAGGCGATTGAACAGCATGAAGGGCGCCGCGTTGCGGAGCTGCGTCGCGACGATGCCCCAGGTGGTGCCGCCCCAGGTGATGTCGTTGAAGTCCGTCGTCAATCCGGTCGGCGCGGCGCTCAGCGACACCTCGGCGCCGGCGAGCTGGCCATGCGCGGTGAGGCGCCGGAAGTAGAGCGCGCGGTCGTTGCCGGGCCCGGCCGTTCGATCGTCGGCCCAGAGCACGCCGAACTCTCCGGCCGTGGGGTTCCACCCGACCGACGCGGGGAAGGCGAGCCCGGGCTGCGTCGACACCCCGGTCTCGAGGCCCAGGGGCTGGCCGCTGGAAGAGAGGCGCCCGAAGTAGACGTCGTTGGCGTTGGTGGGGCTCCGCGCGTCGCTCCAGGCGAGCCCGAGCGCGGTGCCTGTCCACGCGGCGAAGGGCTTGTGCGCCGCGAACATGTTCGGCATCGGCTGAGGGGCGCCCACCACCTGGAGCTGGTGGTCGAGCCGGTAGGCGGTGTAGCGGAGGCTCAAGTTCCCGTCGGACTCGTGCGCCACCAGCAGCCAGCTGCCGTTGCCCACCGAGACGATGGCGCTGCCGTTCGAGTTGGCCGGCGCCGCGGTGACCTGCACCTCGGGGGCGGCGTTGGCGCAGGCCGGCTGGGCGCAGACCGGCATGGCCGCGCAGTCCGCGTCGACGCAGTCCGCGTTCCCGTCGCAGTCGTTGTCGACCCCGTCGCCGCAGACCTCGACGGCCCCGCCGGGGCAGACGCACTGGTGCTGGGTGCACGTGGCGCCGCCGCCGCAGCTGCCACAGGCGAGGGTGCCCCCGCAGCCGTCGGGGAGCGCCCCGCAGGAGGCTCCGCGCGCCGCACAGGTGGTGGGCACGCAGGCGCCGGCGTCAGGGGTGACACCCGCGTCGGTGGGCCTGCCTGCGTCGCTCAGCGCACCCGCGTCGGGCGGTGCGCCAGCGTCAACGGGTGAGGCGACGCACCGCTGGTTCATGCACTGCTGCGTGGGCGCGCACGCCCCGCACCCCACGACGCCGCCGCAGCCGTCCGGCGCCGTGCCGCACTCGGGCGACTCGCTCTCGAGGACCAGGCAGCTCGTGCGTGGGACGCAGGCCGCCGGCACGGCCGCCCGCAGCGGGACGCGCACCACCTCGCCCCCGGCCTCGACGATCAGCACGCCCTCGTCCGCGGCGCCGCCTGTGGGCGCGGCATACTCGACGACGAAGCGATGTTCATCGCCGGGCGTAAGCACCCGGGGCCGCAGCGTGGTGGTGAAGCGGCCGTCTCGCGCCTCGATCGACACCGCCGTCAGCGTCAGCGACGCCCGCCCACGCACCTGCGCCACGAGCTCCCGCGCCTCGACGCTCGCGGGCTGTACGACGCCGAAGTCGACGGCGCCGGGCTCGATGGACAGGCTCGAGGACGAGCCGACGACGCGCCCGCCGCACTGACAGGCCGACAGCGAAGCCACCGCGATGCACCAGAGCGCTCTCATGCCGGAGAGGAGCCAACCGCTCGGAGAAAGTCGCACGCTACCGGGCTTTACCTGGAAGTCCGAGGGGCTGGCGCTTCAGGGCGGGCCGCGCCGGGCGCGTTGGCTGCCGGGTCGTGGTCACCGCGAGGCGGCGTCTCGTCGGCCGAGGGGCCCAATCGAGGAGCGGCCATCGGGGCGTCCGCGGCGGGCGTCAGTCGCGCTGCCAGCCGTTCCGCTCCACGGCCCCGCGGCGCCATGACACTGAGTCCAGCACGTTGATGAGGCGCGGACCCTGCAAGGGTGGCGCGCTCCCCCACCCGGAGCCGTGCATGTCAGACCCCGTCACGCGCGGGAGCGCTGGAGCCGCCAGCGGCACGTCCCCGCCAACCCTCGACCCCGCTCGGGGCAGGCTGAGGCTCCGGCGCGAAGACACGTCGTGCCGTTCCCGAGGGCCCCGGGCCTGCCGTCGTTGGTGGTGGCGGACGATGCGGTGCGTACAGCGAAGCACATGGAGGCGGCCATCGCGCTCGCGAACGAGTTGCTCACCGCCGTTCAGGGCGTGCACCAACTCGAGTACGCCCGCGTTTCCCTCGTGAAGGACGAGCTCGGTCACGTCCGCCAGCAGGTGTTCCTGGAGCGGTTCACCCTCGACCTGTCCGACAGTCCGCTCCCGAAGACCATCAGCGCCCTCGGCCCGCCTGGAGAGGGGGCGCGCGAGCGCTACGATGAGACGCCGAGGTTGTCGACGAACGCGTTCCTGGTCGATCTCGCGCAGGCCGAGCGACGCGGCGTCGAGGACGCCGCGCGGACCCTCATTCACGAGTAGGCGCACACGGCGGTCAACCGCATCATCATGACGAGGCCAGATCCGGCCCTCGCCTATCGGGATGCGTCGGCGCCGGTTGGCCTGTTCGAGTCGCTGCACTTCAAGCGCCCCCTCACGGGCGAGGACGTTCAGGTGATGCCGTCGGGGGTGGGGGTGTCCGGGAACGAGATGGTGGCGCAACACGTGGAGCATGTCTTCAAGCGGGCGCTCGCCGAGTGTCGGCGAGGTCTCCGATGAGGCGACTGGTCGCCGTGCTCTTCATCGTCGGGTGTGGGGCGCGTCGCCAGCCCGCGCGAGCTGCCCGACGGCTCACATCTCGATGTTCACGAGCCCGGGGCCGTTGTCCCCCGAGCCGCTGCTCGTCGTCTCGCAGCAGGGCGACTTGATGGGCGCCGACGCGACGACGCAGCTCATGCTGGTCCGTGGCGAGGCCGTCGTCGGCGTGAAGGTGGTGCGGTCGCTCCTCGGGCGCCTGGTTCGGCAGCTCGTGGTCGTCCCCGAGCGGCCCCTGCGCGATGGCCCCTGGGTGGTGGCGCCGCGCCCGGGGACGCCCGCTTTCGCCGCGATTGGCGGACAGCCCCTCGACACCATCACGATCGACCACACCGTCACGGCCCGGCTGCCGCGCTTCCAGCGCCGCCCGGTCAACGGCGGCTTCGGCGAGACGGCCTTCGACTGTGGCGGTGAGAGCCTGCTCGCTTTCGTCGACTCGGAGCTCGACCGTGCGGGGCTCGTCGAGGTGACCCTGCGAGGCCCCGACTTCGAGCTGACCGGGTTCACGTTGGGCTCGACGACGCCGACGCGGCCCATCTCGGTGGGCATCTTCATGTGTGGCGGCGCCTTCGACCTGCCGCGGGGGCAGACGTTCGCGGTGACCCTCACGCCGGTCGCTGCCGACGGCACGCGCGGCGCCTGGTATGTGTTGCTGGCTTCGACCCCGCCTCTCCCGCCGCCCCGCGTGTATCGGCTGGACGAGCTGAAGGACATGTTCGGCTTGCAGGGCCTCTCGTCGCCCCGGTGACGAGGCGAAGCCGGGGTGACGCGAGTCGCCGGGCGTGATGCGCCGTTTCGCCGCGGAGGCGTACCGCGACGGTTGACGGAGGCCCGGCGCTGGCGATTCGCGGCGCCGGCCACCGCCCGCCCCCCCCCCCAGCGCCACCTCGGGAGGCCTCGGGTTCGACGTCGCCTGGCCGAGAACGTCAGCCCCTCGTGCGAGAACCCGGGCATGCACGACGCGCGGACGACGAAGCGGGTGGCCGGAGATGAGGCCGAGGCGCTGGTGGTGGAGCGGTACGAACGGGACGGGTGGCGCGTGCGGGACCGAAACGTGCTGTCCCGACGGGGCGAGGTCGACATCGTCGCCGAGCGGGGCGCGCAGCTCGCCTTCGTCGAGGTCCGCATGCGCGCGACCGACGTCTGGGGCGACCCGTCGCTCACGGTCGGGCGCGCAAAGCAGCGAAAGGTGGTGCTGGCGGCGTTGCAGTACCTGCAGCGGCACCGGCTCATGAACCGGGCCATTCAGTTCGACGTGGCCTCGGTCGTCGGGAGAGGGCGTTCGGGGCGCGTCGAGGTCATCCCCGATGCGTTCGAGGCAGGCTTCTGACGCGGTCGCCGACGGGGCGGGCTCGGCGACGAGGCGCCACGCTGGACGCGGTGTGGGGCGCGGCACGAATCCCCTGAGTCGCGACGTCGCTCCGTGGCGCCATGCCCGTCCCACGCCAGGGGAAGCTGCGCTATGGGCTTGCGCGTGACGGTCGTCGAGCCTTCAACTCTGTATCTCGTCGCGACGCCCATCGGGAATCTGGGCGACGTCACCGCCCGGGCCCTCGAGGTGCTGCGCGGGGTCGACCTCATCGCCTGCGAGGACACGCGGCACTCCCGCGTGTTGCTCGACGCCCACGGCATCTCGACGCCCACCACGAGCCTGCCGGCCTTCGCCGAAGGGGCCCGCGCCGACGCGTTGGTGGCGCGCCTCGCTGGCGGCGCCTCGATCGCCCTCATCTCGGACGCCGGGAGCCCGGCCATCAGCGACCCCGGTGAGCGGCTGGTCGCCGAGTGCCGTGACGCCGGCCTGCCCGTCGTGCCCATTCCCGGGCCCTCGGCCGTCATCGCCGCGCTGTCGGCGTCGGGGCTGCCGACGTCGCGCTTCCACTTCCTCGGGTTCCTGCCGCGGACCGCGAGCGACGCCCGGGCCATGCTCGACGAGGTGAGCGGGCTGTCGGCGACGGTGGTGCTGTTCGAGTCTCCGCGCCGCCTCGTCGACACGCTGGCGCTCTTGCAGGAGGCCCTCGGTGACCGGCCCGCCTGCGTCGCTCGAGAGTTGACCAAGCGGCACGAGGCGTTCTCCAGAGGAGCGCTCTCGGCGCTCGAGGCGGCCTTCTCGGCGCGCGAGGTGCTGGGCGAGGTGGTCATCGTCGTGCGCGGCCGTGAGGCGGCAACCCGCTGGAGCGAAGCCGAGCTGCTCGCCGCCCTCGACGCTGGCCTGGCTCGTGGCGAGCGCCTCAAGCCGCTCTCGACCGAACTCGCGCGAGCCTCGGGGTGGTCGAGTCAGGACGTGTATCGACGGGGCATCGCCCGCAAGGGCGGTTGAGCCGCGGCAGGCCCACTCGTCCACGACCGTTGCTCCGCGCGGCCCGCCATCGCCCGGTCCCCGGCGCGCGCGGCCGGCTCACGCCTCGGGCCGGCGCAGGCACGGCCCTCGCCCGGTGCCCACGTCGGGCAGCGTGATGGCGCGAGGGAGTGCCTGCCGGCCGGAGCCGTCGCGCGAGCGGGAAACGGCCGACGCCGGGGAGGGACGCAGGGGCCGCGTGACGGCGCGAGGGAGTGCCTGCCGGCCGGAGCCGTCGCGCGAGCGGGCAACGGCCGACGCCGGGGAGGGACGCAGGGGCCGCGTGACGGCGCGAGGGAGTGCCTGCCGGCCGCAGCCGTCGCGCGAGCGGGAAACGGCCGACGCCGGG
>JADCJJ010000235.1 GCA_020247085.1 Myxococcaceae bacterium | reverse complement strand
GCCGGCAACCTCACGCTCTCGCCCGCGCAGGCAGCGGCGGTCTCGACCAACCGGGCCTCGCTCGTCATCGGCACGGCCGAGCGCCCGGCCGGCGCGCTCAAGGGTCAGCTCGCGCCCCGCGGCGCGCTGGTGGGCTTCACCCAGTTGGTGCGCGCCTCGAACGGTCAGTACGGCGGCGGCGGCCAGCTGGTGCTCGAGTTCTCTGGCATGTTCCCCACGGCGGGCACTTACGACTTCGAGTGGCCCGAGAGCGGGCGCGTGGGCGCCGCGGTCCTGTCGCAGGGCCCCTCGAGCCCACCGCTGCTGACGCTCGCGCTCTCCGAGGGCCGCACCCGCGCCGTCGGCGCCTTTGAGCCGCTCCCCCTGCTGCTGATGCTCCGCGACGGCGGCCTCTTCGTCACCGGCACCGGCGCCGACGGTGGGCTGGTGTTCAGCGGCGACCTGAGCCTGTCACTGCGCTGAGCCTGTGGGCCGTGCGGCGCTTGCTGGCCCGCAGGCGCCGTGACAAGTCGCGCCCATGTCCGACGAGGCGCTCGCGCGGCTGGTGCAGCTCCGCCACTCGAACCCCCACGCGCTGCTCGGTGTGCACCCGGCGGCCGACGGCCTGGCGGTGCGGGTCTTCCGGCCCGAGGCGTTCCGCGTCGAGGTCGAGGTGAGCGGCCAGCGCCACCGCCTCGAGCCCCGGCTCGACCTTCCCGGGGTGTTCGAGGGCCGTCTGCCGGGCCGCGAGGTGCCGGCGTACGTCGTGCACGTCGAGTACCCGGGCGGCGCCACGTTCACGCTCCGCGACCCCTACGCGTTCTTGCCGACGCTCGGCGAGCAGGACCTGCACTTCATCAGCGAGGGCACGCACCGGCGCCTGTGGGAGCGCCTGGGCGCCCACCCGATGACCCACCAGGGCCTCTTCGGCACCGCCTTCGTCGTCTGGGCTCCCAACGCCGAGGGCGTCAGCGTCGTCGGCGACTTCAACGGCTGGGACGGGCGGCTCAACCCGATGCGCTCGATGGGCGCCAGCGGCCTGTGGGAGCTCTTCGTGCCCGACGTCAGCGAGGGCTCCCGCTACAAGTACGAGGTGCACCCGCGAGACGGCGCGCCGTTCCTCAAGGCCGACCCGATGGCGTTCCGCACCGAGGTGCCCCCGCTGACGGCCTCGGTGGTGCACCACCTGCGCCACTACCGGTGGGGTGACGCGGCGTGGCTCGAGGCGCGCCGCGCCGCCCGCCGCCAGCTCGAGCCGATGAGCATCTATGAGGTCCACGTCGGCTCCTGGCGCGTCGTGCCCGAAGAGGGCAACCGTCCCCTCACCTGGCGGGAGCTGGCGCCGCAGCTCGCCGAGTACGTCTCGCGGCTCGGCTTCACCCACGTCGAGCTGCTCCCCATCGCCGAGCATCCCTACGGCGGCAGCTGGGGCTACCAGGTGTCGAGCTATTACGCGCCCACCTCGCGCTTCGGCCACCCTGACGACTTCCGCTTCTTCGTCGACACCCTGCACCAGCATGGCATCGGGGTGATCGTCGATTGGGTGCCCGGACATTTTCCGCGCGACGCGTTCGCCCTCGCCCGCTTCGACGGCACCGCGCTGTACGAGCACGCCGACCCGCGCCGCGGCGCCCACCCCGACTGGGGCACGCTCATCTTCGACTTCGGCCGCAACGAGGTGCGCAACTTCCTCATCGCCAACGCGCTCTTCCTCGCCGAGGAGTACCACGTCGACGGCCTGCGCGTGGACGCGGTGGCCTCGATGCTCTACCTCGACTACTCGCGCGCCCCCGGCGAGTGGGTGCCCAATCGCTTCGGCGGCCGCGAGAACGAAGAGGCGCTCGGTTTCCTCCGCGAGCTCAACGAGACGCTGCGCGAGCTGCACCCCGATGTGGTGGTGATGGCCGAAGAGTCGACGTCGTGGCCCAACGTCTCACGGCCCGTCGTCCAGGGCGGCCTCGGCTTCACCCACAAGTGGAACATGGGGTGGATGCACGACACCCTGAAGTACTTCGAGAAGGACCCCGTCCACCGCAAGTGGCATCACCACCAGCTCACCTTCGGGCTCCTCTACGCGTACAGCGAAGACTTCGTGCTGCCGCTGAGCCACGACGAGGTGGTGCACGGCAAGCGCTCGATGCTGGGCAAGATGCCCGGCGATGACTGGCAGCGCTTCGCCAACCTGCGCGCCCTCTACGCGTGGATGTGGGCGCACCCCGGCAAGAAGCTGCTCTTCATGGGCAACGAGTTCGGCCAGGTTCAGGAGTGGGCTGAGGCCCGCTCCCTCGACTGGCACCTGCTCGAGACCGACGCGCACCGCCAGCTGCAGGAGTTCGTCGCCGTGCTGAACGAGACCTACCGCCGCGAGGGCGCGCTCTTCGAGACCGACTTCCACGCCCCGGGGTTCCAGTGGATCCAGGCCGACTCGTCGGACCCGAGCGTCTACGCCTTCGTGCGCCGCGGCCGGAACCCCTGGCGCGAGCTCGTCTGCGTCGCCAACTTCACCCCCGTCGTGCGCCGCGACTACCGCGTCGGGCTCCCCAGCGGGGGGTGGTGGGCCGAGCTCGTCAACAGCGACGACGCCCAGTTCGGCGGCTCCGGCGTCTCGAACGCGCCCTTCAAGGCGAGCCCCAAACCGTGGGACGGGCAGCCCGGCTCGGCCACCCTCACCCTGCCCCCGCTCGGCGTGCTGTGGCTGGCGCAGGTCGACGCGCCCACGCCGTGACCCCACCCTCGGCTCAGTGCAGCACCCGCTCCCGGTCGACCAGCAGCATCGGGTGGTTCTCTCGCGTCTCGTAGGCGATGATGCGCAAGCCTGCGCCCCGCGTCCCCACCGCCGCCGTCGTCAACGCCTCCTCACCGTCCGTCTGATGGGAAGCCCCGTAGTTGAGCGCCACCTGGTACCGCACCTCGCACAGCGCCGTCATCTCGGTGCCGTCGTCGCCGGTGAACGTCACCTTGATCTGCCCGCCCAGCGGCAGCGCATCGCGCGTCTCGACGAAGAGCCCCGTCGTGCTGATGTTCCGCGCGATGCCCCTCGTCATGCCCTGCTGCGTGGTGAGGTAAACCGTGAAGACCTTGTCGAACCGAAGATTCTGCCGCCGCTCACTCACGTGCACCCCTGTCGTGTGTTGTGACGAGGCGCAGCCTACAGAGTGTGATGGTGTAGGCAAATTAAGCACCTGATGCGACATTCTTCTGGAGGGCCTCGATGCGCTGGCTGATTTCCCTGATGGCGTTGCTCCCCGCGGTCGCGGGCGCCGACGTCGACCAACGGTTCGCGAAGATGCGGGACGTGGCCGAGAAGGTCGGCAGCCTCTCGGAGTTCATCGAGGGCTACGCTGGCAGCTGCGGGCCGCTGATGACGTCGCAGTGCGAGCAGAAGCGAAAGGACTTCCGCCGCGCGGCCGACGGCAGGAAGCACTACATGATCGTCACTGAGGAGTCGGCGAGCGTGCTGTCGATGGGCGACGCCAACCCGATCTCCGGCGAGTTCACCCTCAACCTGACGCCCTTCTTCGCCGGGGGCGACGGCGCGCTGACCCACGGCGCCCCAGCGAAGACGGACGCGAACGGCAACGCGGTGCTCCCCTTCATCCGCATCCCGGCGAAGGTGCCCGACGGCTGGTCGATGCAGCTGATGAGCCGGCAGGTGGCGGCGCGGGCCCTACGGCTGCAACTCGTCTTCACGCCCGAAGGGGTGTGGACGCTGCCACGCAAAGGCGGCGGCCCGGTGCGCGGCGTCAGGGCGCGCTTCGACGGCGTCATCGTGCAGATCGGCCGGACCGGAGAGGTCATCGGCACGTGGTTCGCGAAGTAGCCGCCGCGCGCGCTCGGCGGCCGAGGGCGTTGCTGCGTCGCTTGACAGTCGCCCCACAGTCGCCGGGCCGCTGCGCCGCCGACAACCCGGCATGCACACAGCGCGGGTGATGCTGGCGAGCCTCGGCCTCTGGGCGTGCGGGGTGGGCCGGCTCGAGGTGAGCGCCGAAGGAGCGAGCGAGAGCGAGCGCTCGCTCCTGACGGTGCCGGACGAGCACCCGGTGCCGGGGGTGCTGTATAGGCGTCACGTCGTCGACCTGGGGCGAGGGCCGAGGGTGTTCCACACCATCAGCGCCGACCTGGCGGACCCGCGACTCTCGGTGAAGGTGACGCGGCCCGACGAGCACTACCGCACCACGTCGACCTTCGCGCGCGAGTCCGGCGCGGTGGCGGCGGTGAACGGCGACTTCTTCGACATCGGCAACACCAACTGGCCGGCCGGGCTGACGATCGGCGACGGGGTGCACTGGCCCGGCACCGAGGACTCGAACGGCTGGCGTGTCTTCGGCTGTACCGGCGACAAGCGCTGTAGCGTGGAGCCCGACGACACGTACACGCCCGCCGGGCCGCCGCTCGTGCAGGCCATCGGTGGGCACTTCATTCCGACGCTAAGCGCCGGCGAGGTGATGTCGTGGGACGAGACCGACGCCTGCGGCGACTACTGCACCGGCGACCACCCGCGCACGGCGGTGGGGCTGTCGGCCGACGGGCGAACGCTCTTCCTGGTGGTGGCCGAGGGGCGCATCGCCGGAACGCGCGGCCCGTCGCCTCGCGAGGTGGGCCTCATGCTTCGGGCGCTCGGCGCGTGGGACGGGATGATGCTCGACGGGGGCGGCAGCAGCACGCTGGCGGTGAACGGCGAGCGCGCCAACCGGCTCCCGGGCAACGGCGCGGCCGAGCGGCGCGTCGCCAACCACCTGGCGCTGCTGTTCGACCCCGCCGGGGGCTTCGGGGTGCCGCCGGCGGAGCGCACGGGGGCGGGCCCCACGGGCTCGGTCTCGCTCCTCTCCGCGCCAGGCCGCTTCTCACCGCTGGCCAGCCCCGTGCGGCTCCTGGACACGCGCGGGGGGGAGCCGTTGCTGGGCGGGCACCGACGCAGCCTCGACCTCGCCCCGGCCCTGCCGCCCGGCGCCACCGCCTTCGTCGGCACGCTGACGGCCGTCGACGCCGAGCAGCAGGGCTTCCTCTCGGTGGTCCCCGCGGGGGCCCCGCACGAGACCTCGAACGTCAACTTCGTCCCGGGACGCCCGGTGTCGAGCGCCGTGCGCGTCGGGTTGTCGGGTGGGGCGGTCGAGCTCGAGGCGCAGGTCCCCACGCACGTGGTGCTCGACGCCGTCGGCGCGTTCGGCCCGTCTGGCGCTGGCTTCGAGGCCGGGCCGCCAGCGCGCACCGCCGACTCGCGCGGTGGCCCCCCGCTGCGCCCCTTCGAGGTGAGGGCCCTGCCCGTCGGCGGCCCGGCCGACGCCCTCGCCGTCAGCCTCAACGTCACCGTGACCCAGCCCGCGCTCGCCGGCTGGCTCGCCCTCTTCCCATGCGACGCGGGCGGGGGAGGCACCTCGACGGTCAACTTCGTCGCCGGCGAGGACCGCGCGAACGCCTCGGTCGCGCGGGTGCGTGACGGGCAGGTGTGCGTGCAGTCGAACGTGACCACCCACGTCGTCCTCGACGTCGACGGCTTCTTCCGCCCCTCCGGCGGTCACCGCTTCGCCCCCATCGCCCCCACCCGCGTGCTCGACACCCGCACGGGCCAGGGGGAGTGGCGGCATGCGCTGCGCGCCGGGCAGGTGGTGGCGCTCGACCTTTCGCGGCTCGCGGGCCTGCCCACGGGGGCGAGCGCCGTCTCGCTCGGCGTGGTGGCCGTCGAGGGCTCGAGGCCGGGGCACCTCTCGGTGCGCCCCTGCGAAGCGCCGGCGCTCAGCTCGAGCCTCAACTTCGCCGGCCACGACGTGGTGGCCAACCAGGTGACGGCCAGCTTCGGGCCCTCGCGTCAGGTCTGCGTCAGCGCCACCGCCGACGTGCACCTGGTCATCGACGCCTTCGGCGTCTTCCTGCCGTGAGCTGCCCGAAGGCCGGGCCTCCCTCGCCGCGTGCGGGGAGCGCCAGCCGGGCGCGCGTCACGGCACCGGCAGCTCGTCGGCGTCGCCGTCGTCGAAGTCGTCGGAATCAGAGCCGTCTTTCTTCATGGTGCGCCCTGCCACCTCGTACTGCTTGAGGAGCCGCCGGAAGTTCGAGCGGTCGACGCCGGCGGCGCGCGCGGCGCTCGAGACGTTGCCGCTCGACTTGTCGAGCAGGGCCGAGAGGTACCGGCGCTCGAAGGCGCGCATGGCCAGCTTCTTCGCCTGCGCGTACGGCAGGTGCGCCAGGCTGTAGAGCTCGACCTCGCCCCCGCCCTTCTGGCTCGCGCGGATCTCGGCCGGCAGATCGTCGAGCTCGATGGCGTCGGTGGTGTTGAGCACCACGGCCCGCTCGATGACGTTCTCGAGCTCGCGCACGTTGCCGACCCAGCGAGCGGTGGTGAGCGACTCCATGGCGCCGGTCGAGATGCCGTTGACCTTCTTGCCGATCTTCTGCGCGTAGATCTTCAGGAAGTGGCTCGCCAGCAGCGGAATGTCTTCGGGGCGGTCGCGCAGCGGCGGCAGCTGCACCGAGATGACGTTGAGGCGATAGAAGAGGTCCTCTCTGAACTTGCCGGCTTCCTTCGCCTTGGCGAGGTCGACGTTCGTCGCCGCGATGACCCGCACGTCCACCTTGATGGTGTCGTTGGCGCCGACGCGCTTCACCTCGCCCTCCTGCAGCACGCGCAGGAGGCGCACCTGGGTGGCCGGAGGTATGTCGCCAATCTCGTCGAGGAAGATGGTGCCGCCGTCGGCGGCCTCGAAGAGGCCCTTCTTGTTCGCCGTCGCGCCCGTGAAGCTGCCCTTCATGTGGCCGAAGAGCTCGCTCTCGAGCAGCGTGTCAGTCAGCGCGGAGCAGTTGACGGCGACGAAGGGCCGGTCCTTGCGGGGGCTGCGGAAGTGAATCGCCCGGGCCACCAGCTCCTTGCCGGTGCCGCTCTCGCCCTGGATGAGCACCGTCGCGGTCGAGTAGCTCACCGTCTCGACGAGCTTGAAGACCGAGCGCATCTGCTGCGACTGACCGACGAGGTCCTCGAACTGGTGCTTGACGTTGAGCGCCTCTTCCAGCACCCGCGTGCGGTCGCGCAGCGCCTTCTTCTCGGCCGCGCGCGCCACCGCCAGCGACAGCACGTCGATGTTCTCGAACGGCTTCGTCAGGTAGTCGTAGGCGCCCGCCTTCACCGCCTCGACCGCCGTCTCGACGGTGGCGAAGGCCGTCATCATGATGACCTCGACGTCAGAGCGGCTCTGCTTGAAGGCCTTGAGCAGGTCCATGCCCGACAGGTTCGGCATCTTGATGTCGAGCACCGCCACGTCGATCGACGGGTCCTTCGCGGCCGCCAGGCCCTCGACGGCGTCGTCGATGGCCACCACGGTGTAGCCCTCGCGCGCGAGGATCTCGCTCGCCGCCCGCAGGACGATCTTGTCGTCGTCCACCACCAGCACCTTGGCCTTCTTCGTCGTCTGCTGCGAGATGCTCATGGAACGGTCCCTCCGGGCTGAACGGGGATCATGACGTTGAACGTGGTGCCCTTGCCGACCGACGACTCCACGACGAAGTGACCGCCGTGGTCTTCGACGATGCGGTAGGCGATGGCGAGGCCCAGCCCGGTGCCTTCACCGGGTGGCTTGGTGGTGAAGTGCGGCTCGAAGATGCGCGAGAGGTGCTCCTCGGGAATGCCGCAGCCGGTGTCGGTGACCTTGACGAAGCAGTGCGCGTCGACGAGCCCGGTGATCACGGTGAGCGTGCCCTCGCCGTTCGACAGCGCCTGCAGGCCGTTCTGCAGCAGGTTCAGCACCACCTGGCCGAGCTGCGTCGGGTCGCCGTACACCTGCGGGAGCCCCGCGGCGTACGTCGAGTCGAGCACCAGCCGCGGGTACTTCTTGGCCTGCGCGCGGAACAGCACCACGGTGTCTTCGACGCACTTCGACAGGTCGAAGGAGCGCCGGTCTTCGACCTTCGAGCGCCGGCTGAACTTGAGCAGGCTCTCGACGATGCGCTTGCAGCGCAGCGCGCTCTCTTCGATGAGCTGCAGAGACTCGAGGTCAGACGCCGTGCGCGTGCCGTCTCGCTGCATCAGCTGCGAGAAGGCCAGGATGCCGCCGAGCGGGTTGTTGATCTCGTGCGCGACCCCGCCCGCGAGGTTGCCGATGGCGATCATCTTCTCGCTCTCGACCATGCGCCGCGTGAGGCTGCGCTCGTCGGTCACGTCCCGGTAGCTGCAGACCGCGACCGGCTCGTCCTCCATCGGGAAGAGCTGCGCGACGAGGGTGCGCCCGCCCTGCTGCAGCTCGACGGTAGCCGGCTCGACGAGCTCGGTGCCGATGGGGCACCCGGGGCACGGCGACTCCCGGTCGAAGAGGAAGCGGTAGCACTTCGGCCGCTGCCCGAGCGAGATGATCTCGCGCTGCGCGACCTGGGCCGCCGCCCGATTGCCGCGCCGCACCGTCAGGTCCTCGAGCTGCACCACCAGCAGCGGGTGGTCGATGGTGTCGAAGGTGAGCTCCCAGTCGCGCTTGGCCTTCGACAGCATCACCGTGCGCTGCGCCACCCGCTCCTCGAGGTCGGCGTTGAGCGCCCGCAGCTCCTGGTTCTGCTGCTGCGTCAGCCGGAACAGGCGCGCGTTCTCGTCGAACAGCGCGTGCTGCTCGAAGGCGCTCTTCACCGTCAGCACGAGCTGCGCGTCGTTCCACGGCTTCGAGATGAAGCGAAACACCTCGGAGCGGTTGATCGCCTCTTCGATGGCCTGCTGGTCGGCCTGCCCCGTCAGCATGATCCGCTGCGTCCGCGGCGCGAGCTCCTTCACCCGCGCGAGGAACTCGACGCCGTTCATGCCCGGCATGCGGAAGTCCGACAGCACCACCTCGGGCTGGAACTGCGGAAACATCGCCAGCGCCGCCTCTCCGTCTGGCGCCGTCTCGACGTGCCAGTCACCGCGCCGCAGCACCCGCTTGAGGGAGCGCAGAATGTTCTCTTCGTCGTCCACCAGCAGCAATCGCCCCGGTCGTGCTCCGGAAACCGAGGGGCTCATGGCAGTCGCTGATTCCAAGGTAGGGCTCTTTCAAGCAAGCGCGTTGCCAACCCATGAGTCATACTAAACCCATGATGTTACATGGACTTCGCGGTGATTTGCGCCATGGGCGTGGGGTTTTTTCGACTCATTGGGGTGTCCATGAGTCGAACTACACCCATGCCCGCGCGAACGAACCAGGTCAGCCGCCCTGCACGACGGCGAGCGTCGGCTGGAAGAGACTGATCTTGTTTCGCCCCTCACGCTTCGATCGATAGAGGGCGTCATCAGCGGCCTTGAGGAGTTGGTCGGGCGAGGTGAGCCCGCGCCCAGGGAGCCCAGCGATGCCGAAGCTCGCGGTGACGCGAATGACCCCGTCCCTCCCGACGCGGAGCCCCCTGACGAGCCGGCTGATGCGCTCGGCCACCGTCAGCGCCCCGGCCAGCGGCGTCTTCGGCAGCAGCACCCCGAACTCCTCGCCACCGTAGCGGGCGACGAAGTCGGTCTCTCGTACCGCCGACCGGAGCGCCTCGGCGACCTGCCGCAGCACCTCGTCACCGGCGAGGTGGCCGTGGGTGTCGTTGACGCGCTTGAAATGATCGACATCCATGAGCACCAGCGTCAGGGGGTCGTCGTAGCGCTGCGCCCGGCGGAACTCCTCACGCAGGCGGTCTTGAAAGGCCCGGTGGTTGGCCAGCTGGGTCAGGCCGTCGGTCGTCGACAGGGCTCGGAGTTGGTCCCGCTCGCGGGTGAGCGTCTTGAGCCGCTCGGCCGTCTCGATGCACCGGCCGACACGAAGGGACAGCTCCTGAATCGACGCCGTCGGCGCGACGACGTCGCTGGCCCCGGCCTCGAGCCATCGAACGCTCCGGGCCTCGTCGAGCACCACGCAGGGCACCGCGACGTCCTCGGCGGTGAGGTGCGCCACCAGGCCCGCCGCGCCGTCGACCGCCAGCTCGACCAACGCCCCGCAGAACACCGTGTCCATCGTGAGCTGAATGGCCTCCGCGACCGTCGACACCCGGGTCACCGAATACCCGACCTCTTCGAAGAGCGACGACCAGGCGCCTCCACTCGCCGACCCGCCGTCGACGAGTAACAGCGGTCTGAGTGCACCACCCGCGACAGGCATGCCCAATGATCTTAACGGCATCGCGCTGGCGGCACAGCACCAACTTTGGCACGGAGCGACTCGCCGTGACGCAGCATGGCTGACGGGGGCCCGCCGAGGCTTCAGGGCTGGTCGGGGCCCGTTCAACCAGGGCGCCCTCGCAGCCTCCCGCGCCCCGGCCCCCCGTGACAGGCTCCCCGGATCGTGGTTGGTGCGCTCTCCATGTCACGACCGTCGATCAGCCTGTTCCTCCCGGCCTGGAACGAAGAGGACTACGTGGAGCGCGCGGTGTCGCGCGCCGTGACGGTGCTCGAGCAGCTCACCGACGACTTCGAGGTGCTGATCATCAACGACGCCTCGACCGACCGCACCCGCGAGTTCGCCGAGGCGATGGCTGCCCGGGACGCGCGGATTCGCTGCATCACGCACGAGGTGAACCAGAAGCTCGGCGGCGCCATGAAGACGGGGTTCTCGGCGTCGACGAAGGAGATCGTCGTCTACTCGGACATGGACCTGCCCTTCGACCTCCACGAGGTGGGCCGGGCGCTGCACCTCATGGAGTACCTCGAAGCCGACATGATCTGCGCGTTCCGGCACGACCGGACGAGCGAGGGGCCCCGGCGCATCATCTACTCGTTCGTCTACAACGCCCTCATCACCGGCCTGTTCGGGACGCACATCAAGGACATCAACTTCAGCTTCAAGGTCGTGCACCGCCGGGTGCTCGAGGCCATCGAGCTGAAGAGCCAGGGCAGCTTCATCGACGCCGAGCTCGTGGTGAAGGCCGTGAAGAAGGGATTCAAGGTGTTCCAGATGGGCGTCGACTACTTCCCGCGCACGCGCGGCGTCTCGACGCTGGCGTCACCGTCGGTCATCGTGAAGATCGTCAAGGAGCTGGCTGAGCTCTACGGCGAGGTGAAGCACCCGAGCGAGCCCACGCGGCCGGTGCGGCTGCCAGAGTCGGTCAAGCCGCTCAAGCGCGCTGCCCGCAAGAGCGCGTCGGGCGCATGAGGCTCGTCTTCAACGCAGACGATCTCGGGCTGCACCCGCGCATCGACGAGGGCATCTTCCGGGCGCGCGAAGAGGGCCTCTTGACGAGCGCCACCGTGCTGGTGACCGGCCGCACCGCGCGGCAGGCCATCGAGCGGGCGAGCGCCCTCGGGCTCGGGCTCGGCGTTCACCTGTGCCTCACGTCGCGGCTCTCTCCGGCGGCGAGGGCGCGCGACGTGCGCTGGCTGGCGCCCGGGGGCCGGTTCCGCAGGGACTGGGCCGAGCTGTCGCTCGCGTGGCTGTCGGGGCTCATTCCGCGCGACGAGGTCGTCGCCGAGTTCGAGGCCCAGCTCGAGCGCGCGCGGCGCCAGGGCGCGCGGGTCGACCATCTCGACACCCACCAGCACCTGCACCTGCTGCCGGGCCTCGCATCGCTCGTCGAGGGGCTGGCGGCACGCGAGGGCCTGCCGGTGCGTTGGCCTCGCGAGCGGCCCCAGGTGCGCTGGGTGGCCCGACCTAGCCGCGCCGCGAAGGCCGCGCTCCTGTCGGGCCTGGCGCGCCTCCGGCCGACGCCTCGCGCCAAGCGAGTGCGGGCCTGGGGCGTCTTCGAGTCGGGTCAGCTCACCACGGCGCGCCTCGTGCGCCTCCTCGAGACGCTGCCCGAGGGCGACCACGAGCTGGTGACGCACCCGGGCCTGGCGCCCGGCGTCGTCCCCGAGGACCCTTCCTGGCGATACGACTGGGAGGCTGAGCTCGAGGCGCTCACCAGCCCCGCCGTGCGAGACGCCGTCACCCGCCGGCGCGCCGAGCTCGTGACCTACGCCCAGCTGGGCTGACGGGCCGCACCGAGGAAGCCCACCGCGGCGCCGGCGCGGCCCAGACTCCCGCGAACCTCAGCCCCCTCGAGCTCCGTACAACCGCGCGACCGAAGGCCGCCGCTGCGCTCCGAACGCACCCGCTGCGGGGCCGACCACCAGCGACGACCTCACGCGCCCCCGGGACCACGCGCCGCCGCACCGACGTGCTGTCTGCGACGCCCCACACTCCCCGGTTGGGACCATGGTCGCGCCGACCGCCAGCGACGGCCTCACCCGCCACCGGAGCGCGACCCACCGCGTGGACGCGCCATAACGCGCGGGCGCGGGTGACACCCGGGGACACGCCCAGGTCGTGGGCGCCTTCGGAGTCGCGGCCTCCGCCGCTGACGCTGACGGCCCCGGGCGACGAGGCCCGTCACGTCACTGAATGTCGGGCTCGCAGGTGCAAGACGCCTGGCGGCACACCAGGCCCATGCCGCAGGTGTTCCCGCAGTTCGGCGAGCACACGCACGTCTTGGTGTTCGGATCGCACACGAAGGGCGCGACGCAGATCGCCCCGCACGGGTCACCGTTCGCGTCGGGAGAGTTGTCGATCCAGTAGCGGTAGCTGACGGCCACCCGTACGCCCACGTTGGGCCGGCAGGTGCCGTAGAAAACGATTCGGCGGGTCGCAGCGTCGATGTCCCAGCCGTTCTGTCGGCTCCGCGGCACGTCGTTGACGTTGCAGGCGCCGGTCGTACCGCCGGTCGCGATGGCCACCTTGATGGTCGCCGAGATGGGGGGGCGGTTCAGCTGCCGCCCGGTGCTCCCGATGGCCGCCGAGAGGATGGCGTCGATGACGGTCTCCTGACGCGCGCGCTGCATGGCGTTGGGGTTGGCCACGTTGAACTCCTGAATGCTCCCGAGCCCCCCCCCGGTGAGCTGCACCACGGTGCCGTAGGTGGGCGGGGTCGACTCGCGCGAGCCGTCGCCGCAGTCGAGCCCCGCCGGGCAGGCGATGCCGTGCGCGATGACCTGCCGCCCGGCGAAGGTGGTCTGCAGGAACGAGGTGAACTGTTGAGCCGTCGTGCTCGACTGGTCGCCGGTGTCCGAGAGGAAGATGAGGTTCACGTTTGCGTCGCTCCGGAATGGGCCGCGCTGCTGAGGGCCCTGACGATCGATGAACGCCCGGGCGGCGGGGAACCCACGCTCGGTCCCACTGCCCGACGTTCCGAACCACACGCTCATGTTGCTGCGGTCGAACCAGCTCGACATAGTCGAGGCCATCGTCGTCCATTCGCGCGTCGAACCGTCGTAGATCGGCGGCCCGCCAAAGGTGGCCTCAGGGTAGTATCCCGTCGTCACGCCAGCGGCCCTCCAGTCGAGGCCTGCGGCGGCGAGCTTGTTGCCGAACAATTGCCCCGCGCTTCGCACGGCGTCCTGGGACGAGGCCATCGAGCAGCTGTCGTCGACGACCCACAGGAAGTCCACCTTGGCGTTGCCGGTCGCCGCGAAGGCCTCGCACTGCGTCGCCGTGAGGTCCCCGGCCTGCGCCAGCGCAGTGCCACCGCCGACGTCGTCGACCTCGAAGAGCGCCGCGCCGGTGAACAGGCTGGTGGGGATCGCCGCCACCACCACCACCGCCCGCGTCGCGGTGCGCCGCTGGTAGAGGGCCTGCACCTTGAACGGCCCTGAGACGCCGGCACTGCCCGACAGCAGGCCGCTCGCCGCCATGCCCACGAAGCGCCGGGCGAGCTCGTTGGCGAAGTCCTTGGCGTCGCGGCTCGCTGAGACGTCGTACGACGCGCGCACGCCGCCGAACCCGTCCCACGAGGTGAACGTCTGGGTCAGCGGCGTGCCGACGGCGCCGATGCCCTGCAGCACCCCGCGCCCGGTGGCCTCTTCCGTGCTCGCGCTCGCGCCCACGCCCATCGTCTTCGAGAAGGCGAAGCCCGACACCTTCGTGGTGGGGTTGTAGAACACGATGCCGCGCTCGTCGTTCCCCAGCGTCACCTTCGAGACCTCCATGAAGGCGGGCACCAGCGCGAGCTGCACGTCGGGGAGCGCCGACGTGTGGAACTGCACCGGGCGCAGGTTCGCCGTCGCGCAGGCCTGCTGGGCCGGGCCCATGCCGTCGGCGCCGTCGTTCGGGTTTAGCTCCCCCATGTCGACGCGGCCGTTTGAGTTCGTGTCCTCGGCGCCGTCCTGAATGCCGTCGCCGTCGCTGTCGGCGCCGCACGGGTTGGTGCCCGTCGCCGGCTCAGCGTCGAAGGTGGCGGCGGCCTGGTAGCCACAGCCTCGCGGGTCGGCCCCGGGCGGCTGCAGCTTGCCCTCGATGCCGTCGCTCAGGCCGTCGCCGTCGGTGTCGCGCAGCGTCGGGTTGGTGGCACACCCGGCGGTCATGTCACGCAGCTCCTGCTTGTCGGAGTACCCGTCGCAGTCGGTGTCGACGCGCAGCGGGTTTGGCTCGGTGCCGTCACGCCGCCCGTCCTGGTTGACGTCCTCCTCGCCGTCCTTCAGCCCGTCACCGTCGGTGTCGGCCAGCGTGGGGTTCGTCTTGCTCGCCGCGTCAGCGTCTTGAAGAAACGACATGCCGCACCGCGGGTTGACGGTGGTGGTCTTGCCCATCTCAAGCCCGTCCGGGAGCCCGTCCATGTCGCTGTCGGAGTTGCATGGGTCCGACTTCGCGCCGCTCCCGTAATCGGTGGCGTACTCCTCGAGGTCGGTGAGCCCGTCGCAGTCGGTGTCGCGCGCGCCGTTGTCGACGGCCGTCGGGTCGCACCCCGTCACCACCGTTGAGCCGCCCGCGCTCCCGCCACCGGCTCCACCGCCCGCGCCACCGCCGACGCCTGCCCCCGAGCCTCCGCCAGCCGGCCCGGCGCCCGCGCCGCCGAGGCCCCCGCCGACGCTTCCGGTCGAGCCACGGCATTGGCCGCCGAGGCAGGTCTGCCCGATGGCACACTCCGCCGACGAGACACAGGTGCGGACCGGCGGGCTACACGAGGCGGCGCCGACGCCGATGAGCGCGACGAGGGTGAGACGACGCATGATCGAGGACTCCTTGTTGACGCTGCCGCACCGGGCGGCGCGACGGCCCCTTTTGAATCGGGCGAACTCTACGCACACTCCGCGACGAAAATCACATGGGGTGTCGTGTAGCCGCGCGTCATCGACGCACTCTCACGAATCGAGAAACCTGCCTCTTCGAGTGCACGGCTCAGGGTCTGGCGGGGCTCGAAGCCCACGGCGCCGCTCTGCTGCGTTCGGCCGAGCACCTTCACCATGACGCGCTCCTGCCACAAGGTTTTCTTCGCGCGCCACGAGCCGTCGTCCTCGGCCTCCTTGAGCACCAGCCGCCCCGACTCGACGAGCAGGGCGCGGCACGCCGAGAGGAAGGCAGGCCACCGCGGGGGCGGCAGCAGGTAGAGCACGTCGGCGACGAAGACGGTGTCGAACTGCCCGGGCGCCCGCGCCGCGAGCGCGTCGACGCCGGTGGCCTCGAGCTGCACGTTCTGGAAGGTTCCCACCGAGCGCCTGGCCCAGTCGATCTTCCGCGCGTCGGGGTCGATGCCCACCACCTGGCGCTCGGGGAAGCCGACGGCGAGCAGCGCCGTCAACACGCCGTGGCCACAGCCGACGTCGAGCAGGCGGGTGCCGACGGCGCGATCGGCCATCGCCTCGAGGGGCGCCGAGAAGAGCCGCGCGCGAACGAAGAGCCGCTCGGCCAGCGGGAGCGGCGCGAAGACGGCGAGGGCCGGGTGGAAGCCACGCATGACGAACCTCGGGTCAGAACCGGCCGGCGAGCGCGGGCCCGGCGGCCCAGGGCGCGGCGCCTGGCGGCGGGGGGAGCAGCGACATCGTCGGCGTCACCTCGACCTCGGCTCGGCGCGACCGCGGCTCGGTCGCTGCCGTGACGAGCGCGGTGACGCCCACGGCGATGCCGGCACCGGTGAGCGCGGTGATGGCCGCGACCCGTACGTCGGCAGAGAGCGCCGCCGCGACGACGTAGCAGGCCACGGCCACGCCGAGGGGCACCCCCGTGAAGCGCAAGACCGCGCCCGCCGGCAGCTCGGTGGCAGCGGCGAGGAGCCCGCCGACCGCCGCGCCGAGCGCTGGCGCCACCAGGGCCGGTCCGGGAGCGAGGGACGTCGTCCAGGCGACGCTGACCAGCCCCGTGAGCGCCAGCGCCGACAGTGCGCCGGCCCCGACCAGGGCGAGATCACCCGGCGACAGCTCCGCGGCGGTCCACAGCAGAGAGAGCGGCACCAGGGCCCCCACCTGCGAACCCGCCAGCGCGAGGAGCCCCGGCAGCACCGCCGGCAGGCCGAAGACGCGCTCGGCGAGCATCACCGCCGCGCCGAGACCGGCCAGCGCGCCGACGCCCGCGCCCAGCGCCGCTGCGCACGCCGCCAGCAGCCCCATCGGCTGGAAGTACTGCACCACCAACCCCAGGGCGCCGACCGTGACGCCACCGAGGAGCGCGCCGAGGTCCCCCCCCTGCGGCGCCGTGAAGGGCGAGCCAGAGCCGGCCACGCCGGTGCCGACGAGGGCGCCGGCCACGCCGCCGGCGACGAGCTCGGTGAGCGCGAACACCGGGCCCCCGCGCCCTGCCGACAGCCACGACGCGCGCCCCGGGCGCGACCCGAGCTCGCGCGCGCTGGGCGACGCCTCGGGGCGCTCGGGCGCCGAGGCAGCCCCGGGGTCCGAGAGCGCCTCGCCCATCGGCCGCACCACCTGCGCGTACCCGTCGACCAGCGCTGCCGCGGCGCCTGCGCGCGCCTGCGCCGAGGCCTCGCGCGCCGCCGCCGCGACCACGAGCACCGCCGCGAGTCGGCTCATCGGTACTTCAGGAAGCCGCCGACGACGTCGCGCACGAGGGCCGACACCGACAGGCCGTGGCGCCGCGCGATTCCGGCGAGCTGATCGAACTCCGAGGCGGCGAGGTCGATGGTGACCGCCTTACCCTGCCCCTCTCCGAGCGGCTGCGACTCGCTGATCGGCTCGATGGTCGAGATGATCTCGTCTTCCTCGGCGATCGACTCCGCGGGGGCCGCCACCCCCGGCTCGCGCAGCCGGGCCAGCCGCTGCTTCTCCTCTTCGAGCTCGTCGTCAAAGAGCTGCTTGAGGAAGTTCGAGAGGTGGATGTTCGACGGCGTGAACTCGTGCTGCGAGAGGAACTGATCGATGTCGTACTGCATGTCCCAGGCGGTCTGGTACCGACGCTCGCGATCCTTCTCGAGGGCCTTCATCAAGATGGCCTCGACCGCCTCGGGGATGTCGGCCTTGAAGTAACTCGGCGCGTAGATCTTTCCCTCGGTGATCGACTTGAGGATCGCCACCTCGGAGTCGCCGGTGAAGAGCTTGAAGCCCGTCAGCCACTCGTAGAGCACGGTGCCGAGCGAGAAGAGGTCGCTGCGGTTGTCGAGCTGCTTCCCCATGCACTGCTCTGGGGACATGTACGAGAGCTTGCCTTTGATCTCGCCAGCGCGCGTCTGCTCGATCTGGTTCGCGGCCTTGGCGATGCCGAAGTCGAGCACCTTCACCGTGCCGTCGAACGAGACGAAGATGTTCTCGGGCGTGACGTCGCGGTGCACGATGTTGAGCGCCGTGCCGTAGGTGTCGGTCTTCTGGTGCGCGTAGTAGAGCCCCTCGCACACGCTCGAGGCGATCTTCAGCGCGTAGACCATGGGGAACGGAATGCCCAGGGAGTCGGCCTTGGGGATGATGCGACGCATGTCGCGCCCGAAGACGTACTCCATCGCGATGAAGTACGACTCGCCGATGCGGCCGAGGTCGTAGATCTGAACGATGTTGGGGTGGTTCAGCTGCGCGGCGAGCTTGGCTTCGTTGAGGAACATCTTCACGAAGTTCGGCTGCTTCGACAGGTGCGGGCGGATCCGCTTGATGACGATGGTCTTCTCGAAGTTCTCGATGCCGGCCTGCCGGGCGAGAAAGATCTCGGCCATGCCGCCGACCGCGATCCGGTCGATGAGGGTGTACTTCCCGAACCGGATGTTCTTCTTCGGGTCTGCTTGAGCCATCGCGCGGGCGGCACCTTACCAGCCCGGTCCCGGGCGTACAGGCCGCCGACGCGGCCGCGGCGCAGGCCACCGCGTCAGCCGTCAGCCACCGCGTCAGCCGTCAGCCACCGCGTCAGCCGTCAGCCACCGCGTCAGCCGTCAGCCACCCGACGCCGGCCGTTGCCCGGCGTCACGCTCCGGTCAGGCGCCTCGACGGGGCCCTGGCAGGAGGGGCGCCGAAGCGAGCTGCTGCGTCGAACCCGCCCCCCGACGCCCGGCTTCGCGCGAGGGCGGGCTCCGCGCCGGCGCCTCCGCGGGGCCTCTGGGCGCGCGCCTACGGCCGTCGGGCCGGCGGGGGCACGAAGCGCTCGAGCTGCTCGGCCAGCGCCCAGGGCGTTCCGTCGACGAGCGGCGTGTCGAGGGTCGCCCGCAGCGTCTTCAGCACCTGGCACGTCGCCGCGGCGAGGGGCTGGTCGATGGGGTGCTCGGCCTCGATCGCGGCGGCCGCCCGGGCGACGCAGGCGGGGACGGCCCGGTCGAGCGCCGCCACGAGCGCCTGCCGTCGGGCACGCGTGCCCTCGAGCCGAACCGTCCGCCCCAGGTTCCAACGGTACCAGGCGAGCTCCCGGTCGAGCTGGGCGCAGGTGTCACCCACCACCGCCTCTGGCATCTGGCGCATGCGGGGCGCGTCAGCGCCGAAGAGTTTGTCGAACAGCGGCCCGCTCGTCGTCAGCCGCTCGGTCGAAGCGGCAACCAACGCCGGGCACACCAACCGCACCCGCCGGCCGACGGCGACGTTCTTCGCGCAGTTGAAGCCATAGACCAGGGCCAGGGCGGCGCTCGACACGAGCGCGCCGACCCGGGCCTTCGTCACTCGTAGCTCTCGATGGGTGGGCAGCTGCAGACGAGCTTGCGGTCTCCCAGCACGTTGTTGACCCGGCTCACCGACGGCCAGAACTTGTGCGCCTTCACCCACGGCAGCGGGTACACGGCGCGGCTGCGCGGGTACGGCCGCGTCCACTCGTCGGCGGTGGCGATGGCAGCCGTGTGCGGCGCGTGCTTGAGCGGGTTGTTGTCCTTCGGGAGGGCGCCGGCCTCGACCTCGGCGATCTCGGCGCGGATCGACACCATCGCGTCGACGAAGCGATCGAGCTCGGCCTTCGACTCGGACTCCGTCGGCTCGATCATCATCGTGCCGGCGACGGGGAACGACACCGTCGGGGCGTGGAAGCCGTAGTCCATCAGCCGCTTGGCGATGTCCTCGACCTCGACGCCCGTCGTGCCCTTCACCGTGCGCGTGTCGAGGATGCACTCGTGCGCGACCCGCCCGCCGAAGCCGCGGTACAGCACCGGGTAGGCCGCCTGGAGCCGCTCGGCGACGTAGTTCGCACTCAAGATGGCCGCCTTCGTCGCGTGGGTGAGGCCCTCGGCGCCCATCATGCGAATGTACATCCACGAGATGAGCAGAATGCTGGCGCTCCCAAACGGCGCCGCCGAGACCGCGCCGGTGCCCTTCGTCCCGCCCGTCTTCGCCGCGACGTGCCCGGGGAGGAAGTCGACGAGGTGCTTCGCCACGCAGATCGGGCCCATGCCCGGGCCGCCGCCGCCGTGCGGGATGCAGAACGTCTTGTGCAGGTTGAGGTGGCAGACGTCGGGCCCGAAGTCGCCCGGCCGGCACAGGCCGACCTGCGCGTTCATGTTCGCCCCGTCCATGTAGACCTGGCCGCCCTCGGCGTGCACCAGCTCGCAGATCTCGGAGATGGCTGACTCGAACACCCCGTGCGTCGACGGGTACGTCACCATCAGCGCCGCCACCTTGCCGGCGTTCGCCGCGAGCTTCGCCTTCAGGTCCGCCACGTCCACGTTGCCGGCGTCGTCAGTCTTCACGACGACGACCTGGTACCCCGCCATCACCGCCGAGGCTGGGTTGGTGCCGTGCGCCGACGCGGGGATGAGGCAGACGGTGCGGTGCCCTTGGCCGCGGGCCTCCTGGTACGCGCGGATCACCAGCAGCCCGGCGTACTCACCCTGGCTGCCGGCGTTCGGCTGCAGTGAGGTGCCGGCGAAGCCGGTGATCTCCGACAGCCACGTCTCGAGGTCGGTGAAGATCTGCCGGTAGCCCGCCCACTGCGACTCGGGCGCGAACGGGTGCAGGCCGTTGAACTCGGGCCAGGTGATGGGCTCCATCTCGCTGGTGGCATTGAGCTTCATCGTGCACGAGCCCAGCGCGATCATGCTGTGGCACAGCGAGAGGTCCTTCGCCTCGAGGCCGCGCACGTACCGCAGCATCTCGTGCTCGGTGTGGTGCGTGTTGAACACCGGGTGGGTGAGGTAGGGGCTGGTGCGGCGCAGGGCCTCGGGAACGATCGGCGCGGCGGCGGCGGCGCTCAGCGTCTGCGCGTCGAAGCCCGGCGCCTTGCCGGCGAAGACCGCGAAGAGCGCGTCGAGCTGCGCGGCCGAGTGCGTCTCGTCGAACGACACCCCGAGGTGCCCCGGGTCGATGCGGCGCAGGTTGATGCGCGCGGCCTCGCACGCCCGCAGCAGCGCCTCGCCCTGCGCAACGTCGACCTTCACCGACACCGTGTCGAAGTAGACGTCGTGCTCGAGCGCGAAGCCGAGCCGCGCCAGGCCTGCAGCGAAGGTGCGCGCCAGCGCGTGCACCCGGCCAGCGATGGCCCGCAGCCCCTGGGGCCCGTGGTACACCGCGTACATCGAAGAGATGACGGCGAGCAACACCTGCGCCGTGCAGATGTTCGACGTCGCCTTCTCGCGCCGAATGTGCTGCTCGCGGGTCTGCAGCGCCATGCGCAGCGCCGGGCGGCCGTGCGCGTCCTCCGAGACGCCGATGATGCGCCCCGGCATCGAGCGGGCGAACTCGAGCTTCGTCGACAGGAAGGCCGCGTGCGGCCCGCCGAAGCCCATCGGCACGCCGAAGCGCTGAGCCGAGCCGATGGCCACGTCGGCCCCGAGCTCGCCCGGCGGCGTCAGCAGGCACAGCGACAAGAGGTCGGACGCCATCACCACCATCGCGCCGTGGGCCTTCGCCTTCGCCACGAAGGGCCGGTAGTCGACGATGCCGCCGTCGGTCGCCGGGTACTGCACCAGCGCCGCGAAGCACTTCGTCGCGAAGTCGAACGTCGCGTGGTCGCCGACGATGACGTCGATGCCCAGCGGCTCCGCACGCGTCTTCACCACCTCGATGGTCTGCGGGTGGCAGCGCGACGAGACGAAGATCGCCTTCGCGTCGGCGTCCTTCGCCAGCGAATGCGTCAGGTGCATCGCCTCGGCGGCCGCGGTGCCCTCGTCGAGCAGCGACGCGTTCGAGATCGGCAGGCCGGTCAGATCGGCCACCATCGTCTGGTAGTTGAGCAGCGCCTCGAGGCGCCCCTGGGCGATCTCGGCCTGGTAGGGCGTGTAGGCCGTGTACCAACCCGGGTTCAGCAGAATGTTCCGCAGGATGACGCCCGGCGTGAGCGTGCCCGAGTACCCCTGCCCCTGGAACGAGGTGAAGACCTGGTTCTTCGCCGCGATGGCCTTCAGCTCGGCGAGCAGCTCGGCCTCTCCCTTCGGCGGCGGCAGCTGCATCGGCTTCTTCAGGCGAATGGCCTTCGGCACCGTCTGATCGATCAGGGCGTCGAGCGAGGGCGCCTTGACGGCGGCGAGCATCTCTTCGACGTCACGCGATGACGGGCCGATGTGGCGGCGGGCGAAGGTGTCGAGCGGCTGGAGCATGGTGGCGGCGGATTACAGAAGGACCCCTGCCGTTCGCAACGGATTGCTCCGGCGCCCATGGTCGGCCCTCATGGGAGCGAGGAGCCTCGCGCAGGGTCGCCCCGCGGCCCCTCCCCCTCCTGTCAGCTGCGGTTCACAGCTTGACCGCCGCGCACCGGCTGGCGTAGCGGCGACGCTCCGGCACCCGGGAACCCGCCCATGCGTCCGTCGCTCACCCTCCTCGCGCTCTCGTGCCTCTCGACCCCGGCGCTCGCCCAGGTCACGCTGAACCCGGGCGGCGGCACGGGCCCCGGCGCCGGCCTGCGCGTGCACGTCGGCCCTACCGGCCAGCTCCAGGTGATCCGCAACGCGGCCGGCCAGTTTTACTCGCAGACCGCGACGCCCGGCGCCACCACCAACCCGGGCATCGCCACCGGCCTGTCGAACGGGGTGTACCTGGCCGTCGGCACGACGAACGTCTTCGGCCCGCTGCACTTCGCCGCCGCGCCCGTCGCCGGCGTCAACGCCGCCGAGTTCACCCCGGTGAGCAACACCGTCACCCCGCAGCCCAACGGGAGCGGCTCGGCCACCACCGTGCTGCGCGCCACCGTCGCCGGGCGCAACTACGATCTCTCGGTTCGCTACGACTACACCGTCCCCAACGACTTCGTGTCGGTGACGCACACGCTGACGATCCCGCCCGGCAACACGGTGCCGGTGCGCTTGTACCACGCCCTCGACGCCTACCTCGGGGGCGACGACTTCGGCCCGAGCTTCTTCGTCCAGGGCCCGCCCACCGTCGTCGGCGGCTTCCGCCAGGCGTCGAACGTGGTGCTCGCCTGGCGCTACCGCGGCGGCGTGCCGTGGACGGGCTACTACGGCGGCTTCTACGAGTGCCTGTTCCGCGACGCGCTGTGCCCGGCGGGCCTGGGCGGCGGCAACAACGTGCTCGGCGCCACCACCTTCACCAACTTCGTCGACACCGCGGTGACCGACAACGGCTTTGCCGTGATGTGGAACTTCGGCGCCGCCCCCGGCACCCAGGTGGTGTCGAACGACCTGACGTTCTTCTCGTACCAGCCCACCCTCTCCAAGGCCTTCGGCGCGACGGCGATGCAGGCCGGTGCCACGACGACCCTCACCTTCACCATCGACAACGTGCCAGGGGCGCCGGCGCAGGGCAACCTCGGGTTCCTCGACACGCTCCCCTCGAACCTGCTGCTGGCCAGCCCGACCTTCACCAACACCTGCGGCGGCACGGTGACGTTGTCGACGAGCGCGGCGACTCACACGGTGCGGCTCCAGGGCGGCGCGCTGGCGCCCACCGTGCAGCGCTGCACGCTGACGGTGGCGGTCACCTCGTCGGTCGCCGGGGCCTACACCAGCGGCCGCGCCAACCTGTCGAGCCTGTCGGTCGTCGAGAACCAGGCGAGCGACCAGACCCTCTCGGTGGTGCAGAGCGCGCCCGTCGTTACGCTGAACCCACCCGGCATCGTCAACCTGCAGAACGCAACCGCTTACCCCGTCTCGGGCACCTGCCAGACGACCGCCGGCGCCGTCACAGTCACCGTCGGCACCGTCGTCGTCACCGCCCCTTGCACGAGCGGCGCCTTCGCGGCCACCCCGAACGTCGCGGCCCTCGCCGACGCGGCCACCGTCACCGTCGTCGCCGCGCAGACCAACGCCGCCGGCACCGGCAGCACCTCGCGTACCACCTCGAAGGACACCGTCGCCCCGCCCGCCCCGACCTTCTCCGCGCCGGCCGAGGGCGCCTTCACCGGCACCACCACGCCGACCCTCACCGGCGCCGCCGAGCCCGGCACCACCGTGCGCGTCGTCAGCGGCGGCGTCACCGTCTGCACCGCGCTCACGCAGGGCTCAGGCCTGTGGACGTGCAGCACCTCGGCGCTCCCCGACGGGCCGCGCACCTTCACCGCCGTCACGACCGACCCCGCCGGCAACGCCTCGCCGCCGTCGGCGCCGCGCACCCTCACCCTCGACACCACCCCACCCGCCGCGCCCGTCATCACCAACCCGGCCGACGGCGCGACCGTCGGCCCCAGCCCTTCGATCTCGGGCACCGCCGAGCCCTTCGCGCAGGTCACCGTCACGGAGGGCGCCGGCACCGTGTGCACCATCGGCGCCGACGGCCTCGGCCAGTGGAGCTGCCCCACCACCTTCGGGCCCTCGACGCGCACCCTCTCGGCGACGCAGCGCGACCGCGCCAACAACCCCGGGCCGGCGGCGGCCGCCCGTACCTTCACCGTCGCGAACGTGCCGACGGTCACCCTCGCGCCCCCGCCGGCCATCTCGCGCGCCAACGTGAGCGCGTGGACGCTGACGGGCGCCTGCACGACGGCGGCGGGCGCCGTCACCGTGCGCGCCGGCGCGCTGACGACGACGCCACCCTGCGCCGCCGGGACCTTCTCGACCACCCTCGACGCCTCGGGCCTCGCCGACGGCCCGGCCATCGCGGTGAGCGCCGCACAGACGAACGTCACCGGCACCGGCACCGACACCCGCACCGCCCTGAAGGACACCGTCGCGCCCGCCACGCCCACCTTCGCCACGCCCGCCGAGGGCGCGCTCGTCGCCACCGCGACGCCGACCCTCACCGGCGCCGCCGAGCCGGGCGCCACGCTCACCGTCAGGCGCGGGGCCGTCAGCCTCTGCGCCGTCACCGTGCCGGCGAGCGGCGCGTGGAGCTGCATCGTCAGCCCGCTGACCGACGGACCGGTCGCCGTCTCGGCCACGGCCACCGACGCGGTGGGCAACGCCTCGACGCCCTCGGCGACGCGCACCTTCACCGTCGACACCGCCGCGCCCGCGCCCCCGGCCATCACCAACCCGGCGCAGGGCGCCACCGTGGGCGTCAACCCGACGATCGCCGGCACCGCCGAGCCCGGCGCTACCGTGTCGGTGACCGAAGGGGCGCTGCTCGTCTGCAGCGTCACCGCGTCGGGGAGCGGCCAGTGGAGCTGCCCCACCGTGTACCCTCCGGGCATGCGGTCGATCACCGCCACCCAGCGCGACGGCAGCGGCAACCTGTCGGCGCCCTCCGTGACGCGCACCTTCATCGTCGCGCCGGTGCCCACCGTGGCCCTCGACGCTCCGGAGCCGATCAACGGCGTCAACGCCTCGGGGTACCGCGTGTCGGGGCAGTGCACCACCGCGGCCGGCGTCGTCTCCATCACCGTCGGCGCGGTGGGCGCCTCGGCCACCTGCCCCGCCGGCACCTTCTCGACCACCGTGATGGTCGTCTCGGTGCCTGACGGCGCCGCGGTGCCCGTCGTCGCCGCGCAGACGAACGCCTCGGGCACCGGCACCGACACCCGGAGCACCACGAAGGACACGGTGGACCCGCCGGCGCCGGCGCTCACCCGCCCGGCCGAAGGCGCCCGCCTCTCCGACGCGACGCCGACGCTCACGGGCACCGCCGAGCCCGGCAGCCGCGTCGAGGTGGTGCAGGGCGCGATGACCTTGTGCGCGGTGGTGACGCCGCTCTCGGGCACCTGGAGCTGCGTCACCCCGGCGCTGGCCGATGGGCCCCTCGTCGTCACCGCGACGGCGACCGACGCCTCGGGCAACGTCTCGAGCGGCTCGCCGCCCCGCGCGTTCGTCGTCGACACCACTCCGCCCGCGGCCCCCGTCGTCAGGAGCCCTGCCGAGGGGGCCCGCGTCGGGCTGTCACCGATGCTCTCGGGCACCGCCGAGCCCGACGCGACCGTCACGGTGCTCGAGGGCGCGGCGCTCGTCTGTCAGACCACCGCGACGATGACGGGCGCCTTCTCGTGCCCCACCACCCTGGGCGCGGGCCCGCACACCATCACCGCCCGGCAGACCGACGCCGCCGGAAACGGGGGCCCCGCCTCGGCGCCCCGGAGCTTCACCGTCGAGAACGTGCCCACCGTCATCCTCGGGCCGCTGGTCACCGTCAACCGCGCCCGGGCCTCGCAGTACGAGGTGACGGGCTTCTGCACGACGGGCGCCGGGCCGGTGAGCCTCTCGGTCGGCGCCGTGAGCGGCACGGCGAGCTGCGCGATGGGCCTCTTCTCGGCCCGCCTCGACGTCACCGGGGTGCCAGACGGGGCCCAGGTGGCCGTCGGCGCCAGCCAGAGCACCGCCGGGGGCACCGGCCGCGACACCCGCGCCGTCGTGAAGGACACCGTACCTCCGCCGGCCCCCACCTTCACCACGCCTGCGAACGACTCGACGGTCTTCACCGTCGACCGCCCGGTGCTCGCGGGCACCGCCGAGGCCGGCGCGACCGTCACCGTCTTCATCAACGGCCAGCTCGCCGGCTCCAGCGTCGCCGACGCGTCGGGGGCCTTTACCCTCGCCCCGCCGACGCCGCTCGCCGACGCCCGGTACACCGCGAAGGCCAACGCGACCGACGCCGCGGGGAACACCGGCCCCGACTCCACGCTGGTGCCCTTCTCGGTGGACTCCACCCGGCCGAACGCGCCGGTCATCCTCACCCCGCGCCGGGATGAGGTGGCCGACGTCGACCGGCCGCTCGAGGTGTCGGGCACCTCGGAGCCGGGGGCGCGCGTGACGCTCTTCGTCGACGGGAGCGCGCGCTTCTTCCTCGTCGCCGACGCCGAGGGGCGCTTCTCGGCGACCGTCCCGGCGAACGCGCTCGCCGAGGGCCCGCACCGGGTGGCCGCCGAGGCGCTCGACGGCGCCTTCAACCAGAGCGTGCGCTCCGCCGAGGTGCCGTTCGTCATGCGGGTGCCCACGTGGACGTACGCGGGCCAGGGCCTGGTGAGCTGCGCGTCGACGCCGGGGACGGGCGCCGCGTGGCCGCTGCTCGTCGCCCTCGCCGCCCTCGCCCTTCGCCGACGGGCGCACCGGGTCACGCCATGACGCGCCTGTTGCTCGCAGCCCTGCTGGTGGCGGCGCCCGCGCTCGCCCAGGACGCAGCCCCGCTGCCCTCGTTCTCGCTGACGCGCTTCACGCTCAACGACGCGCCGCTCGGGGGCCTCACCGCCGCGACCGGTGACGTGCTGCCGAGGCAGAGGCTGCGGGCCTGGGGCGCGCTGCACTACGAGTACAACCCGCTGGTGCTGTTCCGCGACGGGCAGCGCCAGGGCGCGCTGGTGCAGCACCGCCTCAACCTGCACGTCGGCGTCGGCTACGGCATCACCTCGTGGCTCACCGCCACCGTCGAGGCGCCGCTGGTGCTGACGCAGGGCGGTGACGACCTGTCGGCCATCGCCCGGGTGACGTCTCCCGACCGGGCCGGGTTCTCGTCGCCGCGGCTGGCGCTGCGCGTGGGGCTGTTGTCGCAGCGGCGGGGCGGGCTGCTCGCTGACGCGCCGGTCGACCTCGCCCTGCAGCTCGGCACCGCCCTGCCCTTCGGGGTCGGCAACGCCCTGGCCGTCGAGTCGGGGTGGAACGTGTTCCCCCAGCTGTCGGCGGGCAGGGACGTGGGCCCGGTGCGACTGGGCGGCGAGGTGCTCGGGCTGGTGCGGCCGTCGGCGGTCACCCTCTCGAGCGCCGCGGCGGTGCGCGACCAGGTGGGCAGCCAGCTCGGCCTGCGCGCGCTCGTCTCGAGCACCGGCCCCGGCCTTCGCCTCGAGGCCTCGTTTCACACCTTCGTGCCGCTGGGCGCGGGGGCGACCCCCGCGGGCTTCGAGCTGCTCGGCGGCGCGCGGCTCGCGCTCGGCCCGCTCGAGCTCTTCCTCGTTGCCGGCCCCGGCTTCGGGAGCCTGCCGGGCACGCCGACGGTGCGCGTGCTCGGCGGCCTCGGCCTGCGCCCCGACGTCGAGGACCCCTGTGCGCCCGGCCGCGCGCACTCCGCCGAGCAGTGCCCGGCGCTCGACGACGACGGCGACGGCGTGGCCAACCAGGCTGACGGCTGCCCGCTGGTCGCCGAGGACGCGGACGGCTTCGAAGACGCCGACGGCTGCCCGGACCTCGACGACAACGCAGATGGCCTCGCCGACACGGTGGACCGCTGCCCGCGAAAGAAGGGCCCGCGCGAGAACAAGGGCTGTCCGTCGATGAAGGTCACCGAGCAGGACACCGACCGCGACGGCCTGGTCGACTCGAAGGACGACTGCCCCGCCGAGGCCGGCCCTCGTGACAACCGCGGATGCCCGCTCGCCGACCGCGACGGTGACGGCACGAGCGACCGCGACGACGCCTGCCCCGACGAGCCCGGCAGTCCCGACGAGCGCGGCTGCCCCCCGAAGGACAAGGACGGCGACGGCGTGGCCGACGCGTTCGACAACTGCCCCGCGGTCAAGGGCCCGGCGTCGAACCAGGGCTGCCCCGAGAAGGAGCGCCAGCTCGTGATCATCACCAGCGAGCGGCTCGTCATCAAGGAGAAGGTCTTCTTCGCGACGGCCAAGGCGACGATCCTCGCTCGCTCCTTTCCGCTGCTGAACAACGTGGCCCGCGTGCTCCGCGAGCACCCCGAGATCCCGCTGGTGCGCATCGAGGGGCACACCGACTCGGTCGGCAACCGCGAAGCAAACGTCAGTCTCTCGCAGCGCCGCGCCAACTCGGTGAAGGACTACCTCATTCACCAGGGCGTCGACGGCACCCGCCTGCAGGCGCGGGGTTATGGCCCCGACCGGCCGTCCGACACCAACGCGACCGACGCCGGGCGCTCGAACAACCGGCGCGTCGAGTTCCTGATCCGCGCACCCGGAGTCGGGGCCGAGCCGGTCGACTGACGCCCGCCGGGGTCGGCCCGCCACGGCGGGCGTACGTGGCGCTAGGCTCCCGTTCGTGGTGTTCCTCGCTCTCGGCCACGTCCTCGTGAACGCGGACTCGACCGCGGAGGGCAGGTATGGCCCATGGTGGTTCAAGGGCCGCGTCGTGCTGGGGTCTGGTACGCAGGAGGTGCTGCCCCTCGCAGCGACCCGCGTGGGAGTGGGCGACGAGAGAGTCGTCAGGGTGCTGTTCCTCGATCAGCGCCTGCTGGTGATCGGCAGAAGCGAGGAGCAGACCGTCATCGACGTCTGGACCGGCCCGGCGCACCGGTGCGGCTCACGGTCAAGGTCGTCCCAGGCGGCATCCCTCCAGCGATGATGTATCGGCCGTTCCCCCATCACCCCGACGAGGCCTTCTTCGTGCTCGGCGGTGCGGTCACGATGAGGCTCGTCGGTGAGCGGCCATACCTCCAGGGGCAGCTCCAGTCGTTGCACCAGCTTCGCTTCCTGCGCGCCCACTGAGACGACGTGCCGCGCCACATCTTGGTCGACGTGACCTTCTCAGATGCCCTGCTCGAAGAGCTCTTGCAGGAGCTCCCCCAGCTCGCGCGGGGGCGGGGTGAGACCGCTGTGCCGTTCTCGGCGTTGAACGGGCTCGTTATGGTCGAGGGCGTCGCCGACGACCCGCAGGTGGCCCGAGAGATCGCCCTCGCGCTCGAGGAGCTCAAGCTCCCGACCGAGGGCGGGCAGCGCGACACCGCGCCCGCGCAGCCACCGCAGCCGCCCCGGCCGCGCCCCCGAGACCCGAGCCGCTCGCAGGCCAGCGCCCCTGCCGCGCTCCAACTCGCGGGACGCTCCCCGAAGGGGTGAGCCCAACGCCAAAGGCCGAGGCCCTCTCGCTCGAGCGCGAGCCGCGCCACACGCCGGCCGGGGTCCTGACGTCATCCCGCTGAAGCACCGTCGCCCCAGCGCGTGAGCGCCGCGCCCTCCAGCGCGAGCCGCGCCGCACGCAGGCCGGGGTCCTGACGTCATCCCGCTGGAGCACCGTCGCCCCAGCGCGTGAGCGCTGCGCCCTCCAGCGCGAGCCGCGCCGCACGCAGGCCGGGGCCCTGACGTCATCCCGCTGAAGCACCGTCGCCCCAGCGCGTGAGTGCCGCGCCCTCCAGCGCGAGCCGCGCCGCACGCCAGCCGTGCCCCTGACGTCATCCCGCTGAAGCCCCGTCGCCCCAGCGCGTGAGCGCTGCGCCCTCCAGCGCGAGCCGCGCCGCACGCCAGCCGGGCCCCTGACGTCATCCCGCTGAAGCACCCGTCGCCCCAGCACGTGCGGGCCGCGCCACGCGCTGAAGCCCTCGCGACCGAGCGCGAGCAGCGACGAAAACAGGCCTGCCCCCCTGTCATGCTCCGTGGCAAGGAGCGCTACCGGAGCGCGTGCGTTCCCCACTTCGGGGTGAGGCCCTCCCGCTCGAGCACGACCCGCCCCTGGGGCCGAGACGTCGGCGGCTCCTCACGCTGACTTCTGCTTTCGCGCAGCCAGCTGCGGACCGCCTCGCCGTGGCAGCCTCGCTGCACCGTCAGCCGGCACCTCATCGCAGCGCCGTCGGCGCAGCACCGCCTCGTCGAAGAACCGAGGGGTGGCTGCTACGGTGCGCCGCGATGACGCCCCGCCGCCCCCGCCCACCGTCGGAGCCCGCCCACGCCACCGGCGAGGGCATCGACCGATCGACGACACCGACGAGCGACGAGCTGCGCAGCCTCGGCGAGGAGCGGCGGGCCAACCCGTTTCACCTCGAGAACCCGCAGCTCCTCGACCTCGCCCCGCCCGAGCCGAAGTCCGTCGAGGACACCGGCCTGCGCATCGGGCTGCTGTCGGACATCGCCCTGCGCTTCCTCTACTACCAGGGGACGGTGACCGGCGGCGCCGTCGCCGAGGAGCTGCGGCTGCCGTGGACCGGCGTCGTCGAGCACGTCATCGACTTCCTCGCGCAGGAGAAGCTCGTCGACCTGCGCGGCGGCAAGGGCTTCGGGCGCGTCTCCGTCGACTTCCTCCTCACCGAGAAGGGGCGGGAGTACGCGAAGGACGCGCTCGAGCGCTCGACGTACATCGGGCCGGCGCCCGTCCCCATCGAGCAATACAACCAGCTCATTCAGCAGCAGACGCGCGAGCTGCCCATCGTCACCCGTAAGCAGCTCGAGCTCGCGCTGGCGCACCTGGTCGTCCCCCCGGGCATCGTGGACAAGCTGGGGCCAGCGGTGAACTCGGGCCGCTCGCTGTTCCTCTACGGCCCACCCGGCAACGGCAAGACGTCGCTCGCCGAGGCCGTCAGCGCGATGTTCGGCGGCGAGGCCTTCGTGCCCGCGTGCATCGAGATCGACGGGCAGATCGTCAAGGTCTTCGACCGCCTCGTGCACCACCCCGTCTCGCTCGATCTGGGCCGCGACGCCGACGGCCGGCGAGCGGTCTTCACCATGGACCACCGCTGGCAGGTCTGCCGGCGCCCGGCGGTGATCGTCGGCGGCGAGCTGACCCTCGAGACGCTCGACCTCATCTACTCAGAGACGGCGCGCTTCTACGAGGCGCCCTTTCAGGTGAAGGCCAACGGCGGGCTGCTGCTCATCGACGACTTCGGGCGCCAGAAGGTGCACCCGACCGATCTGCTCAACCGGTGGATCGTCCCGCTCGAGAAGCGCATCGACTTCCTCACGCTGCACACGGGCAAGAAGTTCGAGATCCCCTTCGACCAGCTCGTCGTCTTCTCGACGAACCTCGACCCCAAGGAGCTCGTCGACGAGGCGTTCCTGCGGCGCATCAAGTACAAGATCGAGGTCGCCAACCCCGACGAGGCCCAGTACCGCGCCATCTTCCGGCGCGTCTGCGAGGCCTCGGGCGTGCCCTACGTCGACCAGGCCGTCACCTACCTGCTCGACTTCGTCTACCGGCCCCGGAACCTCGAGCTTCGAAGCTGCCATCCCCGCGATCTCGTTCAGCTGGTTCGCGACGCCGCGCGCTTCAAGGGGGTCGCCCCGGCGCTGTCCCGCGACCTCCTCGAGCAGGCCGTTCAGGTCTTCCTCGTCGACGTGTGAGGCGGGCGCCGGCGCAGTCGGGCTCGGCGCGGCGCGGGGCCTTTCTGGAAAAGCCCCCGTGAGCGCCTAGACTGGAGGCCGATCGTGTCGAGTTCCGACCCCAGAGCCGTACCGCCCTTCAAGGTGCGCCCCGCGCGCCGCGGTGACGCCCAGGGCATCGTCACCATCCTCAACGAGATCGGCGCGACGGCCGACTCAGCGACCTTCACGTGGATCATCAGCCACCCCGAGGTCGAGGTGCTCGTGGCGGCCGACGCGCTCGACAAGGTGATCGGCGTGGTGACGCTCTCGCACCGCCCGCTGCTCAAGGTGGGCGGGCGCGCGGCCAGCATCGACGAGCTCGGCGTCGCCCGTGGGTGGGTTCGCAAGGGCGTCGGCCGGGAGCTGCTGCGTCGCGCCGTCGAGCGCGCGCGGGTGCTCGGCGTCAAGCGCCTCGAGGTGCAGACCTTCTCGGCGGTCACCGGCGAGCTCGAGGCCTTCTTTCGCGCCACCGGCTTCGAGCCGACCAGCGTCGGCGTCTTCCGGCTGAAGTAGCGGCGGCGCGCGCGTCAGCGCACGGTCAGCGAGAAGCGCCCGGCCGAGGTGCCGGCCCCGTCGACCCACACCGAGTACAGCCCCGGGGCCACGTTGGGGAGCGTGAGGGTCACCGGCTGCCCCAGGTCGGGCGCGGCCTGGCAGCCCAGGTTGGGGCCCTGCGCGGTGCAGGCCGTCACGCCAGGCCCACCGCGTATGTACACCACCGGACGAAAGAGCTCGCCGCCGATAGCGTCGGGGGTGACGGTGATCGTCACCGGCCCCTGCGTGGTGACCTGCAGGGTGAACACCACGTCGCCGCCGAACTCACCGTTCGCGCCCGACGGCAGCCCACAGGCCCCCTCGGCGCCATCCGTCGCGCCCCGGGTGTCGCCGGTGGTGCTCGACGCGGGGCCGAGCGAGAAACCGGGCATCGAGCCGCTGGACGGGCAGGTGTCGTTGCTCGCCGGCGCCACCGGCGGCCCGGTGAGCACGCGGAGCGAGAACGGCCCCTGCGTCTGTCGATCTCCAGAGACCCACAGGGTGTAGGTGCCGGGCTCGAGCAGCGGCAGGGCCAACACCGCGCGATCCGAGCGCTGGTCGTCAGACAGGCCACACCAGTGCCCCAGGGGCAAGGCGGCAGTGATGGCGCAGGGCCCTACGGGCTTGAGCGTCAGCACGGGCAGGAGCGGACTCCCGGTGGTCGCCCGGGCCTCGATCGACACCGACTGGCGGCTCGTGACCGTCAGCGCGTACGCCACGTCTGGCGTCGCCGTCGGAACGGCGCAGGTCACGGCCGAATGCGAGGCCCCGACGGTGGTCTCGGAGACCAGCGACGTCATGCCCGACGGCGCGTTGAGCGGCGTCGCCATCGAGCAGGTGTCGTTCGAAGGCGGCGGCGTCGGCGGCGTGAAGTCGAGCTGCAGCTCGAAGGCGCCCGACGTCCCGAAGCGGCCGTCGACGAAGAGAAACCAGCGCCCCGCCTCGAGCCCGGGCACCTCGAGCTGTGCCGGGAACCCGGCCTGTCCCGCCGAGGTGCAGGCCAGCTGATCGCGCGCCTGCGACGACTCGCACTTCATGTCCTGTCGCAGGTAGAGCACCGGCTGGAGCCTCGACCCGGACAGCGGCGTCACCTGCGCCACCATGCGACGCGCCACGGGCAGCTCGATGGCGTACACCAGGTCGGGCCCGGTGCCTTCACAGCCGGCGGCGTCGTTCCTCGCCCGCGAGGTGTCGCCCTGCAGCGAGAGCCTGCCGATGGGTGAGGCCGAGGGCTGCAGCAGCGCGGCGGTGGCGCACGCCTCGTTGGTGGGCGGGCTCACCGGCTCCGAGAGCATCGCCTGCAACCGGAACCGGCCGCCGCTCAGGCCCGACGACGACGCTCCGTCGATGACGACCCAGTAGCTTCCCGCCTCGAGAAAGGGGAGCTCGATGGTGGCCGTGGCCGTCGAGGCGACCCCCACGGCGCAGGCGAGCTCCGACGCCGCCTCGGAGCAGGTGCCCCGGAGCGACAGCAGCGGTCGGAAGCCCATGGACCCGATGGCCTCGAGGCGAACGCGGCGGGGGCGATCGAGCGTCAGCCGGTACACCGCGTCGGGCGCGCCGGGGCCGCCGCAGCCCGAAGAGAAGTCGTCGGCCAGGCCGGCGGTGGAGTGCGCGACTTCGATGAGCTCACCTCCCCGGAGCACGCCTGGCGCGGAGCAGCTGTCGATGCTCGGCGCCAGGTCGACGGACAGCTCGAGCTCGTAGGCGCCGCCCACGGCGGTCTCCGAATCGACCCACAGGAACCAGAGGCCCGGCGCCAGCCCGTCGGCCACCAGAGCCGCCTGATCGCTCCCCACCGTCGGAAACCCGCAGGCGGTCTCGGGCCCTTCGCGCGCGCACTCGGCACGGAGCCCCACCACCGGCTGGAAGCCCGACGCCGGGTCGAGCGGCCGCACCGTCGCCGACAGGCGCTGCCGCTCGGTCACCCTGAGGCCGTAGACGACGTCGGGCCCGACCGAACCGGGCAGCGCGCAGGACAACCGGGTGTCATGCGTGAAGCCGGCCGTCGTGCCGCGCACCCGCAGGGCCCCGCTCGTCAGCTCGAGCAGGCGAGTCACCCCCGCGCAGCGCTCGGCGGCGGTGGCCACGCAAGCCCCCGTCGTCACGTCGCACGCGCCGCCGGCGCAGTCCGTGTTCGACAGGCACCCCACGCAGCGCCCGTCAGAGGCGCGGCAGAGGCCCGTCGGCACCGCGCACGAGCCGCTCCCCAGGCACCCGCCGTCGACCACCGCCGGCCGAACGCACGTCGCCAGGTCGGCGTCACACACCAGCCCGTCTGGGCAGTCGCTACAGCGCGAAGAGGTGCTGTTCGGCGACGCGCAACCGGCGCCGAACGAGAGACCGAAGAGGATGAGGGAGACGGCGAGAGCGGATGAGCGAGACACGAACGTGGCCTTCGTCAGGCCGGCCTTGGAGATTGAGAGAGTTGTACCGCGTTTGCGCGCCAGATGCGACGCTCAGGTGGAGACACCCTGTTCTGGGAGGCCCCATGGACCTCGAGCTGACCGGCTTCGGCGAATTCGAAGGGGTGGAGCTGCTGCAGAAGCTCCACCTCTTCCAGCGGCTCACCTTCGACGAGACGACGCGGCTGGGCAGCATCCTGCAGTACGTGGAGCTGCCGGGCGAGACCGTCGTCATCGAGCAGAACGCCCTGGGAGACGCGCTCTACGTCATCGCGAAGGGCGAGGTGCGGGTGACGCGCGACGCCGACGGTGACGGCGCCCACGCGCCCGCCGAAGAGATCGGCCGCCTCGCCGAGGGGGAGCTGTTCGGCGAGATGTCGCTCATCGACGATCTGCTGACGAGCGCCCGCGTCACCACCCAGGGGCCCTGCCGGCTGCTGAAGCTGCCGCGCGACCGCTTCGAGGCGCTGCTGGCGACCGACGACAAGCTCGCCCTCAAGGTGTTCCGCTCGTTCTGCCGGACCCTCTCGGACCGGCTGCGCCGTACCACCTCACTGCTGACCCGCGCCCAG
>JADCJJ010000234.1 GCA_020247085.1 Myxococcaceae bacterium | reverse complement strand
CCGCGCCTGGCCGTCTTCGCCGACTTCGCGTCGACAGCCGCGCCGGCGGTGTCCGGCACCCTCGTGGTGCTGCTCGCCCCGGAAGTCGCCGAGCTGGTGTTCGAGCGGCTCCTGCTGGCGTCGCGCTGACGGGCGTCACCGCCATCGAGGAGGCCGTGACGAGGGGCTTTGGGGCGAGGCCTCGCGCTTCGGCCCGGATGCCGCCTGGCCCCACCGGTGCAGGCGGTGCGAGCGGGCCCGTCAGGGCATGAAGCTGCCGTGGTACTTGGGGTCCTCGAGCGCCGCGGCGGCGGCCGTCAGCGTCAACGGCAGGGCGCAGTCGAGCATGACGGCGAGCTCGTTCGTCGCCTTGTGACCGATGCTGGCCTCGTACGCGCCGGGGTGCGGCCCGTGGGGAATGCCGGCCGGGTGGAAGCTCATCGAGCCGGGACCGACGCCCCGCCGCGAGGTGAAGTTGCCCTTGCAGTAGAAGAGGAACTCGTCGACGTCGACGGACGAGTGCGGGTACGGGCAGGGGATCGCCTCGGGGTGGAAGTCGACGGGCCTCGGCACGAAGCTGCAGATGAGGGCGCCGCGGGCCGCGAAGGTGCCGTGCCACGTCGGCGGGAGGTGCGTCAGCCCGACGCGCGGCTGGAAGTCGAGAATGTGGAACGCCCAGGGGTACACGGTGCCGTCCCAGCCCACGACGTCGAGCGGCGCCTCGGCCACCGTGAAGCCGTGGAACCCGTCGCCGCGCTTGACCACCAGCTCGCGGAGCCCCTCGTCGAGCGGGCCCTTGAAGTCGGGCTTGCGGAAGTCGCGGTGGCAATAGGGCGCGTCCATGCGCAGCTGGCCCACGCCATTGCGCCACTGCTTCGGCACGTGCAGGCCCCCGCGGCACTCGATGGACAGCCACCACTGCGAGAGCCCCGGCGTCAGCAGGAACCGGTGGAGCAGCCCTCGCGGCACGAAGACGTAGTCGCCCTCGCGGAACGGCACGTCGCCCAGCAGGGTGCGCAGGGTGCCGCCGCCCTCGTGCACGTAGAACAGGTCGTCGCCGTCGCCGTTGACGAAGTACACGGCGTCGTCGGCGCCGGGCTTCAACACCGAGAGGGTGACGTCGGCGTTGAAGAGCAGCGGTACGCGCGCGTCGAGCGGCCCCTGGGGCGACGCGGGCAGGTGCTGTGAGAGGAAGTGACGCTTGCGCAGCGGCTGCTCCGCAGACGCCGGCACCCGGGGGGCGGCAAAGCCGTGGGTCGTCGGGGCGGGCACCTGCCGGTGCGGCGCGTGGCGGTGGTAGGTGATGGTGTACGGCGCCTCGAAGCCGTCCTGGGTGATGCACTGCTCCCAGTGGAGGTGGCCCGAGGCATCCTTCAGCTGCAGGTGGTGCTTGCGGGGCACCAGACCGTGAACGAGTCGCTCGATCATGCGGCGCTTCTACTGCGTTTGGCCCCCCGCGCGGGGCGGCATCGAGGCCTCGTACATCTGCCGCACCCGGTGGTTGATGCGCTTGTCGAGCGCGTCGCTGGCGTCGTCAGGCATGACGGCGACCCCGAAGAAGCGCCGGGCCGAGGGGCCCTCGCCCGCGACGAACCCGAAGGTCGAGAAGTCATCCTGCTGGAAGGGGCCGAGGAAGGGCCTGAGGCGCTGCAGGTCGTGGCGCTCGCCGAAGCCGTGGCCGTAGACGATGCAGGGGTGTTCGGTGCAGTCGATGTTCTCGACCTGGGCGTCGGCGAAGCCCGCCGCCTTGAGCCCGGCGTTGAACGTCTGGAGCAACAGCCGCTGGTCCGTGAAGCGCCGCGGCAGGTCCGTCGGGGCGTCTCCGCGCTCGCCCTCGGTGCCCGCGCGCAGTTGGCGCTCGACGGTGAGCTGGCGTTCGAGCGCCTCGACCTTCGCCTCGAGGGCCTCGACGGCGCCCGGTGTTGACGAGGCCTCGTTGCTTCGGGGCGACGGCACCTCCACCGGCGGCGGTGGGGCGGGCAGGGGCACCGCGGCGCGGCGCTCCCGCTCGACGACCTGAACGCGAGAGGGCGGGGGCGTGGCCGCTGCCGTCGGTGGGGGCGCCTCGAGCGCGCGCGTCGGCTCGCGGAAGACGAGGGCGCCGAGCCCGAACCCCACCCCCATCGACAGCGCCGCTGTGCTCACGCGTGCGAGCCTCATCATGACGGAGAGGGTGCCCGGTGGGGCGGCGGGGGGCAACCCCTGTCCCCCGGGTGGGACAGGCTGGCGCGCGCACCCGGCGTTGCGCGGCGCGTCGGCTGGCGTGACACTGGGCCGCGATGCTGTCGCGCCGCGCGGTCCTCTCTTCGGCAGGTCTCACGCTGCTCGGCTGCGCGGTGAAGAGCCGCGTCGAGGCGGGGCGCGCGGTGTCGCTGGTGCTGCCGGCCCAGCCCACGCGCGACGGCGCCGGCGTCAGCCTCAACCGCGCGCTCGGGCAGCGGGCCCTCTCGGTGCTCGACCCCTTCCTGCTGCTCGATGAGTTCCACACCGACGACCCGAGCGACTACCTCGCCGGTTTCCCCGAGCACCCGCACCGCGGCTTCGAGACAGTGACGTACATGCTCCAGGGCGCGATGGAGCACCGCGACGTGCTCGGGAACCAGGGGCGCCTGGGCCCTGGCGGCGCGCAGTGGATGACGGCGGGCCACGGCATCATCCACTCCGAGATGCCCCGGCAGGAGCGCGGCCTCATGTGGGGCTTCCAGCTCTGGGTCAACCTGCCCAGGGCACGCAAGCTCATCGCCCCGCGCTACCAGGACATCGCGCCCTCGCGCATCCCCGAGGCCGACGTCGACGGCGTGCGGCTCCGCGTCGTCGCTGGCTCCACCTTCGGGCGGACAGGCCCGGTGAGCGGCATCGACGTCGAGCCGCTCTTCGTCGATCTCGCCCCGGCGAAGGGCGCACACCTGCGCCAGCCGGTGCCGTCGGGCCATACCGTCTTCGCCTACGTCACGGAGGGCGCGGTGCGCCTCGGCAGCAGCCAGCGGGAGGTGCCGCGCGGCCACCTGGCAGTGCTCGAGAAGGGCACCTCGGTCGAGGTGACGGGCGCCACCGAGGACGGGCGGCTGTTGCTGCTCGCCGGCCGCCCCTGGAACGAACCCATCGCGCGCATGGGCCCCTTCGTCATGAACACCGACGACGAGGTACGGCAGGCCTTCGACGACTACCGCGCCGGCCGGCTGCTCCTCGGCGGGTAAGGGGGGCCGTCAGCTCGCGCGCGCCGCCGCCTGCGCACGCTCGATGCTCTCGAAGAGCGCCTTGAAGTTTCCGCCGCCGAAGCCCTTGTCGCCCTTGCGCTCGATGATCTCGTAGAAGAACGGGCCCGCCTCGCGGTCCTTCATGAGGTGGCCGTTCTCCTTCATGAAGATCTGCAAGAGGTACTGGTGCTCCTTATGCCCGTCGATGAGGATCTGCAGCGCCCGCAGCTCATCGAGGGACTCGTCGATGCGCTTGATGCCGCTCTTCACGAGGCGCTCGGGCAGGTAGTCGTAGTAGGCGGCTGGCGTGCCGAGGAAGTCGAGGCCGTTCGTCTTCCGCATCTCACGGACGGCCGGCACGATGTCCTTCACGAGCAGGGCGAGGTGCTGAATGCCCTCACCGCGCTGGTCCTCGACGAAGACGTTGATCTGCGACTGCTTGAAGCGGGGGCGTGACGGCTCGTTATTGGCGAACTTCACCGTGCTGTGCGGGTCCCACATCACCTGTGACTTGAGCCCCGTGCCGTGCTGGTTGCCCTGCTCGATCTCCTCCTCGGTGTGGAACTGAATGTTCCAGAACTCCTCGAAGCCCAGGACGTGCTTCAGCCACAGCACCATGGGCTGCAGCGTGCGGAAGTTCGAGGTGATGTGGTCGATCTTCCCGAAGCCGAAGCGGTTGTGGCCGCCGCGCGGCGAGGGGTGCGCCGAGAAGCCCGGGTAGAGGGCCTCGTACCCGTCGCGCTGGAGGAACCGGAACGTCGTGTTCCCGAAGGGCGTGGTGATGCTGAAGAACGCCAGCCGGCCGCCCTTGTCGTCGGTGAAGCGCTGCAGGGCGTCGTCGATGATGGTGCCGCCGCGCGCCTCGAGCAGGGCCCAGGTCTTCTCGACGTCCTTGACGAGGAAGTTCACCGTGCCGACGCCCTCGGGGTGCTTCTGCAGCCACCGCCAGGCCCGCCCGCCCTCGCCCACGGGCGCAGAGCAGATGAGCTGCACGTCGTTCGCCTTGAACACCACTGAGTGCTGCCGGCCGCGCACCGTGAGCTCGGGCGACGACTCGCCGATCTCGGCAAAGTCCATCAGCTCGGTGTAGAAGCGGCGCGTGCGCGCCATGTCGCGCACGTACCAGTGCACGCTCTCGACCTTGATGATGCCCAGCGATTCCATGAGGCGCTCCAGGGGGTGAGGGGGAAGGCAGCGGTCAGACGGGTTGCGCGTCGGGCTGTGCCTCGGGGCGCGCGGCCTGCACGTGAGGCAGCTCGAGGCACGCCTGCTCGACCCGCGTGAGGAGCGGGAAGGCGGAGACGTCGGCGCCGAAGCGGCGGGCGCCGTAGAGCTGGGGGATGAGGCAGCAGTCGGCGAAGGTGAAGGCGTCGCCGAAGAGGAACCGGCCCGCGTGGCGCTGCGCCAGCGCCTCGAGCGAGGCGAGCCCCTGGGTGACGAAGTGCTTCGCCCAGGCCTTCTCGTCCGCGCCGATGGCCTTGAGGTGGTTGAGCGTCGCGAGGTTGTGGAAGGGCTGAATGCCCGAGTTGACCAGCTCGACGAGGCCGCGCACCCGGGCGCGGTCAACGCGCGACGACGGGAAGAGCGGCCGCTCGGGGAAGCACTCCTCGAGGTACTCGACGATGGCGACCGACTGGGTGAGGAGCGCCACGCCCCCGCCGTCGTCGACCTCGAGCACCGGCACGTAGCCGGCCGGGTTGCGGTCGCGGTGCGTGGCCTCGTGCTGCTCGCCCTTGAGGAGTGACACCGCCACGTACTCGAAGGGCACGCCCTTGAAGTGCAGCGCCAGCCGGACGCGGTAGCTCGAGCTCGAGCGCCAATAATTGTAGAGCTTCATCGAGGCCCTCGGGCGTGGGTGGTGGCAGGGCGTCTCTCGTCCCGCCGGGGGGCCGAAGTCAAGGCGCGCCTGCAGCCCCGCACCCGGGCCGCGACGCACCGGCCCATGGCTCCGGTACCGCCGGGCGCGACCTGCTGTGGCGACACCCGGTTGGCGCGCTGCGCTAAGCTACGCGCCCATGGGCGTTCGTGCGTACATGTTGTCCGTTCTCCAGCGTCAGACCCTGATGCTGAAGGCCGCGTTCACCGAGCGCTACCCACACGCCTGGCTCGTCTGGGAGCCAGGCCCGTGGAAGCCCGCTCGCTCGGTCCTCGAGAGCAACCTCGAGGCGACGATTCAGCCGAGCCAGGCGCCGACCGAGGGGCAGGCGCCCGGAGACGCCATCTGCTTCGAGCTCAAGCCCCCGGCGTCCGGCGCCGCCCTCAAGGTGGGCCGGGCGACGACGAACGACGTCGTCATCAACGACCTGACGGCCTCGAGGGAGCAGTTTTCCATGCAGCATGGCCAGACGGGGTGGGTCGTCGCTGCGCCCCAGGGCCTGCTGACGCTCGACGGCGCATCCGTCGAGGCCCCGGCAGGGCCGCTCCGCAGCGGCGCGTCACTGGCGCTCGGGGGCGTGCGCCTCACCTTCCTATCGACCGCAGACCTCGCCCGTCGCGCCGCGGCCTACGTCGCGCCTCGCTGACGGCCAGGCCTGGGCCTCGCCCCGGGCGCAGGCGCTGGCGGTCAGGGCCGCAAACAGGTCCTCGTCGTGCCGTTACAGCGTTCCATGCCTTTGCAGTTGTCGCATACGCCACCGTCACGGCCGCACGCATTGTCGCTCGTGCCTGCAAGGCACTGCGTGCCGCTGCAGCAGCCGCTGCACGAGGTCGCGTCGCAGCGGCACTGGCCGTTCACGCACCGCTGCCCCGCCGCGCAGGGGGCGTTGTTGCCGCAGCCACACGCGCCCGTCGTTCGACAGGTATCGGTCGGAGGGAGCGTGCACGCCAGGCACGCCTGGCCGTTGGTTCCGCACCTCGAGATGCTCCGGGCGGTGGTGACGCAGGTCGACCCGTCGCAGCACCCCTGCGCGCAGGTGGTCGCGCTGCACGAGGTCGTGGCCACGCACGCCCCGTTCACGCACGCCGTACCGCCGCCGCACGCCGCGCACGTCGTGCCCTGGCGGCCGCACGCCGCGCTCGAGGTGCCGGCGACGCACACGCCGTTCTGACAGCACCCCGAGGCGCATGTCGCCGGGCTGCAGGGCAGGGTGCACTGCTGGTTCACGCAGCCGGTCGGGCACGTCGAGCAGGCACCTCCGCCCGTGCCGCAGGCCGACGCCGACGTTCCGGCGAGGCAGACGCCGCCCTGACAGCAGCCGGTCGGGCACGTCTGGGGGGTGCAGGTGCCCTCGCAGACGCCGGCGTCGCCGCACGACCCCAGGCCGCACGACGCGCAGGCCTGCCCGCTGGTGCCACAGGCCGTCTGGCTCCGGCCCGGCAGGCACGTCGCGCCGGCGCAGCACCCCGTCGGGCACGTCGTGGCGTTGCAGGTCGCCATCGCGCACTGCCCGCCGTTGCAGGCGCTGGTGCCACAGTCGAGGCACGCGCGCCCGCCTGTGCCGCACGCCATCGCCGACGGGGCGGTGACGCACTGATCCCCGACGCAGCAGCCCGCGCACGAGGTGGGCGTGCACTGACACACCTGCTGCAGGCACTCCTGCCCGGCCCCGCACGCCGGGCCGCTCCCGCACCGGCACTGCCCGCGGTCGCAGCGGTCGGCGCCAAGGGCGAGCGTGCAGGGGGGGCCGTCGCCACACGCGCACTGGCCCTGGGCCGAACAGGCGTCGGCTTGCTGCGCGTCACAGGCGACGCACGCCACCCCGCCGATGCCGCAAGCCCCGGGGCCGGGTACGGCGCACGCGCCCGCGGTGTTGACGCAGCCCGGACAGGTCGCCGTGAGCTCCGTCAGTGCGACGAAGACGGGGCGCTCGACGCCGGCCTCGATCGTCACCCGGCTCGAGCCCTGGCCCGACGCCACGCCACCCGTCAGCCCCGTCACGCGCACGTCGGCGGTCTGCCCGGCCCACGCGTCCTGCAGCAGGATGCGCACCGTCGTCTGCGCGGGCAGGGGCCCCGAGGGTGGCTCTGGCCGCACCGCTGGCTCGAACAGCGCGCGCCCGTCGACGAGGGCCTCATAGCGCAGCTGGTCGACCGCGAGCTCGGCGCTGTCGGTCGTCACCAGCAGGGCGGTGCCGTTGAGCCGGGTGGCGTCAGGGCAGGCCGCCAGGGCCAGCGTGGCGATGAAGAGGTGACGTCGCGTCATCGGGCGTTGATGTCCGGGAAGGTGGTGGGCGCGGGGCGGGGCGCCGTCGCGACGGCGGTGGCGGTGACGGCCCCGGCGATGACGACGGCGGCCACGCCGGCCTAGAGGTACCAGCGCTGCGTCAGCGGCGTCGGCGGGGCCTCGCGGCGCGACAGCTCGAAGGCCAGCCGCTGCGAGGCCAGCTCGGCCTCGGCGCGCGCCGCGGCCACCCGCAGCTCCTCGGCCTGCCGCGTGCGCTCGGCGGCCTCCTGCTTCAGCCTCTCGTACCGCTGCGCCTCGACCTCGGCGATGACCTCTTCCGTCACCTTGGCCTGCGACTGCGGCGGCATCGAGTCGAGGTACCGCCGGAAGTACCCGAGCGCCTCGTCGTACCGCCCCGCCTTGCGGTGGCACTGCCCGATGTTGAACAGCAGGCCCGGGGCCGGCTTCAGCTGGTACGCGGCCTCGTAGCGCTCGATGGCCAGCGCATAGTCCTCGGCCTCGAAGGCCTTGCGCCCCTCGGCGGCGAGGCTCCGGGCGCGCTCCTCGGGCGGCTCGGCCGCGGCGACCGAGCAGAGGAGCGAGAAAAGTACGAGGAGGACGCGCACCGTGACACCCTAGAACGGGTCGAGCACACCGTCTTTGTTGGTCTTCACCGGCTTCGGGGGCTTGAGCGGCGGCAGCTTCTTCGAGAGCGGGAGCTCGACCCGCAGGCTCTCGGAGGTGGGCACCTCGCGGGTGAGCGGCTCGTACCCCTTGAGCTCGAAGCGCAGCGTGAGGGGGGCGCCGGGCGGCCGCTCGAGCGTCAGCGGGGTGACGCCGAGCAGCGCCCCGGTCGCCGCCTCGACGACCTCGGCGCCGGTGGGCACCGTCTGCAGCGACAGCTTCACGTCGGCCGGCGCCGAAGGGGGCGGCGGCGTTGGCGGAACGACGACGGGTGCGAGAATGCTCGTCGACGGCGGCGCGGGCTCAGCCGGCCGCGCCTCGGGGCGAAGGCCGAGCACCAGCGCGGCGACTCCGGCGACGGCGGCGACGACGAGGGCAGCCACCGCCGCGATGGGCGTACGCTTCGACCCGGGCGTGGCTTTGGCCTCGTCCGTCGGCAACCGCCCCAACACCTCGTCCATCGTTTGTGGGCGCTCCTCGGGCTG
>JADCJJ010000233.1 GCA_020247085.1 Myxococcaceae bacterium | reverse complement strand
CTGGTGCTCGAGCTCGCCTTCGGCCTCATCTTCGAGCTGCCCCTGGTGATGATGGTGCTCGGCATGGTGGGGCTGGTGTCATCCGGGTTCCTCTTCAAGTACCAGCGCCATGCCATCGTGGTGTGCCTCATCGTCGCGGCCATCATCACGCCGACGGGCGACGCGGTGAACCTGGCCCTCATGGCCGGGCCCATGTTGCTCTGCTACGAGCTCGGGGTCGTGCTGGTGTGGGTGGTCGAGAAGCGCCGCAAGCGCCAGGCGGCCGCAGCGCCGGCGAGCTGAGGCAGCACCGCGTCGACGCCCTCGCGTGCGCCGCGCACGTGCGGGTGGCGTCGAGGGGGCGCGAGGCGCTCAGGCCCCCAGCAGCGCCAGCGCGACGGCCGTCGAGGCGAGCGTCACGGGCACGCCGACCTTCGCGTAGGCCCAGAAGCCGAGGCGCTCGCCGGCGCGCTCCAGCACGATGATGTTCGCGACCGAGCCCAGCAGCGTCAGGTTGCCGGCGAGGGTCGACACCAGCGCCGTCACGGTCCACGCTGCCGCCGGGTCGGGGAACGAGCGGATCCACGGCTCGAGGAGCAGGATGAGCGGCACGTTGCTCACCACCTGCGAGCCGAGGCCCAGCACCGCGGTCAGCGCCACCGGGCCGTGTCCGAGCGCGCCGTCGGCGACGGCGAGCCACTCCTGCGGGTACCCGGTCTGATGCAGCGCGGCCACCAGCACGAAGAGGCCGGCGAAGAAGAGCAGCACCCCCCAGTCGACCTGCGCCAGCAGCCGCTCGGCGCGCGGCCCGGCGGCGGTGAGCGTGACGGCCCCCGCGGCCAGCGCCGAGAGGGCGAGCGGCGCGCCCAGCAGGTTCGCCGCGACGGCGCCGCCCAGACCCAGCAGGCTCCCCCCCAGCAGGGGGCGGTGGAGCAGGGCCAGCGCGTCGTCCTTCGGCGCTGCCTCGGGCGCGGCGAGCGTCTCGCGGAAGATGAGGTGCAGCAGGGCCGCCGTGACGACGAGGGCCGCCACCACCGGCCAGGCGACGTCGCCGAGGTAGCCCCGGTACGACAGCCCCGACAGGCGCCCCACGAGCATGTTCTGCGGGTTGCCTGACAGCGTGAGGGCCGACCCGGCGTTGCTGCCCATCGCCACCGCGAAGAGAAAGGGCCGCACCTGCGCGCCGGCGCGCCTGGCGAGCGGCACGACGAGCGGCGTCGCCAGCAGGCAGACGGCGTCGTTGACGAGCAGCGCCGAGAGCGCCCCACAGCCGAGGGTGACGGCCCACAGCAGCGCAGGCCTGGAGCGCACCCGCGCCAAGAGGCGCTGGGTCACCCACGCGAAGAAGCCCGCCTCGCTCAGGCCCGCCGACACCACCATCATGCCGAGCAACAGCGACAGCGTCTGCAGCTCGACCGCCGCCAGCGCGCCGTCGAGCCCGAGCAGCGGCGGCCCCGCCCACGTGCCCACCGCGACGCAGGCCGTCGCGCCGATGAGGGCCATCGACGGCCGCCCCACGGGCAGCCAGCGCAGCCGCCGCGCCGTGATGCCGACATACGACAGCGCGAACGTCACCAGGATGGCCTCTCGCATCGGCGCGCCTGATGCCCCAGGTGGGCGATCGGTTCAATCGTACGCCGGCGTTGACGCCCCTCGTCGCTCCCGTAGGCTTCGTTCCGTTCGCTCGAAGGGCTCCACCGACTGACGCGGACTCGAAAGGAACGCCATGGGACTCGCTGAGAAACGCTGGGCAATGGAAAAGAAGAAGACCACCGAGGCCGCGCTCGTCGCCGCGGTGAACGAGGCCACCGGAATCGAGGTGCCCGTCGAGATTGATTGGGAGGGCTTCTCGAACAAGATGGACGACTGTGGCTACATCGACGACTCGGGTCACGGCCTCTCCCAGCTGGCGAAGGCGCTCGCGGCGGTGACGGTGGACGACCTCGGCAAGGAGGCCATCAAGGGCGCGCTCAAGAAGATCGTCATCAAGCCGGCCGCCGACAACGGCGCGACGTCGTTCACCTTCTCTGGCGGCGTGGTGACGTGGAGCGCCTACTTCGGCTCGTCGAGCACTGGCTACATCTACGCCGACGCGATGCAGAAGGCGATCGAGCAGGCGCTCTGACGCCGCGGGCGCACCCACGAGGCGACACGAGCAGCTCGATGTTCCACCCAGACGGCCCATCGCTCGTCGAGCTCACCCGACAGGCCCTTTCGTCGACGGAGCGCGGCTACGATCTGCTCGCCCCGAAGTTCGACCGCACGCCCTTTCGCACGCCCGACGCGCTGTTGGCGCCCTTCTTCGCCCACGTCTTCACGCGCGGGCCGGTGGCGTCGGCGCTCGACGTGGCGTGCGGCACCGGCGCGCAGCTGCGACACCTCGCGCCCTTCGTCAGCGGGCGTCTCGTGGGGCTCGACTTCTCGCAGGGCATGCTCGACGAGGCGCGGCGCCAGCTGGCCGACGTTGCCCGGCTCGAGCTGGTGAGGCACGACGCACGCGCGCTGCCGTACGCCGCCGACTTCGAGCTGGTGACGAGCGCCGGCGCCTTCGGGCACTTCGTCGGGCCTGACGAAGACCTGCTGCTCGACGGCGTGCGCCGCGCCCTCGTGCCCGGGGGGCGCTTCGTCTTCCTCACCACGCCGTACCCGAAGGCCTCGTCGGCCGGCTTCTGGCTGGCCGGGGGCTTCAACGCGGCGATGAACGTTCGCAACGCCCTCGTGAAGCCACCCTTCGTCATGCGCTACCTGACGTTCACCTGGCCCGAGGTCGCCCAGACGCTCGCGCAACACGGCTTCGTCGCGAGCGCCCGTGACGGCCTCGTCGAGGGGCGCCTCTCGCGGGTGGTGGCGGTGACGGCCGAGAAGCGCAGGTGAGCGGGGCCCTGGCCCCTCAACCCCTCACTCGACCACCACGAGCTTGGCGCCGTTCTCGACCGTGCTGCCCTCTCGCGCGAGTACCTCGGTGACGGTGCCGGCCTTCGGGGCCTTGAGCTCGTTCTCCATCTTCATCGCCTCGACGACGACCAGGCCCTGGCCTTCGGTGACGGTGTCGCCCGGCTTGACGAAGACCTTCACCACCTTGCCCGGCATCGGAGACAGCACCGTCTGGCGCCCCTCGACCTCGAAGGTGGCGGTGGCCGCGCGGGCGCGGGCCCTGCGCTCGTCGACGACGTCGAAGCGGGTCACCTGACCCTGGACCAGCACGCCGATCTCATCGCCGCGCTCCTCGAACTCGGCGACCACGGTGAGCGCCCCGAGCCGCAGCGTCATCGCGCCGCCAGGCAGGACGAGCGCCTCGAGCTCGAGCCGCTCCCCCTGCAGGGTCAGGGCGTAGCGGTCGTCGCCGAGGGGGACGACGTCGACCTCGACGGCGGTGGCGGTCTTCGACAGCTGCTTCGCCAGGTAGCGCAGCGCGCGGGGCATGGGTCAGCTCCTCTTCCAGCCGCCGAGGTGGCGGCCTGACGTGCGCCAGCCCGAGGTCGCCGCGGCGGCGTTGGGTGGCGGCAGGTGCTTCGCCTTCTGCTCGGCCCGGTGGTGGGCGCGCAGCACGGCGGCCAGCAGGGCGAGCCTCGTGCGCTGGGGATCCTCGGCGCCGAGCAGTTGCTGGTGCGCGCGAGAGAGGAAGCCCGTGTCGTAGTCGCCGCGCTGGAAGTCCGGGTGCGCGAGGATGGCCTTGAGGTACGCGATGTTGGTGGTGATGCCCTTCACCACGTACTCGTCGAGGGCGCGCAGCATGCGGCGAATGGCCTCGGCCCGCGTCGGCGCCCACACCGACAGCTTGCTGATCATCGGGTCGTAGGTGTTGGGCACGGTGTACCCGGCGTACACACCCGAGTCGTCGCGCAGGAAGGGGCCGCTTGGCGTGCGGAGTTCGACGATGTGCCCGGGTGAGGGCATGAAGTTGGTGGCCGGGTCCTCGGCGTAGACGCGCACCTCGATGGAGTGCCCCCGCGGCTTGATGGGCTCGAGGAAGGGGAGCACTCCGCCCTGCGCGACGTGGAGTTGCCAGGCCACCAGGTCGATGCCCGTCACCCACTCGGTGACCGGGTGCTCGACCTGCAGGCGCGTGTTCATCTCGAGGAAGTAGAAGTTCCGGGCCGAGTCGACGAGGAACTCGACGGTGCCGGCGCCGACGTAGCCCACCGCCTTCGCGGCCTTCACGGCGACCTCGCCCATCGCGGCGCGCATCTGCGGCGTGAGAATCGGAGACGGCGTCTCTTCGACGACCTTCTGGTTGCGCCGTTGGGCGCTGCACTCGCGCTCGTTCAAGTGAATGCAGTTGCCGTGGGTGTCGGCGAACACCTGGATCTCGACGTGGTGCGGCTGGTCGAGGAACTTCTCGAGGTACACCGCGTCGTTCCCGAACGCGCTCATCGCCTCGCTGCGCGCCGTGCGCCAGGCTGCGTCGAGGTCTTCTTCGCGGTCGATGCGGCGCATGCCCTTGCCGCCGCCGCCGCCGGCCGCCTTGAGCATCACCGGGAAGCCGATCTGCTTCGCGTACGCGCGGGCCTCGTCGGCGCTCGCGAAGGGCGCGGTGGTGCCGGGCACGACGGGGACACCGGCCTTCTGCATGTTCGCGCGGGCGCGCGTCTTCTCGCCCATCGCATCCATGGCGCTGGCCGGGGGGCCGACGAAGGTGACGCCCGCCTTGTCGCAGGCGCGCACGAACGAGGCGTTCTCGGACAGGAAGCCGTAGCCTGGGTGAATGGCATCAGCGCCCGACTGCTTCGCCGCCGCGAGGATGTTCTCGGCCGACAGGTAGCTCTGCCGCGAGGGCGCTGGCCCAATGCAGTAAGCCTCGTCGGCGAAGCGGGCGTGGAGCGCCGTGCGGTCGGCCTCCGAGTACACCGCCACCGTCTTGAGCCAGAGCTCCTTGCAGGTGCGCATGACGCGAACGGCGATCTCTCCGCGGTTCGCCACCAGCACTTTCCGGATGCGTGCCATGGCGCGGGCGTCTAGCGGATCGGCAGGGAAAGGCGACAGCTTCGCGCGCGGCCCTCTCGCCACGCCTTGGGTGGCTCTGGGCGGGGGCTTCCGGCGTGCGCCGCCGCCAGGGGCTTGCAGCGGAGCGCCGGCGCCGCTTCACTTTCGCACCATGCCTCGCCTCGCCCTCGTGGTGCCGTTCGCCGCCGCGGTCGCCACCGCCCAGCCGCTCATCGTCGAAGGGCGCCAGAAGGGG
>JADCJJ010000232.1 GCA_020247085.1 Myxococcaceae bacterium | reverse complement strand
GGCGCAGGTGGAGGTGGTGCTGGTGGCGCAGGCGGTGCTGGTGGCGGGGATGGGGGCGGTGCAGGAGGCGGGGGCGGTGCGGGTGGGGGCGGTGACAGCCTCGACGCTGGAGGCCCGGTGCCTGACGCCGGAGGGGGCGCTGACGCAGGGGCGCCGTTCGACGCCGGCGTCACCTTCCTGGACGGTGGGTGGCTCGTCTCAGCGACGTTCACCTGCCCGAGCGCGCCGGCCGTGTGCGGGCCGTTCCCGGCCATCACCCAGACGTTCGCCACCTACCGCAAGGACGTGTACCTGCCGGACAGCGACTACCCGGAGCAGGGGCCCGCGCCGTTGAGCGGAGGACGGCTGCACATCGCTGGCGTCGCCACCGCCTCGGGCACCGCCGAGCGGGTGCGCATCAACGGTGTGCTCGTCGATGACCTGCTGCCGCAGGCGCAGATCGACTGGTACCACGTCTGGCCGCGCGAGGTCGTCGCGGGTCAGCCCATCTGGGTGGCGTTCCATTCGCGGCAGGCGAGCTGGGACTCGGCGCAGACCGGCACCGTGAGCGTCGAGTCGCTCACCGGCACGCTCTTCTCGGCGACCTTCCCGGTGACCCGCACCCCGGTGCCGCTGCGCTACGTCACGACGGCCGATGATGGGGGCGTGATGCTCGTGCACGTGATGAACGCCGACTCGGCTCCGCAGACCATCTCGCGCGTCATCGTCGATGGGCGCGACGTCACCTCGGTGACGTGCATGCCGCGCTCGACCCTGGCGCCCGGCGAGCACGTGCTGTTGCGCGTGCCCCAGTGCACCCCGAAGCAGCCTGGTTCCCCGTGGACGGTGGTGCTCGACCTCGCCGGTCGGCCGTCGTCGGTGGGCGTGGGGCGCGTGGTGCCCGAGTTCTTCCCCATCGAGTCATGGGTGACCACCGCTGACTGCCCGTTCCCCGGGGGCAACGCCACCAACCTCGCGCGCCACCAGGCGGCGGGCATCGACACGCATTTCACCCGCTTCGGACCCACCTGCCCTTCGGGGCTCACGGGCCGGAGCATCGCCAACACTGGCGTCGCCGCGCAGGCCGGGCGGCTGCGACTGCTCATCACGGCCGAGGGCTCGAACGACATCGCCAGCGCGTCCGACATCGCCACGGCGCTGCCTGACACGCGCTACGTCGCTGGCTTCCTCACCGGCGACGAGTCGGACAAGGAGTACCTCACCACCGAGGGCTTCGCGAACCCCTTCCCGAAGCCCGAGGTGAAGGCGCGGCTGTCGCGCACCATGTGGCGCCACTATCCCCAGGTGCCCACCTACAACGGCGGCATGACGAACAAGAAGGTCGGCGCCTTCGCCGGCATGGCCGACATTCAGGGCATGGACTTCTACATCGCCGCCTGCGCGCCCCACGTCACCACCTGGGGGTCGCGCATGCTCGCGCGCGGGGCCTACGACTACCTCAACAACGCGCGGAACAACCACGCGCCGCTGCCGACGTGGCTCTACGCGCAGGGCCTGTCGAACGTCTGGAACAAGACTCAGCCGCTCACCAACAACTTCGTCCGCGTCCAGCCCACCGCGACCGAGATTCTCTACCAGGCGCTCAGCGTCGTCGCCGCCGGCGGGAAGGGGCTGATGTGGTTCCAGTCAAACCTTGCCGACGCCAACGCGCTCCCCGGCTCGTGGAACGCGATGGCCGGGTCGGGGCGGGCGATTCGAGGTGTTCGGCACTGGCTGCGCGAGGGTGACCCGGCGGGCCTCGCCTCGGTCATCACCCCCGGCTCGGCGACGAACCCGCAGCCGGTCATCGAGGCCGTGCGCGCCCGCGACGCCATCGTCGTCACCGTGCTCTCGCAGAACGTCACCAGCGAGCCGACCGACCCGGCGTGCGCCACCATCTACGTGGCGCCGATTCCCCGCTTCGGCTTCGGCACCCACACCTCCGAGGTCCGCGTGCGGCTCCCCAGCGACTTCCAGGCCGGCGACCTGTTCGAGGTCACCACGGCCACTACGCCGAGCGTCGTCTCGGGGCCGCCGGTGACGGTCAGCGGCCGCGAGCTTCGCTTCCCGGTGATGCTCGACCAGACGGCCCCCGCGCGCATCTTCGTCATCGCCGGTGACGCCAGCGCGCGCCAGGTCGCCGCCGCGGCGACGCTGGGGCCCTGACGCGCGACCAAGGCGCGGGGCGCGGGGGCGCACAACCGCTCCCGCCCCGAGCCGGTTTTGGGCTAGGGCGACGCTCATGCCTCGTCGCCCAGACATCAAGAAGGTGCTCCTCATCGGCTCGGGCCCCATCGTCATCGGTCAGGCCTGCGAGTTCGACTACTCCGGCACGCAGGCGGTCAAGGCGCTCAAGGACGAGGGCATCGAGGTGGTGCTCCTCAATTCGAACCCGGCCACCATCATGACGGACCCGGAGTTCGCGCACCGGACGTACGTCGAGCCCATCACCGTCGAGGCGGCGACGCGCATCATCGAGCAGGAGCGCCCCGACTCGCTGCTGCCCACCATGGGCGGGCAGACGGCGCTCAACCTCGCCAAGGCCCTCGCCGAGGCCGGCGTGCTCCAGAGGTACGGCGTGCGCCTCATCGGCGCGCAGCTCGAGAGCATCAACAAGGCCGAGGACCGGCAGCTCTTCAAGCAGGCGATGGAGCGCATCGGGCTCGAGGTGCCGAAGGCCGGCATCGCGCACTCACTCGACGAGGCCTTCACCATCGTGCGCGAGACGGGGTACCCCGCCATCATTCGCCCGGCCTTCACGCTCGGCGGCACCGGCGGCGGCATCGCCTACGACGAGGCGCAGTTCCGGGCCATCGTCGAGGGCGGCCTCGCCGCGAGCCCCGTGAGGCAGGTGCAGATCGACCAGTCGGTGCTCGGGTGGAAGGAGTACGAGCTCGAGGTGGTGCGCGACCGGAAGGACAACGTCGTCATCATCTGCAGCATCGAGAACTTCGACCCCATGGGCGTGCACACCGGCGACAGCATCACCGTCGCGCCGGCGCAGACGCTCACCGACAAGGAGTACCAGCGCATGCGCTCGGCGGCCATCGCCATCATGCGCGAGATCGGCGTCGACACCGGCGGCTCGAACGTGCAGTTCGGCGTCGACCCGAAGACGGGCCGCATGGTGGTCATCGAGATGAACCCGCGCGTGTCGCGCTCCTCGGCGCTCGCGTCGAAGGCCACCGGGTACCCCATCGCGAAGATCGCCGCGAAGCTGGCCATCGGGTACACGCTCGACGAGCTCAAGAACGACATCACCCGCGACACCCCCGCGTCCTTCGAGCCGTCGATCGACTACGTCGTCACGAAGATCCCCAAGTTCAACTTCGAGAAGTTCCAGGGCGCCTCGAAGGTGCTCGGCACGATGATGCGCTCGGTGGGCGAGGTGATGGCCATCGGGCGCACCTTCCGGGAGTCGTTCTTCAAGGCCGTGCGCTCGCTCGAGCAGGGGCGGCTGGCGATTCCCTCGAAGGCCGAGGCGACCCGGCGGCCCGAGGCCGAGCTGGTCGAGCTGCTCGAGGTGCCGACCCCCGACCGCCCGTGGGCCCTCTTCGAGGCGTTTCAGCGCGGGTGGACGGTGGAGCAGGTGTTCGCCCACACCGCCATCGACCCCTGGTTCCTTCGGCACCTCGAGGCGCTGGTGAGCGAGTTCAACACGCTCGCCGCGAAGGGCTCGCTCGAACAGGTGAGCGACGCCGAGCTCGAGGGCGCCAAGTCGCACGGGTTCTCGGACGCGCAGCTCGCGAAGGCCTTCGGCGTCGCCGAGGCCGCCGTGCGCGAGGCGCGGTGGCAGCGGGGCCTTCGGCCCGTCTACAAGCGCGTCGACACCTGCGCCGCCGAGTTCGAGGCCTACACGCCGTACCTCTACTCGACCTACGAAGAAGAGGACGAGGCGCCCCCGACGAGCCGCCAGAAGGTCGTCATCCTCGGGTCGGGCCCCATCCGAATCGGCCAGGGCATCGAGTTCGACTACTGCTGCGTGCACGCCGCCTTCGCGCTGCGCGAGGCAGGGTTCGAGACCATCATGGTCAACTGCAACCCCGAGACGGTGTCGACCGACTACGACACCTCCGACCGGCTCTACTTTGAGCCGCTCACCCTCGAGGACGTGCTCGAGATCATCCACCGCGAGAAGCCGCTGGGGGTCATCGTTCAATTCGGTGGGCAGACGCCGCTGAAGCTGTCGAAGCCGCTCGAGGCCGCCGGCGTGCCGATTCTCGGCACTTCCCCTGACGCCATCGACATCGCCGAGGACCGGGAGCGCTTCTCGAAGCTGGTCGAGAAGCTGCGCCTCAAGCAGCCCGAGAACGGCGTGGCGCGCTCGCCCGACGAGGCGTTCCGCGTCGCCGGCGTCATCGGCTACCCCGTGATGGTGCGCCCGTCGTACGTGCTGGGCGGCCGCGCGATGGAGGTGGTGCACGACCAGGGCGACCTCGAGCGGTACATGCGCGAGGCGGTGCTGGCGTCGCCGGAGCACCCGGTGCTCATCGACCGCTTCCTGCGCAACGCCACCGAGGTCGACCTCGACCTCGTCTGCGACTCGACCGGCGCCACCATCGTCGGCGGCATCCTCGAGCACGTGGAAGAGGCCGGGGTGCACTCGGGTGACGCGGCGTGCGTGATGCCGCCGCACTCGCTCGGCCAGGACGTCATCGAGCGCCTCAAGGACATCAGCGTGGCGCTCGCCCTCGAGCTGAAGGTCGTGGGCTTGATGAACGTGCAGTTCGCCGTGCAGGGCAAGGCCATCTACGTGCTCGAGGTGAACCCGCGCGCCTCGCGCACCGTCCCCTTCATCTCGAAGGCCACCGGCGTGCCGCTCGCGCGCGTAGCGTCGCTCTGCATGGTGGGGCGCTCGCTCGCGTCGCTGGGCCTGACGCGCGACCCCGAGGTGCCCTCCATCGCCGTGAAGGAGTCCGTCTTCCCCTTCGCGCGCTTCTCGAACACCGACGTCATCCTCGGGCCCGAGATGAAGTCGACGGGCGAGGTGATGGGCATCGACGTGAAGCTCGACGCGGCCTTCGCCAAGTCTCAGCTCGCCGCGGGCACGAAGCTGCCCAAGGGCGGCGACGCCTTCGTGTCGGTGAAGGACGACGACAAGCCCGGGCTGGTCGACCTCTGCCGGCGCCTGCGCGCGCTGGGCTTCGGCCTGCTCGCCACCGGCGGTACCCACGAGTACCTGAAGAAGAAGGGCATCGAGAGCGCGAAGGTGAACAAGGTGCTCCAGGGCAGCCCGCACATCGTCGACAGGGTGCATGCCGGTGAGGTGGCGCTGGTGTTCAACACCACCGCCGGGAAGAAGGAGATCTCGGACTCGTTCTCGATTCGCCGCGAGTCGCTGCTCAAGGGCGTGCCCCACTTCACCACGCTCGAGGCCGCCCGCATGGTGGTGGCGGCCCTCGAGGCCCAGGCGAGCTCACAGCGGCAGTACCGCCCGATTCAGGAGTGGCTCAAGGCGCGGCGCTGACAGCGCGCGTCGAGGGGCGGGGCCGGCGAGCAGGCGTCGGTCGGCTCGCTCTCGTGACAGCAGCTGCGCGCGTACGAGGCGGGCCGTGAAGCCGGGGCTGCCGCCGGTGGTTGGCGCGCTCCAGACGGCGCTGGCCCGGCCGCGTCGTGGGCGCGCCGGGCTCGGGTGGGCTCTCACCGGTGACGGGCGCGCGCTCCAGATGGCGCAGGCGCAGGGTGGTGTCGTGGCCGCGCCGGGCTCGGGTGGGCTCTCACCGGTGACGGGCGCGCGCTCCAGATGGCGCAGGCGCAGGGTGGTGTCGTGGGCGCGCCGGGCGCGGGTGGGCTCTCACCGGTGACGAGCGCGCGCTCCAGATGGCGCTGGCACAGGGTGGTGTCGTCGCAGTTCGCGCCCGGGGCCCAGGCGCTCGGGCAGGCCTTCACCGCTCAGGAGCGCGCGCCCCGGATGGCGTTGGCGTAGGTGACGAGCGCGCGCTCCAGATGGCGCTGGCGCGGGGTGGTGTCGTCGCAGTTCGCGCCCGGGGCCCAGGCGACCGGGCGGGCCTTCACCGGTCAGGAGCGCGCGCCCCGGATGGCGTTGGCGCGAGCCCGCCGCGCCCCTCAGCGGCAGTGGCCGACGCCCACCACCACGTCCGTCGGCGTCACCTGCACCCAGTCGGTCACGCCGTCGCCTGTCACGTCGGCGAAGCGCTCGACGCGACCCGCGAAGGCCCGCGGTGGCACGGCCGGGTTCGCCAGCACCGAGGCGCTGAACTGCCGGTTCACCACCTCGCCGACACCGTCTCCGTCGGTGTCGACGATGAACGAGACGCCGGCCGGGGTGGGCGCCGGCTTCCAGTCGCCGGTGCGGGTGAGGGCGCCGGTTCCGTCACCCGTGAAGAACGCGCCGGTGGAGCCAGCGACGTCGGGGAAGCCGTCGTTCGTCACGAAGCCCGCGGCCAGCGCGCTGTCGAAGTCGAAGCCGCTCTGCCGCGGCGCCAGCGCGAAGCCCGTCGCGCGCCCCAGGAGCACGGAAACGGACCTCGGGGTGCTCGCGCCGGTGAGGGCGACCAGGTCGGCCCGCCCGTCGCGGTCGACGTCGGCCACCGCGACGTCGGCGACCGCCAGGAGGAAGGGGGTCAGGCGCCCGGGTCCGAACTGCCGCGCGCCAGTGTTGCGGAAGAGCCAGAACCCCGCCCGGGTCCGCGCGATGACGTCTCCCCGCCCGTCGGCGTCGACGTCGCCCACGCGGAGCAGCACCTCGGTGGCCACCTCGTCGAGCGCGAGCAACACCGACGCGCCGTTGAAGCGGCCCGTCGTCGCGAAGTCGACGCGCGCGGAGCAGGGCGCCGGCGCCGTGTTGACGCCGCCGTCGGCGAGGGCCGGAGCCGGGCAGTCGAGGCGCAGCACGTCGGCCGCCCCGTCGGCGTCGAAGTCCACCAGCGCCTCGGGGCGGGTGAGCGCGTCTTCCGGGCCCACGCTGAATCCGCCCAGGCCGTTGGCCCGGAGCACCCGGCTCTGGGTGGTGATGGGCAGCATGCTGACGATGGACGCCCGGCGGCTCACCACCAGGTCGTCGCGGGCGTCGCCGTCGAGCCGGCCCACCTGCACGAACTCGGCCCCCGTCATCGCCGTCTTGACGGTGCGCTCGAAGCCGCGCCCGGCCGCGCCGTTGCGCGCGAAGACGGGGCGCACCTGCGTGCTCCACAGCACCGCGTCGGGGCGGCCATCGCCCGTCGCGTCGGCCAGCTGCAGCGACGTCGCCGGCGCCGACGGGGTGAAGCCGTCGACCTCATAGACGTCGGCGGCCGAGAAGGTGGCGGCGCCGGTGCTCCACAGCACCTCGAGGCCGCGCCCGGTGCCCAGCGCGATGTCCGCGAAGCCGTCGGCGTCGAGGTCGGCCACCTCGACGCTCCCCAGCGTGGTGCCCGCGTTGCTGACGAGCGCCGGCGCCGCGAGGCCTCCGTCACCGTCGCCGGCCCACACCGACACCGCCGAGGGCGTGACGGTCACCACGTCGGCCCGGCCGTCGCGCGTCACGTCGCCCGTCGCCAGCGCCACCACGCCCGCCTGCGTCGCGGCGGCTACGACGGCCGGCGAGAACGTCGCGGCCCCGGTCGCGCGGAAGACGCGCACCTGGCCGGAGAAGTACGTCACCACGTCGGCGCGCAGGTCGCCGTTGACGTCGACGGCCCGGGCGAGCTCGGCTTGCTGCAGGTTCGGCGCGCCGCTGCGGGTCTGCGGGAAGAGGGCGCCGCCGTCGGCCGACTGGTTGACCCAGAGGTCGGCGTTGAAGTTGCCCAGCTGTGGCACGCGCACCAGGTCTGGCCGGCCGTCGCCCGAGACGTCCGCCACCAGCGTGATGCCGTTCTGCCCGTTGGTGAAGAGCGGCAACGGG
>JADCJJ010000231.1 GCA_020247085.1 Myxococcaceae bacterium | reverse complement strand
GGCGGTCTCGGCACTTACTCACTCTCGTGGGTCTGCTTCTTCTTGTTCCCGGCCATCTTCATCTACGACACGGGGCTGATGGGTGGCGCCGACCGCTTCGCGGCGTTGTGGGCGACCACCGCGTTTCTGGTCTGGAGCGTCGCGCGGCGAACGAACGCAGCCGGGCTCTGGATCCTCTTCGGAGCGCATCTCGCCGGGTCGCTGCTCTGCAAGTACACCAGCGTCATCTTCGTGGCGCCGTTCGCGGCCGTCGTGGTCATCGATCGCATCATCGCGTGGCGAAGAGGTGGGGCGTTCAAGCGCCTTGTGGTTGGTCAGCTCGCCACAGCCGGGGCGGGCCTGGTCACCCTTGCCCCGTACTGGCTGCGCAATCTCGCCTTCTATGGGAACCCGGTCTACCCCCTCGCGACGGGCGTTTTCGGCGGAGCGCCCCTCGCGTCGGAGGCAGGCGTCTGGCAGGCCCGCTACGCACTCGAACTCTTCGCTCCGCATGAGTCGAGCTTGGCCTGGCGAATGGGCGAGACGGCCCGGGCACTCGTGGACCACCACGTGGCCATCTACACGTGGGGAGACATGATTGGTGGCGCGCCCGTTTTCGGGTCGGTCTTCGCCGCGCTCGCGGTACCGGCGCTCCTGACTACACGGCTCTCGAAAATCTGGTTGGCGATCGGTCTCACGGCCGCGGGAATCGTCATCTGGTTCAACCTGGCCCACCAGATGCGGTACCTCGTCATCTTCGTGCCACTGATGGCGGCGTCAGTCGCAGTGGTGCTGGTCGAGCTGTGGAGCTGGGGTTGGTTGCCCCGGCTCGCAGTGCTCGGCCTCGTTGGCCTGCAGATACTTGGGACCATCGAGGTGCCGTTCTTCGCGACACATCGGATGAACGGCAAACGCTCGCCGCTCACGAAGCTGCTCGAGTTCTTGCAGCGTGGCCAGGCCGAGGGCAACGGAGACCGCTTCGTGGTCTTCAGGGACTGGGTAGCGCTGGGTGAACGACTGCCGCCCAAGGCTCGCCTGCTCATTCACGGCGGCGCACCGAGTTTCGGAATCGGGCGCGTCACGCTGACGGACACGCCCGCGATCCAGCTTGGCTTGTCCTACGCACAGGAAGGCTCGGTGCGCCGGGTGTTTGAGAGGCTCCGTGCGATGGGCGTCACCCACATGGCGTGGAACGATGGCTCCGATTCGCCCGACAGCCTCGCCGGCGAGCTGCTCTTCCGCTCATACGTCGATCAGCTCCCGACGCGCTTCGACCAGGCAGGCTTCCACATCGGCGAACTCGCCGAACCCCAACGGGAACTCGACGGACCCGTGCTGGTCCTTGGCTGTCACGGTCGATACCCCGCTGGAGGGTACTCGCTCGAGGCGCTGAGCAAGCCGATTCTGCCTTCCGACGCGGTCGTGCCGCCCGAGGTCCCGTCGGTGCCGGTGTCTGCCGAAGCGCCGTGGGCCGCCGCCATCGTTGCGCCCGGCTGTCCCGCGCAGCGTTCGCTCGAGGGGTTTCGCTTCGTCGGGAGCAACCAGGGCCTGCAGTACTACCGGCGCGCACCCTGAGCGTTGTCGCTCACTACCTGCGCTGGCGTCGGGCGATGCGCATGAGGTCGATCGCCGCGCCGGCCATCGCCGACGAACTCAGCTTCGAGCCCTTGACGTCGTGCCACGTCTGCAGCGGGACCTCGACGAACTGCGCAGGGTCGATCGGCGTGACGCCCGGGCGAGGGCGGAGGAGCCGGCCGATCAGCTCGACGTCGAAGGCCCAGCGGCTCGAGAAGCGCTCCGTGAGCGCGGCTTCGAGGGCGGGTGTCACCCGGAAGGCCTTGGCACCACACTGGGTGTCATAGACGGGCAGCGACAGGCTCCACGACGCCGCGGTCGCGAAGATCCGGCCGAGGTAGTGCCTCATCGGCAGGCGATCGATGTCCCGCCCCATGAGCCGTATACGGCTCCCGAGCGCGACCTGGAATGAACCCGAGAGTGCATCGAGCACTCGCTTCATCTCGGCTGGAGGCGTCGCCAGGTCCGCGTCGAGGTAGCCGACGATCTGCGGGCCGTGGGTGAGCGCCTGCAGGAGCCCGTGCCGAACCGCTTCGGCCTTGCCCCGATTAGGATCGAGCTGGAGGGCGCCGATGCCGTCGTTCGCGGCGGCGAAGCGCTCGATGATCTCTGCGGTGCGGTCCTTCGAGCCGTCGTTGACGAACAGCACCGCGACGCCCTTCGCGCGGAATTCGAGGAAGCGCTCAGGCTCGAGCCGCTTCTCTTCGTTGTAGCAGGGCACGACGACGATCTTCGTCTCGCCCGCGCCGATCATGAGCGCGCTCCGACCGCGATGAGCGAGACGCCGATGGGCAGGCGTCCACGTGCGAGCACGCGCGCCTCGGCACCGAAGAACTCGCGCAGCGCGCCGTTGACGATGGGATTCACGGGCGCGAGGTCGCTGCCGGGGCCTGGCCCACGCACGCGCTCCACCAGTCGTGCCGCGGCGACGACGGGGAAGAGGCCGGTGTTGAAGAACGAGTCGTAGGTCACCCGAAGCCCGGCGGCGGTGAGCTGCTCCACGAGGAGTCCACGCGAGTACCGGCGGCGATGCTGCAGCGTCACGTCGTGCTGACTCCACAGCAGCTGCAGCGCCGGCACCGTCACCACCACACGCCCATTCGGCTTGAGGCGGGCCACCATCGAGCGGAGCGACGCGACGGGATCGTCGACGTGCTCGATGACATCGAAGGCAGTGACGACGTCGAAGGGCCCGGCAGGGAGCACGTCGGGCAGCTCGCAGGCGCTGACCTCGACGCTGGGGAAGTTACGATGGGCCCGCGCGCGGGCGTCGGCCGAGTACTCTGCGCCGCTCACCTTCCCGTAGCGCTGGAGCATGGGGAACATGCCGCCAGTGCCACAGCCGACGTCGAGGATCTCTCGCTGGGCGAGCGCTGGCAGCTCGCGTGACAAGACCGCCGCGATGCACCGGCGACGGCCTTCGAACCACCAGTGGTCGCGCTCCAGGCGCTCATGCTTCTCGAATTCGGCAGCTTCCATGGCCGCACGCGCTTACTGGAATTCGTTGGGCTTGGCGAGGAGGCCATCGAAGGTCTGTTGAGGCCCAGCGAAAATGTCCGCGCTAACGGCCCAGGGAAAATGTCCGCGGTTGTGGGCCAGCTGTCGCAGGGGTTCGGTCGACGAGCAAGCCATTCCTTGAGCTGAGGGCGAGGAGCTTGCGGCGAGCAGTGGCTGC
>JADCJJ010000230.1 GCA_020247085.1 Myxococcaceae bacterium | reverse complement strand
GTCGGAGGCAGGGACGGCGCAGGGCTTCGAGGACTTGGCCATGTCGTCGAGAACCACAAATTCGTTGGCCCTGTCGACCCCATCGGCCAAGTGATCGCCGCGCCTCAGGTTTTCGCTCGGCAACTATCCGAGCGCGCATGCCCCTGGCGGCGTCGTAGGTCGAGGCGCCGAGTCGAACGCTGCGCTCGCTGGTGTAACCAGGAAGGAAGATGCCGCTCACAACCGCCTCCCGGTAGCGGGCGACGCACGCCTCGAGGTCGCTCGGTGGGGAGTTCGAGCACTCGAGCAGCTTCGTGCAGACGGAGTTGATCAGGTTCGCGAGGAAGGCCGGGTAGCCACCGGTCGCCGTTCCACCGCCGGTGCCCGAAGACCCTCCACCGCCCCCCGGAGGCGCGCCCATGCACGTTCCCGAGACGCAGCTTTCTCCTAAGCCGCAGCTCGTGCACATGACGCCTCGGGTGCCACAGCCGCTCGTGGACTGAAGCGTCTGGCATCGCCCCGTGGCGTCACAACACCCCGACTCGCAGCTCGTCGGCGTGCAGGTCTGGGCGGGGCACCCGGCGAACGCCGCCATGGCGAGGCCAAGCAGGAAACCGAAGACGAGAGGCATCGTGCGCATGGCACGGGCGCGTACCACCCGCTCATAGACGGAACCAGTCGAACGGAAACGTCGAAGAGAGGGCGAGCGCAAGTCGACTCGGTGGTCTGTCGATGAGAGCACCCACCGACCATCAGCTGGCAAGCGGTGACATGATCAGCCCTGCACCGGCATGCCCATCACCGCTCCACGGCATGGGCGCGAGTTCCTCGGCCACCCAGGTCTTGCCGTGGGGCCGGGCCTGATCGTCGTCATCCTCCGGCGAGCGCGCGGGAGGGTGGCTGAACCGGGCCCACGACGAGGACCGCGCGGTGACCGCGAATCGCATCATGTCGGTGCCACGAGCGTGCTGCGCCCTGGAGTGCTGCGCCCGACGAGAGACGGTTCGGGTCCCCGCCTGCGCGCGCCCGTCTTCAATGGTTCACCCGGTTCCAGCCCGGTCGCAGGTCCCGACGGGAGAAACCCTGGCGGCGCTCTTCTCGACGAAGCGGGGGCCGGCCACCCACCGTGACGCGAAGACGAGCTCACGGTTCGCCTCGGCCTGCTCCGAACGCCCCCCAAAGGGGACCCCGCGAGCGCGCAGTCTCACGAAGTGCTCGGCGCAGGACGCGAGGCGCACGAGCGCAGGTCCTGCCCGCCTCGTGCCGAAGCTCGTCGAGGTGAGCGCCAGCGGGAGCGAGCCGGTTCGCCGAGGCCGCGCGTGACTGCGTCGTCCGGCGCGCGGCGCCGTTCCCTTCCGAGGCGGCGCGACGCTGTTTCCGGGTGGCTGTCGACTTCGAGCCGTGAGGTGACGCGGCGCTTCCTGGGTGTCTCGAGCGTGGGGCCGTTACGACTCCGGCGTCGGCGCAGCCGGGGGCGGTGCAGGCGTCCCCATCGGGTCATCGGCAAAGCTCTGGAGAACGAACAGCACGCAAACACCTGCCTTTCTGAGCTTCGTCTTGACGACGCGCGCGTGGGTCGCGTTGCGGGTGAATCGTGATGTGTGGTGAACGACGATCGTGCCGATTTCGCTCGTCGGCTTGAGCGCGTCGCCGAGCAGGCGAGTGAACACGGGCCGGTTGGCGTCGGTGCCGGACGCGCCGGCCTCGACCTACTCCTGCGCGATGGTCGCGCCGTGCCGTGCGGCGAACTCGGCGATCGCCTGGCACTGGGCCGGCAGCGAGTGGTCCCTCTCGGCCTGCTCTGCGGTCGAGACCCTTGCGGAGGCGACCCAGGTCCTCCGCTCACCGCGGGCACGCATCGGGCGCAGCCTTCGGTGCGTCGGCGGTCAGAGCATCGATCAGCAGCCGCTCGATCAGCCATCGCGCCCAGAGCGAGACCTCGCCGGGTAGCGGCTCGAGCCCTGTGACCTGCAGGTGAAGGTCGCGACTGCGCTTCCGAATCGGGGGCGTTGGGTCCATGGCCCGCGCAAAGCCCCGTTCGATCCCCAGAGGGGACTCGATTTCTCGCGCGCCCTCGAGCCGTGAATTCAACGACTTCGGGGAATGCTACGACTTCGACGAACCGCGCGTGAGCGCGGGCCGCTCGCGCGCCTCGTCTTCCTGCACCTCGCCCAGCGACTCGCGGATGACGCGGTCGGTGACCTCGGAGAGGTACTCGGTGAGGGTCCTGTTCGCTTCGAGGAACTCCTTCCAGATCAGCTCCACGAGCGACTTCCTCCCGTGGACCATGATGGTCGTGCGGCGCTGCCCCCTCATACGGAAGGGCTCGAGCCCGGCCTTTCGCAGCATCGCCATGAACAGCTTGCGCGCCCACACATCGTGCACGGTGAAGCCGAGGTCCTGGCACGTCTCGTCGGGCGTCTTCTGCTTGAAGTTCTCGAGCACATGCTGCGCCGCGGCGCGCTCGCCCTCGGTCATGGCGCCGAGCACCATCGCCTCGATCGCCGCCAGCTTTCGCTTCAGCTCCGCTTCGGTCATCGCTTCCTCCTCGTCGCGCTGGCCAGCGCGAACTGCGTCTTCTCGATCGCTTCGACCAGGGTCGCTTCGTCCGGCAGCCGCGTCCGGTACTCGGCGGCCATCACCATGTTCGGCAGGCCCTCGAGCGCATACTTCGCGACCGCGTGATCCTTCTCCGCGCAGAGGATGAGACCGACCGGCGGATTCTCGCCAGCCATCATCCAGTGCTCACGCGCGTAGTTGAGGTACAGGTGCATCTGCCCAGCATCTGCATGGGTGAACTTGCCGATCTTCAGATCGATGACGACCAGGCAGCGCAGCTCTCGATGGAAGAACACGAGGTCGACCCGGTACCACTCGTCGCCCAAGCGGAGCCGCCGCTGCCGCCCGACGAACGTGAACGCGCCGCCGAGTTCGAGCAGAAACAGCTCGAGCTGCTTGATGAGCGCCTCCTCAAGCTCGCTCTCGGAGTACTCGTCCTTCAGGTTGAGGAACTCAAGGACGAACGGGTCCTTGATTGCCTCGTCAGCCGACACCGCATCGCCGGGTTCAGCAACCTGCCCCTTCGCCAACATCCCGGCCTTGTTCGTCGACAACGCCGTGCGCTCGTAGAACTGGCTCTGAATCTGCCGGTCGAGCTGTCGGTGGGACCAGCCACCGCGGAGCGCCTCGGCTTCGTAGAAGGACCGAGCGCTCGAATTCTTGACCGCCAGAAGCCGGACGTCGTGTGACCAGGGGAGCGGGAGTGCCTTGGCGCCCGCGCCGACCAATTCCGCAGACGCCGTCTGCACAATCTCCCGACGAGAAAGGAACACCGCACGCATCTGCTCGAGCTTGCGGTGGCCGAAGCCCCGACCGAACCGAGCTGTGAGGTCTGCAGCGAGACGCTCGATGAGCCGCTCGCCGTACCCGGCACGCCCGCGCCCTTGCTGCTCTCCCTCGACGATTCGCCGTCCGATGAGCCAATACGCCGACGTCATCGGACTGTTGACCGCGCGCGCTGCGGTCGCCCGAGACCCGACGAGGAGCGCGGCGACGTCGTCGAGAACCGACACGTATTCGCGCTCGCGCACGACGAGAGCCTTCTTGGGCGCCATGCGTCCAACCTGCCTTCCTGGTGCTTGAACTTCAAGGATGCTCCGACGCGCCCGCGGTAGATTGGTGAACCGATGACGGGCCGGGACAAGAACGAGCGCAGGGCGCTCATCGCGGCGATTGGCCAAGCCGAGGAAGCGGTCGCCCGTGCCTCCGCCGAGCTCGCGCAGCGCGAAGTACGCCTCGTCGCACTCCGTTCGCACCTCGAGCAACTTCCCGCAACGCGCCCGCCAGCCCGCGCGACGAGCACACTTCTGCTGGCTCCTCGCCGCAGACTTCGACGAGGGGTCGTGGCGAGACGATGTTCGGGCGTTCGTCGCAACGGCGCGCCGCGCTGGTCTACCGGTCGCGATCGAGCGCTCACGCTCGGGCGAAGGAGCGCACGTCTGGTTCTTCTTCACGGCGCCAGTCTCGGCGGCGTCGGCGCGCAAGATGGGCTCTTCTCTCCTGACGGAGACGATGACGCGCCGGCACGAACTGTCGATGCGCTCCTACGACCGGCTCTTCCCGAGCCAGGACACACTTCCGAGGGGCGGATTCGGCAACCTGATCGCGCTCCCGCTGCGGGTCGGGGTCTCATGCTGATCAAGCGGCACGGCAGACCTCTCGACGCAGGGGGGGGCGAGCGTGAGTGCGACGGCCGAGTCCCAGCGGTCGCTGAGCGCGAGCGCGCGAAGGGAGAGCAGGGCTTGAGCGGTGTCGGGACGCCAGCGAGCGCCGCTGCGGCACATGCGCACATGGACGAGGCTCTTGCAGGTGGCCTCAACGGGTCCGCTCCCGATGTTGAGGCCTGCGGCGCGAGCTGCAGCGTAG
>JADCJJ010000023.1 GCA_020247085.1 Myxococcaceae bacterium | reverse complement strand
CGGGTGGCTCGGCCGGCGGTGAGGCGGGTGGCTCGGCCGGCGGTGAGGCGGGTGGCTCGGCCGGCGGTGAGGCGGGTGGCTCGGCCGGCGGTGAGGCGGGTGGCTCGGCCGGCGGCGCGGTGGGGAGCGCGGCGCTCGCCGTGTCCCAGGGGTCCATCGCCTTCGCCAACACCACCACCGGCACCATGAGCGCGCCGACGACGGTCGTCGTCACCAACGTCGGCACCCTGCCGACGGGACCGCTGATGCTCCGCCTCGCGCGCGGGGCGGCGAGCGCGTTTCAAGTGATGAACTCGACCTGCACGGCGGCGCTGGGGCCCGGGGCGACGTGCCAGCTCGAGGTGCGCTTCAGCCCCCTGACGACGGGGCTCCTCACCGACGCCCTCTCGTGCTCGGCGGCGCCAGGCGGCACGCGGGGCGTCGCCCTGTCAGGCCTGGGCACCCTCCCGGCCGAGCTCAGCCTCACGCCTTCGTCATTCACCTTTCCGAGCGTCGTCCTCGGCGGCGCGTCGATGGCGCAGGCGTTCACCGTCCGGAACATCGGGGGCTCGCCCAGCGGCATCCCCGCGGTCACCATCGGCGGAGCGGACCCCTCGATGTTCTCGAAGTCGGGCGACACCTGCACCGCGGCGCTGCCGCCGACCGGCACCTGCACCACCACCATCGTCTTCACGCCGACCGACACGGGGAGCCGCGCGGCGACGCTCCAGGTGAACGCCTCGCCGGGCGGCACCGCGAACACGTCGCTGAGCGCCGCGAGCCTGACGCCGGCGACCCTGGGCGCGACGCCGGCGCTGGGGGTCTTCGACGACACGCCAACGGGCTCGACGAGCACCACCCTCACCTTCACGGTGACGAACGGCGGCCAGGCCACGAGCGGCGCGCTCACCGTCGGCGTCGGAGGTCCGCACGCCTCGGACTTCGGGGTGGCGTCGCAGACCTGCGCCGGCGCCACGCTGTCGGCGAACGGCGCCTGCACCGTCGCCCTGCAGTTCAGCCCCACGGCGACCGGCTCGCGCCTCGGGCTCCTCACCTTCACGCCGGCGGGCGGCATCCCGACCAGCGTGACGTTGAGCGGCCGGGGGCTGGTGGCCCCCCAGCTGAGCCTGGCGGTAGCCGAAGTGGGCTTCGGGTCGGTCACCCTCGGCACGAACCAGTCGAGCACGGTCCTCGTGCGGAACACGGGAGAGGCGCCGACGAGCGCCGTGATGGTCAGCGCCACCCCGGCGCCGTTCTTCGTCACGTCGAGCACCTGCGCCGCGCCCCTGCAGGGTGGCGCGACCTGCAACGTCACCCTCCGCTTCGCGCCGACGACGGCGGGCGCGGCGAGCGGCACCCTCACGGTGTCGGCGATGACGGGCGGAGCGGCAGTCGCCCCCCTGTCCGGCGTGGGCGTCGCGGCGGGGCAGCTCTCGCTCACGCCGACGGCGCTCTCCTTCACCCCCACCGTCATCGGGCAGACAGGGCAGACGCTCGACCTGACGCTGACCAACACCGACGGCACCGCGCTGATGGGCACGATGGTGTCGGTCGGTGGCAGCGGGGCTTCGTCCTTCAGCTCCATCGCGGTGGATTGCCCGGCGACGGCCAGCCTGCCCACGAGCTCGACCTGCACCGTCCGCATTCGCTTCGCACCTCAGGCCGCGGGCCCGCTCAGCGCCTTCGTCACCGTGACCTCGGGCAGCAGCACCGTGCAAGCGACGCTGAGCGGCACCGGCCTGGCGCCGGCCCGGCTTCAGCTGTCGCCCTCGAGCGTCACCTTCCCCCAGACGTCCGTCGGCCAGACCTCGGACCAGGTCTTCACCGTGACGAATGACGGTGACGTGGCGACGGGCAGTCTCGGCCTCTCGCTCGGTGGCGCCGACCCGAGCCAGTGGACCGTGCAGGGCTCCACCTGCCCGCCAGCCGGGCTGGGTCCCCGGGGCAGCTGCACCTTCCGGCTGGTGTACGCGCCGACGTCGGGCGCCGTGCACTCGGCGGCCGTCCTGGCGGCGGCCTCGCCCGGCGGCGCTTCGTCATCGAGCCTCTCCGGCTCGGCCAGCGCTCCAGCGCTCCTCACCCTCGCGCCGGCCGCCGGGTCGAGCGCGAGCTTCGGCAACGTCCTCCTCGGGAGCGCCGGCGTCGTCAGGGTGTTCACCCTCGTCAACACCGGCCAGCAGCCCTCTGGCCTCGTCAGCGTCGGCTTCTCGGGCGCCAACGCCAACCTCTGGCAGCTCGTGAGCGGGGCGAACGCCTGTCAGCTCGGCCAGCCGCTGGCCGCCGGGCAGAGCTGCACCCTCTCGGCCCAGTTCACGGCGCCGCCCGCCTCGGGGGGCGGGGTGAAGGCGGCGACGCTGACCGCCTCGGCGAGGCCCGGGGGCAGCCCGGCGCTGGCGCTCACGGCCAACGCCCAGTCGCCGGCCTCGCTGGTGGCCACCGACACCTCGCGGCACTTCGGAGACGTCATCGTCGGCGACTCCACCGGGCCCTTCTCCTGGGTCATTCGCAACGCGGGTGACGTCGCCTCGGGGGCGCTGTCGCTCACAACCGGGAGCCGCAGCGACTTCTCGGTCACCTCGAACACCTGCGCGGGCACCCTGGCGCCGATGGCGACGTGCACCGTCGACGTCGTCTACTCGCCCTCGAGCGCCGCGCCCACGAGCACCACCCTGACGGTCTCGGGGGCGCCCGGCGGCTCGGTGGCGCTGGCCGCGTCCGGCAACGGCCAGTGGCTGGTGACGGTCGACGAACCGGGCGAGGTCGGACAGCGCGTGAAGACCAGCGACAATCGCATCGACTGCCCGGGGGCGTGCACGGCCGGGTACGGTGACGGGGCCTCGGTGACGTTCCAGGCGCGCACCGCCAACGGCTCCCGCTCCCACTTCTTCGAGTGGAAGCGGTCGGCCGACTGCGGCCCCGGCTCGAGTGGGCCGGACTGCGTGGTGACCATCTCGGACTCGCTGGGCGTCGCCGCCAACTTCGCCCCCATCGACACGAACCTCGCCTTCGTCTCGTCCGAGTTCGTCCCGGCGAACCTCGGCGGCGTGGCGCCGTACGACGCCCGATGCAACGCGCTGGCGTCGGCCGCGGGCATCAACGACGCGGCCGGCACGGCGTTCCGCGCGTGGCTCAGCACGTCGGCGTCGACGGTGGCCTCCCGCCTCACCGCGATGGGCGGCTGGCGCCGGCTCGACCGAGAGGCCTTCGCCAGCTCGAGGACCGCCCTCATGACCGGCCAGGTGCTCGTGCCCCTCGTTATCGACGAGTGGGGCCGCCGCGTGACGACCGGCCTGTCGGCGTGGACCGGCACGCGGAGGGGAGGCGCCGCCAACGGACAGGACTGCGCCGGCTGGACGTCGGGCGCGCCGGGGCTCGCGGTCGAGCGGGGCCGGGTCGAGGGCGGCCCTGACCTCTTCACGTCGGGCACCGGTGGCCACCCCTGCGCCGACCCCAGCACGCGCCTCTACTGCTTTCAGAACACCTCGGGCACCACCATCGCCGTACCGCGCGTGCCCGTGAGCGCGAGGCTGGCCTTCGTCGCGCCACCGTGGAACGTCGGCGCGGGGCTCGCCTCGGCCGACGCGCACTGCAACCTGAACAAGCCGGCCGGCACCCCCGCCACCTTCGTCGCCTTCCTGGCCACCACGTCTGCCTCCGCCGCCTCGCGGCTCCCCGCGGGGATGAGCTACTTCACGCCTGGCGGCGTCTTCGTCGGCACCAGCGACGCGCTGAGGGCGACGACCCCCACCTCGCGCGACGCGAACCTCAACACTGGCCTCTGGGTCTCCGGCAGCGCGGACTTCGCGGCTGGCGGAGACACCGCGTGGACGGGGGCGGCCTGCACCGCCTGCCTGGCGAACTTGAACTCGAGCTGCTCGAACTGGACCAGCACCAGCGGGGCGATGGGCGTCTTCGGGCAGGTCTCGTCGGCGGCGGCGGACTTCTTCAGCGGGCCCGGCGCCCTGAGTGCTTGCACCGTCGCCCGTCGGGTGTACTGCTTCCAGTTGTAGCGCACCCCGGGAGAGCCTCCTCGCGCGGGCCGCCGACCCCGCGTGCTAGCCTCAGGCGCGTGAGAGCGAAGAGGTTCGCACGCGGCCCAGGCAGGCTTCGACCGCGGCCGCCGAGCATCCCCTGAGGTGTCCATGAAGTTGCTCCCAACCGTGGCGGTACTGCTCCTCGCCGCGTGTGAGCGGCGCACCCTGCTGCCCGTCGAGGGCGACGACCTGTCTGCGTTCTGCACCCGCGACGACCAGTGCGAACCGGGCTGGGTCTGCCGCACCTCGAGTTGCGTCAGGGCCCCGGGGGGGCCCGATGGCGGTGGCGGCGGGGGCGCCGGAGGCAACGGGGGAGGCGCCGCGGGAGGCGCCGCGTGCCCAGTGCCGCCGACGGTGGACGCTGGCCGCCTGGCGAGCGCCGACTCCGGTCCACGCGACGGCGGGCCGCTCGTCACCTTCGAGCCCAGCTGGGCGCTGCACGAGGGCTCCGCCGACCGCGAACCCTTCCGCAGCGACCTCGTCGTCAACAACGCCGGGCTGGTGCTGTGGTTCGTCAGCACCACCTCGACCGACCCTGCGTCAGACGACTTCGGCGTGCCCACCGGCGCCATCCTCACCGTCGAGCCCGAGGCCGGCGCCGTGCTCGAAGCCGATGGGGGCCCCTCGAAGAGCTGTGCCCCCGGGCGGGCGCGCGTGGCCCTGCCGGCGGCCCACGCTCCGCCCACCGTCTTCCGGAGCGACGGCGGCCCCGACGACGCCGTGCTCATCGCGCTGGCCCTGCGTGCGAGCGACGGCGGCACCCCAGGCCCGCGCGCCGACGGGGGCGCCCGGCCACCGCTGAATGCGTTCGCCGCGCTCTCCCTGACACAGGTGCCGCCCACCCTTCAGTTGACGGCGGTGAGCGCCGGCGACGAGCCCATCGCCGCCGGGCGGCTCACGCTCACCAGCGCCATCCTCGCGGGCTTCGGCGAGCGGCGCGACGTGCTCGTCCGGCGTGGAGCCGCCGACACCAGCGTCGTCTTCCTGCCCGGCGCGTCGCGCACCGAGGCCACCATCCCCGGCTTCGCCTGCACCGCGGCGCCCTCCGACGTGGTGACGACGCTCGTCGACCCCGCCGGCGGGCCGGCAGACCGGCTCCACACCCTGAGCGTCTGCGGCGGCACGACACACCTGCTCTCGTACTCGGGCACCTTCAACGCGACCGGCCGGTGGACGGGCAGGGACACGAGCCTGGGGCCCTTCCCGTCGGCGCGCATGGGCATCGCCCGACACGGCACCCCCGCTCGCGCGCCCGTCGCCGCCCTCGCCGGCGGCACCTTCGCCTTCGTCACCCGCTTCCCACCCGACGGCGACCCGCTCCTGGGCCCGGCCGGCATGCCGATTCCATCCCGGCGCCTCGTCGCGGGGAGCAGCCCGGTGCGCGTCGAGGCCGTCGCCGTCGACGACTCGAACCGGCCGCTCGTGGTGCTCGGCACGACGCCGGGCCAGCCCCTCGCCATCACCACCGGCCCCAGCACGGCAGACCTGCCGGTGACGTCTGCCAGCGGCCTCGTCCTGGTGCAGCTCACCGAGGCCCTCGAGCTGCGCGCCGTCGGGCCGCTGAGCGTCGGCGCGGGCCTCCGGGCAAGCTCGGCCGTCTTCACCGGCGCCGCGGGGCTCCTCGTGTCCGTCACCTGCGACCAGCCAGAGTCGTTCTGCGGCGCTGGCCGCGGGCCGACGCTCGTTCGCGTCACCTTGCCCTGACGCGTCGGCTCGTGGGCGCGCCGGCTACAGCACCAGGCGCTTGGCCACCGTGCCGTTGCCCGGCACCTCGACCTCGATGACGGTGTCGATGCCCTCGTCGGGGTTGACCAGCCGCAGGCGCTGCCGCCCCGCAGGGAGCGCCACGTCGAAGAGCGGCGTCTCGCCCAACAGCCGCTTCCCGTAGAACACCTTCGTCCACGGCTCGGTCTGCAGGCTCACTTTGCCCGACCTCACCCTGGCGTCGGCGCTCCCCGCGGCGCCGGCGTCGGCAGCCGGCGGCGCCACGGCCACCGCCCCGGCGTCGGCCACGGCCTCGACGGCGGCGCTCGCGCCGGCGTCCACCGGCGCAGTCGGGGGCGGAGGCTCGACGACCAGAGGCGCGCGCTCGGCGGCCGGGGCCAGCATTGCGACCGCGGGCGACGGCGGCGGCTGGCCGTCTGCCTGACGGGACGAGAGGAGCGCCACCGTCGCGCCCGCCAGGAGCAGCAGCACGGCCGCCGCCGCGAGCAAGCCCCGGCGGGCCCTGGAGCCGTCGGCCGGAATGGCCTTGCTCGGCAGCGAGTCGCTCGACCGCTTCGAGGGCGTCTCGTGCACCACCCGGTTGAGCTCGGGCAGCTGGGCGACCTCGGTCGCGAAGGCGTCGTGCATCACCTCGCGGGGTGACAGCTCGTTCACCCCCGCCGGCATCTGCCGCAGCAGCCGCTCGATGGCGTCGGCGAGCACCTCGCCGTCCTCGAAGCGGTCCGCCACGTCCCAGGCCATCGCGCTGGCGATGAGCGCGTCGAGCCGCGCGTCGACGCGCACCCGCTGGGTCACCCGCGGCAGGGGCTCTCCCGACATCAGCCGGCGCAGAATCGCGATGTCGTCGGCGCCCTGGTGCAGGCGCGAGGCCGAGACGAGCTCGAAGAGGACGGTGCCGAGCGCGAAGACGTCGGCCTGGGGGCCGAGCTTCTGGCCGAGGGCCTGCTCCGGGCTCATGTAGGCGACCTTGCCCTTGAGGATGCCCGTCGACGTACGGGTGCCGCGCCCCATCGCCGTCGCGATGCCGAAGTCGAGCACCTTCGTCTGGCCCTCGTAGGTGACGAGGATGTTCTGCGGAGAGACGTCGCGGTGGACGATTTCGAGCCGCTTGCCGTCGGGGCCGCGCCGGCGGTGCGCGTAGCCCAGGCCCCGGGCCGCGTCGCGGATGACCTCGAGCGCGAAGCGCGTCGGCACCGCCTGCTGCCGCTCGAACAGCCGGCGCGCGATGCGGCTCAGCGTCTGCCCGGCGAGGTACTCCATCGCGAGGTAGAACGACGGCCCATCCTGGCCGAGCTCGGTCACCTGCACGACGTTGGGGTGGTGCAGCTGCGAGACGATGCGGGCCTCGTCGAGGAACATCGACAGCATCGACGGGTCGTCGTCGGGCCCGGTGATGATGCGCTTGAGCACCACCAGGCGCTCGAAGCCTGCCGGCCCGCGGTGGTGGGCGAGCCAGATCTCACCCATTCCGCCGCGGGCGAGCTCCCTGAGGAGCACGTACGGCCCGACCGCGACACCGCTGGCCCATGTATTCGGCTGTTGCACGCCAGGAACACCGTTCACGCTATGCTGCAGCATATGCGATTACTGCCGTTGGCGGGCCTCTTGTGGGCCGCGCAGGGGTGGGCGCTCCCGGCGCTCGATGCCGCGAAGGCCGAGTTCAAGGCGCTGCGGTACCCCCAGGCCGAGAAGGCGCTGAAGGACGTGCTGGCAGCCTCGGGGCTCTCTCGCGCCGAGGTGCTCGAGGTGTACGAACTTCAGGCGCTGCTGGCCGCCGGGGCGAACCGCGGGGCGGACGCGCGCGAGGCGTTCGTGGCGCTGCTGACGCTCGACCCCGAGTACAAGCTCAAGGGCAAGCCGTCGCCCCGCGTGACGACGCCCTTCTTCGAGGCGCGGGCGCAGGTGAAGGAGCAGGGGCCGCTGTCGGTCTCCGTCGAGGTCCAGCCCACGGTGGAGCGCGTCGGGAACGTCAGGATCGCCGCGCGGGGGCGAACCGACCAGGTGCGGGCGATTCGCGCAGAGGTCACCGAGGGTAACGAGACGCGTTCCATCGTCCTGCCGGCCGAGGGGGGCCAGGTCGCGGTCTCGAGCCGGGCGGCGACGGTGAAGGTCACGGTCCTGGGCGCGCTCGATTGGACGTTGCTCGAGCCAGCGGCCAGTCGCTTCGAGTCACCCAGCGCGGCGGCTCCGGCGCCGGTCGCGGCCGTCACCGCAGTGCAGCCGCCGCCCCCATCGCCTCCGCCGGTGGTCGTCGAGACGCCGCAGGCGAGGCCCCTGGTGCACCCGGCGGCGTGGGTGCTGGGAGGCATCGGCGCGTCGGCGCTCATCGTCGGCGCCGTGTTCGGCGGCCAGGGGAGCGCCGCCCGGGTGCAGGCCGAAACAGGCGCCGTCTCGCGCGCCGAGGCCCTCGACCTGTCGACCCGGGCGGTGCGCGACTCGACCATCGCCAACGTCTTCTTCGTCAGCGGTGGCGTGGCGCTCGCGGGCGGCGTGGTCGCGCTCCTGCTCGGGCTGCCGCCGGCGAAGGGCCTGGCCCTCGTGCCGATGCCAGGTGGGGGACTGCTGGCGACGGCGTCGCTGCCGTGGTGAGTGAGAGAGGTTTCGGCACGCGCGGCCTTTGGGTGCGTTCGGGGTGGCCCTTGCTGGGGCCCGATTGGCACCGCTCCGGGAGTGCCAACCACGTGACGGGTGGTTGTCAGCAGGACGTCGCTGGAATGAAACTGAGTCAGCCTGGCGGGTGGCGCTCGACGTCGTGAGGGAGTCTGTCGATGCGGAAAGCGTGGACCCTGGTCGCGGTGGGACTGGTCGTCGGCGTCGGAGCGTGTGACTGGAGCCCCGTCGTCGTCGACCGGCGGACGTTCTCCTGCACCACCGATGAAGCGTGCGGCCGTGGCTGGAGCTGCCTCGATGGCGTCTGCGTCGACCGCGCCGCGATCGATGCTGGCGGCGCTGGTGGAGGCGGAGGCAGTGCCGCT
>JADCJJ010000229.1 GCA_020247085.1 Myxococcaceae bacterium | reverse complement strand
GCTGGTGGGAGCGGCGCTGCTCGTCGGCGCGGTCCTGGCGCTGGTCCCCGCGGGCGTCGTGCGGTGGCTCACGCCGGCCTGCTTCGTCGCCGCCTGTGCGTGGCCCCTCGTGCGCCTCGCGCCGTGGGAGGCGCGGTTGACGCCCACGCAGCGCGAGCTCGCGGCGCTCCAGGCCGCGGTCGGCCCCGGGCGCGGTGACGCCATCGCCGACTGCTCGGAGCTGGACTGGTGGGTGTCGGGCCACCTCATGGGCTTCCTCTGGGATGCCCGCCGCGTCTCGTGCGACGAGCCCGCCGCCTGGCGCTTCGATGGCGCGACGCTGCGCCGTGCGCCGGGGCCGTGAGCCCGAGGCGCCCCGGGGCGGCGGGGCGGGCGCCCCCCGAGGCGCTTCTGGAGGCCACGGCGAGGCCCGGCTCGTCCGCGCGCGCACGGGCGCCTTGGAATCGACGGCGATGACGGACGGCTCCGTCTTCACGTCGCGTCGTCGACGCGCACGGGCGGCTGGAAACTTGGCGGTCCCGGACGGCTTGGTAGCCTCTGCTACAGCATGGAACAGCTCCGTCACTGCCTCCAGGCCGCGGTGCGTCGCTCGACGGCGGCGGTGCTGGCCTGCGCGCTCGCGGCGGTGCCAGAAGCCCGTGCCCAGGACCGGGTGCAGCTCAACGTCATCACGAAGCTCGAGGTGCGCAACGGTGCTCTCGAGATCGTCGGCACGCGCCGCGCGAGCTTCACCACCTTCACCCTCAGCGACCCGCCCCGCCTGGTCATCGATGTGTCCGAGGCCGTCTTCCGCGGGGTGCCGGCGGAGACGAAGGTGAACGACGGGTTGATCACCGTCGTCCGCACGGCCAGCTACGGCAGCGAGTCGGCGGCCATCGCCCGGATCCTCGTCGGACTTGAGCGCGAGCTCGAGAGCGACATCGTCAGCGAGGGGTCGGCGCTCCTGGTGAAGTGGCCGCAAGCGGGGAGGGCGCCGGCGCTCGCTAGGGCGCCCGAGGCCACCTCGAGCGAGGCCGAGCGCGAGCGCTTGGCCCTCGAGAAGGCGCAGGGCGAGGCCGAGCGGAGGCAGCGCGAGGACGAGGCGCGCCGGGCGAAGGAGGCCGAACTGGAGCGCCAACGACTCGAGGACGAGGACCTCCGGGCGAAGGCGGCCGAGGCGGCGCGGCAGGCGAAGCTCGAGGCGGAGCGCCGGCAGTTCGAGGAGGAGGAGCGGCGGGCGAAGGCGGCCGAGGCGGCGCGGCAGGCGAAGCTCGAGGCGGAGCGCCGGCAGCTCGAAGAGGCGGAGCGCCGGGCGAAGGAGGCCGAGGCGGCGCGGCAGGCGAAGCTCGAGGCGGAGCGCCGGCGGCTCGGGGAGGCGGAGCGGCGGGCGAAGGAGGCCGAGGCGGCGCGGCTGGCGAAGCTCGAGGCGGAGCGGCAAGCGCGCGAGGCCGAGGCGCAGCGGCGTCGCGAGCAGGAGGAGGCGCGGCTGGCGAAGCTCGAGGCGGAGCGGCAGGCGCGCGAGGCCGAGGCGCGTCGTCGCCGCGAGGAGGAGGCAGCGCGGCAGGCGAAGCTCGAGGCGGAGCGTCAGGCGCGCGAGGACGAATCGCGCAGACGGGCCGAAGCGGTGCGCCTGGCGAGGCTCGAGGCGGCGCGCGCCGAGCAGGAGCGGCGCGCCCGCGAGCAGGCCGAGGCCGAGGCGCGGGCCCGCCTCGCCCGCGAGGCGCAGGAGCGCAGGCGACGCGAAGCGGCCGAGGCCAGGCAGCGCGCCGAAGCAGCGAAGCTCGAGGCCGAGCGGCTCGAGCAGGAGCGCGCGGCGCAGGAGAGGCTCGAGCGACAGGCGCGGCTCGCCCGGGAGGCCGCCGAGGCGAAGCAGCGGGCCGAAGAGGCCCGGCTGGCCAGGCTCGAGGCCGAGCGGCAGGCGAAGCTGACCGCCGCGCAGCGCGCCGAAGAGGAGGCCTCCCGCGAGGCCCAGGCCCGGGCGGACCGCGCGCGCAAGCAACGCGAGCTCGAGGACTCCGCCGACCGCACCCCGTCGCCGTTCGAGCTGGCCGGGCGCGCCCGCATGACGTCGGTCGGCTTCAAGCAGGCGGCGGGTGTCGGGAAGATCCTGCTGCGCACCTCGGCGCCAGTGCGCTACTCGGTGGGCGAAGACGGCCGCCGCAACGTCGTCGTCACCCTCGAGAACACCGAGATCGGCCTGCCGAACAACGAGCGGCTCCTCGATACGTCGTTCTTCGACACCGCGGTGTCCCTGGTGAAGCCCGAGGCCGTCGCCGACGCCCAGGTCCGCGTCACCATCAGCCTCAAGCGCGCCGTCGCCTACCGCACCACTCAGACGGGGAACGAGCTGACCGTCGAGTTCGAGCGGCCCGACTGAAGCGGCCGGCAAAGCCTGCTACAGCGCCCCCCGCATGGCGTTCGGGTGGCTCCTCACCGCGGCAGTGCTCTCGGCCTCACCCGACGCCGCCGAGGTGACCCTCACCGCCGAGCGTGTGCTGCACGACGGCCGTGAGGACCGGACCATCGCCGAGGGGCGGGCCCACCTCGAGACCGCCGGCCTCGCCATCGACGCCGAGCGCATCGTCTACGACAAGCGACGTGACGTCGTGACGGCGGTCGGCCACGTGGTGGCGCGGCTCACGCGCGACACGCCGACGTCGGTGCTCGCCGACGTCGTCTCGCTGCGCCTGTCGGGTGACCGGGTCGAAGAGGTGTGGGTGCTCGACGGCACCGCGGCGGCGCGCGGCGGCGCCAACGCCGAGCGCCTGCTCATGGCCCGCACGAAGGCCGAGCTCGACGCCGCCGGGCCGGTGACGATGCTGCTGTCGGGGAACCACTTCGAGCGCCTGCCCGATGGCGGCTGGCGCCTCGAGGACCTCGAGCTGGTGCCGTGCGAGTGCAACTTCGACCAGCCCAGCTGGTCCATCCGCACCCGCGAGGCCCTGCTGAACCCCGAGGCCGACCGCATCACGGTCTTCCTCCCGGTGGTGTGGTTCAAGAAGATCCCCGGGGTGAAGGAGCTGCCCCTGCCGCTCCCGACGCCGTACCTCAACTTCCCGGTCGGCGATCGCGGCACGGGGCTCCTGTTCCCCCGGCCGAACTTCACGGTGCTCAATGGCTTCTCGTTCGAGCAGCCCGTCTTCGTCACCGCCGGCCGGAGCGCCGACTTCACCTTCACCCCGGGCTACTTCTTCGGGGGCCAAAGGCTCGCCGACGCCGTCGCGCCGCTCGACGTGCTCGCGCGCTCCGACGCCAGGTTCACCACGGCCTGGCGCGGTGGCCTCGACGAGCCGGCGGTGCAGGCCTGGCAGCAGCCCTTCGGCATTCAGGGGCCGCGGCTGCTCACCGAGTTCCGCTACGTCTTGTCCGAGCGAGCCCAGGGCCGGGCCAGCCTCGGCCTGCTGTACGATCTGCGTCCGCTCCGGGACCCCGGCAACGCCACGCTCGTCTTCTCCCGCCCGCGGGGGCTGCGGGGCGAGGCGTCGCTCCTCCACACCCAGGATTTCGGTGGCGGCTTCGGCACCCGCCTCGACCTCTCGGCGCACTCCGACGGCTACTACAACCGCGACGTCACGCCCGACGTCATCGCCCGCGAGGCCGGGTACCTGCGCTCGTCGGCGGTGCTCTTCCACCGCGGCGTCGACCACCTCGTCACGCTCGACGCGGTGCTCCGGCAGGACCTCACCGGTGGCGAGCTCGGCGCCTCGGGGTACTCACTCTTCGGTGGCGACGCGCTGGCGCGTGGGTCGAACTCGCCACGCTTCGGGCCCAACCCCATTCAGCGGCTGCCGGGCGTCGCCGTCACCTTGCCGCTCCGCCACCTCGGCGGCCCCTTCGCGTTCGACCTGTCGGGTGACGTGGTGCAGCAGCGACCGCTGCGGGGGCTGTCGGGCGACGAGGGGGTGCTGGCGAACGAGGGCCGGGTGTTCGACCCGATCACCGGCCTCGAGCTGCCCGCCGAGTGCCTCGTCGATCGCCTCTACCTGGCCCGCGCGCGAAGGCGCCTGCCGCAGTGCCCGGATCCGGGCCTCGACCCCGGGGCGCCGACGGGCATCGGCGACGGGCAGTACCAGCGCGGTGAGCGCGAGGCGAGGCTGCGCGCCAACCTCATGCCGCGGCTGTGGGCCTCGACGACGCTCGGCGACGTCGTCTCGCTGACGGGGACGGCGGCCTGGCGCCAGGGCCTCTGGCACGGGCTGGCCAGTCAACAGACGACGACCCGCGGCTATCCGCTCCTGTCGGCGCGCGCCGAGACCGAGCTGGCGCGGACCTATGGCGCCCTTCGGCACGCGCTCACCCCGCTCGTCGAGCTGCGGGCGGTGCCCTTCGTCGTGGCGACGTCGTCGACGCCAGACGACGCCGCCCGGCTCGGCGGCCCTGCGCCCTACGACGAGCTCGATCGCTCCATCGCCGACAACCGCCCGCGGGTGCAGGCCGTGGCCGAGCTGCGCAACCGGCTCGTGGCGCGCGGCGGGCGTGAGGTGCTCAGGCTCGATCTCGGGCAGGGCTTCGACCTGGCGTCGCCCCTCACGCCCGGCCCCGGCGCCCCGGGGAGCGGCGCGGGACTCACCCCCCCCCGCCTCGCCGAGAGCTATGCGCGCCTCGGGCTCAGCCTCGGCTGGCTCACGGTGAGTGGGCAGGGGCGCCTCGAGCCACGCTGGCGAAAGACGCCAGACGACGCCCCGGTGCCGCGCGTCACGCGGGTGTCGGCGACCGCCTCGCTCGACGCGCCGGGCGGGCACTCGCTGGTGGCCGCCTACGAGAACGTGCTCGACGACGGCACCAACCGCGCCCGGGCGCCCGTCGACCTGCTCTTCGGAGACCCGGTGGTCGCGTCGGCCGACAGCCGGGCACAGCAGCTCGTCGCCGGAGCGCGCACCCGCCTGGGGCCCGTCGGCCTTCGGTACGACGTCGTGCTGTTCAACCGGCTGTGGCCGCGGCGAGACCGGGACGGCAACGTCGCCCTCGACGCGCGGGGCGAGGTGATTCGCGACCCCCTGCTGTCATTCGCGCAGCAGACCGTCGGTGTTACCTGGGCGCCGGCGTGCGACTGCTGGCGGCTCGACGTCTCGGTGACGAACCGGCTCACGCCCGCGGGCACGCTCGGGCCGTTCGAGGTCGGCGCCGGCTTCACCGTCTCCCGCCTCGGCTCCTTCGGCACCCAGTAGCGCGCCGACACGACGCTTGACCGGGTGGGAGTCGCGCTTCGAAGATGGCCGTCTTCCGAAGGAGGCACGATGCGCGCGCGGGTCCTGGTGGGGCTGTGGCTGGTGGCGGGGCTGGGGTGTGGCGGGGTCGCACCCACGACCATGGAGTTCGTCGAGATCACCCCCGCGCAGCCGCGCATCGGTGAGATCGTCACCGTGCGCTTCCGACTGCTCGACGAGCGGGGGACGCCGCTCGCCGGGGCGCAGGTCGACTTCAAGCTCCAGTCGCCCAATGGCGGCGTGTCGCTGAGCCCGGCGACGGCGTCGTCGGTGCGCGGCACGGGCTTCGCCGAGACGCAGCTGCAGGCGTCGGCGCGCGTCAACTCGGTCATCGTCGTGGCGACGTCGGGCAGCAAGACCGTGAGCTCGCCGCCCATCACCTTCGCCGGCGCGGTGCCCAACCAGGCGCAGTTCACGTTCCAATGCGGGAAGATCGGCGGTGAGGGCACCGGCGGCGTGCACGCGATTCACGCCTACGACGTCGCCCGCAACCTTCTCGCCGGCATCAAGCTCGACTGCACGGCCCACGTCGGCGACCGCAACGGCGACGGCGTCGAGGGCGCCCTCATCTCGTTCCTCACCGAGGCCGGTACCATCGGCCCCACCGAGGTGTCGGCGTCGAACGTCGTCGGCGACGCGACGGTGCTCTACAAGACGTCGCTGCCGCTCCCGAAGGACGTCGACCCCGAGAACTTCACCTGGACGCCGACGCAGGGGGAGCGCCAGACGGGCGAGTACCTCGCGCCCCTGTGGATGCTGCCCTTCGAGTGGGTGCCCAACCCCATCATCTTCCCGAGGCCGAACCCGGCGCCCAACCCGCGCGAGCCGAACCGCGTCGACTCGGTGCCCAACCGCAGGAAGCCCGACGGCACGCAGCAGCGGCTCAACCCCCGCGACAACCTGGTGACGATGATCGCGGTGACATCGGGCGAAGAGGCCTTCACCGACTCGAATAACAACGGCCAGTGGGACCGCGAGGAGCCCTTCGAGGATCTCACCGAGCCCTTCGTCGACAGCGACGATGACGGCACCTGGGACCCCGACGAGCGCTTCATCGACGTCAACGGTGACAAGGCGTGGACCGGCAAGAACGGCACGTACGATCCGAACACCCTCATATGGCGGGCCGAGCGCATCCTGTGGACGGGCGTTCCGAGCGTGTGGGAGGGGCAGGCGCCGTCACCGACCTTCGGGGTGACGAACCAGAGCCCACCGGGGCCGATCTCCTTCGTCTGCCCGGGCGCGACGTCGACGTTCTGCAGCCAGGCGAGCCCCGCCAACTCGACGGTGGGGTTCTACGCGCTCGACGTCTACCTCGCCGACCCCTGGTACAACGCCCCCGCTCAGAACGGAGACGACGACGGGTGTGGCGTGACGAAAGCGCAGGGCGTCGGCAGCCCGGGAGATCCGCCGGTGCTCGTTCAGACGCTCGGGCTGAGCGGCGAGGGCTCGCGAGCCTTCGTGTACCCCGCCGGGCTGTCCGTTCGCCTCACCATCATGGACGCGCGAGACCCCGACGCGACCGCCATGACGCAGATTCCGCCGCGTCGGCCACCGGTGGTGTTCACCGTGCCGCTCGCGTGCCGCTTCACTGCCTCGCAGAAGGACGCCTTGCGCAACACCATCGTGCTCGGGCAGGTCTCGGGTACCATCGAGTAGGGGCCCTTGCCCGGCCGGAGCGTTCGGCTACGGTCCGAGCCTGTTGACGCTCGAATCATCGAGCGCGGTGGTGGACCTCCGTGGCGAAGAGAGCAGCTCCCAGAGTGGCGCGCGCCGAGCGTGAGGCCGAGCGCCGGAAGGCGATTCTGCGCGCGGCCGTCGAGGTCTTCTCGCGGAAAGGCTTTCTGGGGTGCCGCATCGCCGACGTCGCGCGCGAGGCGGGCGTGGCGTACGGCCTCGTGTACCACTACTTCCAGGACAAGGATGAGCTGCTGGGCTCGGTCTTCGAGAGCGGCTGGCAGAGCTTCCTCGCCCGGGTTCAGGCGGCCCTGTCGCAGGAGGCCGACTTCGAGGCGAAG
>JADCJJ010000228.1 GCA_020247085.1 Myxococcaceae bacterium | reverse complement strand
GGACACCCTCTTGCGTCTCTGGCCATCGCGGGCGGTGCACCCGTCTGCCCACTGCCGCCGCTTCACCCCTCGCTGACGCCACATCATCCCCCCGCGGCAACGCCCCCGAGGACGACTCAGGCGCCCGAAGCCTCTGGCCCTCCTCCACGGTTTCGCGCTTTTTTCACCTTGTCCGTGCAGCAACGCTTCGCGAACGTCCCCACCCTCCGGGGCGCCCTTTGCGAAGTCGCCGACGCCCGGGGTGTGGACCTCGAGCCCAACGAGTCCGCCCCCAACGTCGAGGCGCATGACGAAGAAGACGACCCTCGGCGCTCACTCGATCACGGTGCGGCGCGACTTCGCCGACGAGCTGGCCGTGCGCCTGACCAGTGGCACCACGAGCGAAGGAAACGCGGCCTTCGTGCGTGAAGAAACGGCCGAGCTCGCCGCACGGGTCGTGGATCAGGGCCCCCACTACGCCGTCCAGCTCTCACCTGAAGGCCTCGAGGCGTTCATCGCTGCGCTGTGAGGCAGCCGTCGTCTCACCTTCGATGGGTGCGACGTCTCTCTCGAGTTGGAGGGCTGAAGTGCTCGTGTACCCAGGCCGAGGTGCTGAAGGTCGATGGCGCGAGTGCAGGTCGGGCAAGGAGACCGTCAGGCACGCGGCACCGTCGGGCCGTGTGATGGAAGGGACGAAGGAGCGCGCTCATAGAGGCACGCAGCCGCCCTGCGCGAGGTAGCCGGAGCCCACGTAGCCGGGCGGGCACGTCGAGCAGCCGATCGGGGAACCTATGTTATCGATGCGGAAACACTTCACGAGCGGGTCGCAAGTCGTTGCGCACGCTGGCAGCGGCGTGCAGCGCGCCACACCTCCGTCCTCAAACTTGTGGTTGTACGCCTTGGGGTCTGTCCAGTCGAGTCCAGGGTTTGTGATTCCTTCGACGGTGCCCGGACCACACGCGCACCGGAAGCCGTTGAAGGTGCCGAATCGCCCGGGCTGCTGATCGAGTAAGTAGAAAGGTTCAAGGTCTTGACACACGGCGAGGGGGTCGCACGGGTTGAAGTCACATTCATTGACCTGGACGCACTTGTTGGCGCCGTTCGACGCGGGAGTGCTCGAGCCATTTCCAGGTTGGAAGGGGCGAGAGACACTCGGCGGCAGTCGGTAGTTGAAGCCATCACCGCCAGCGTCGGGCGACACCGGCGGTTGCGACAAGCAGGCGCCGCACGTCGGAGTGGCCGGAACAGTGTTGCTTGCCGTGCAGACGGTTCGCCCGTCACATCCGCCATTGCCGTTTCCGGAGCACACCCCGGGCGTGCTGACCGGGTCTCCTGTGAAGACCGTGTCGCAGCCACCGAACGTGTTCACACACACGTCCCCGTTGAACTCGATGAGGGGGGCATCACAGAAACCGCCGGTCGGTCCGGACGGAGCGCACTCATTGATATCCAGACAGATCCGGCCTTGATTCGAGATCTGGCCAGCGAAGGGGTCGCTGAACCCCGGAGGGCACTCGTCGCAAGCCGTATTGGCGTTGGCGCCGGCGATGCAAGAGACCAACGGCGTGATGGAACACCTCCCGTTGTTCATGGCGCAAGGATTGATCATCCAACAGAAGTAGCCGTCTCCCTCGAAGGCGCGGGGGCACGGACCGCACCGGTAGGGCAGGAAATCCGGCGCGGTGGGCGTCAGGTCGATGCAAGTCACCCGAAAACTGCAGCCACCATTCCTGACGAGACACTCGTTGATGTTTGAGCAGTCGCTCGTGGCGCCACCATCGGAGGCAAAGCCAGGGTTGCACGCCCCGCACGTGAAGCTGCCGACGGTGTTGGTGCACTTCCGGTTGGCTCCACAGCCGCCGTTGTTCGTCAGGCAATCGTTGATGTCCGCGCACGTCAACCCGTTGCCAGAGAAGCCGCTGTTGCAGGCGCAGGTGCGACTGCCGACCGTGTTGGTGCACGTCGCGTTGGCGTCGCAGCCGCCGTTGGCCGTCAGGCACTCGTTGACGTCGACGCACGCCGTCGCGCCCGTCCCCGTATAGCCCGAGGGGCACGGCCCACACGTCCGACTGCCCACGGTGTTGGTGCACGTCGTCAGCGCGTCGCAGCCGCCGTTGTTCGTCAGACACTCGTTGACGTCCGCGCACGTCAGCCCGTTGCCGGAGTAGCCACCGTTGCACGCGCACGTGCGGCTCCCGACCGTGTTGGTGCACGTCGCGTTGAGATCGCAGCCGCCGTTGCTGCTGAGACATTCGTTGATGTCCGCACACGTGACGCCGTTGCCGGAGTACCCGGCGTTGCACGTGCAGGTGCGGCTCCCCCCGGTGTTGGTGCACGACGCGTTGGCGTCGCAGCCGCCGTTGCTGCTGAGGCACTCGTTGATGTCGACGCACGTGACGCCGTTGCCGGAGTAGCCCGGGTTGCACGTGCAGGTGCGGCTTCCCGGAGTATTGGCGCACACCGCGTTGCTGTCGCAGCCACCGTTGTTGCTCGTGCACTCGTTGATGTCGACACACCCGGTCGCGCCGGTGCCGGTGTACCCCGACGGGCACGCCCCGCATGTCCGCCCGCCCGCCGTGTTGGTGCACGTCGTCAGCGCGTCGCAGCCACCGTTGTTGGTGAGGCACTCGTTGATGTCCACGCACGAGCCGGTGCCGGTTCCCGTGTAACCGGCCGGACACGAGCCGCACGTCCGCCCGCCCGGCGTGTTGGCGCAGGTGGTGAGCGCGTCACACCCTCCGTTGTTGGTGAGGCACTCGTCGATGTCCACGCACGCCGTCGCGCCCGTGCCCGTGTAGCCGGCGGGGCATGCGCCGCACGTTCTCCCGCCCGGCGTGTTGGTGCAGGTGGTGACTGCGTCACAGCCGCCGTTGCTCGTCAGGCACTCGTTGATGTCGACGCACGACGTTGCACCAGTCCCCGAGTACCCGGCGGGGCACGGGCTACACGTCCGGCTCCCGATGCTGTTGGTGCACGTCGTCAGTGCGTCGCAGCCGCCGTTGCCCGTGAGGCACTCGTCGACATCGGCGCAGGTGGAGCCGTTGCCGGCGTAGCCCGCGTTGCACGTGCAGGTGCGGCTGCCCGGCGTGTTGCCGCACGTCGCGTTGACGTCACAGCCGCCGTTGGCACTCGCGCACTCGTCGATGTCGGCGCACGACGTGCCGTTGCCGGCGTAGCCCGCGTTGCACGTGCAGGTGCGGCTCCCCGGCGTGTTGCCGCACGTCGCGTTGACGTCACAGCCGCCGTTGCTGCTCGCACACTCGTCGACGTCGGTGCACGTGGTGCCGGTGCCGGAGAACCCCGCGTTGCACGTGCACGTGCGGCTGCCGACGGTGTTGGCACACGTCGCGTTGACGTCGCAGCCACCGTTGTTCGTCACGCACTCGTCGACGTCAGCGCAGGTGGTGCCATCACCTGCGTAGCCCGCGTTGCACGCGCAGGTGCGGCCGCTCGCCGTCTCCGTGCACGTCGCGTTCGCCGCGCAACCGCCGTTGTTGCTCTGACAGAGCCCACCCGCGTCGACAGCGCCCGCGTCAGCAGCGCCTGCGTCAGCAGCGCCTGCGTCAGCAGCGCCTGCGTCACGGCTGCCACCGTCCACCTGCGTGGACTGGCACTCGCACGCGCCGAAGGTCCCCGACGCCTGACACGTCTTCGTGCCACGCGCGCCCGAGGCGCACATGCACTCGCTCGTCGTCCCTTCGGTGCACGGCGTGCCGCTCTCGCCGCACCCGAACAGCACCACTCCCCAAACCAAAACACAGACCAGGCGGCCGTTGACGCTCACGACACCCCACAAGAAAGGACGCAAGGCTTCGCGTCTGGAGTCGTCGAGTTTAGAGGACCTCATGGACTTCCTGTGGGTGACGGGAGGGGCGGCGAGAGCATGATGCCGCCGCAGCAGAGGAAGATCATCGCGATGAGGGCCTGAGCAGAGTGAAACCCGTAGGCGCGTCGAGTGATGAGTCGTGTCTTGTTGTT
>JADCJJ010000227.1 GCA_020247085.1 Myxococcaceae bacterium | reverse complement strand
GCGACTCATCGGCGCGCCCCCCGGCTACGTCGGCTACGACGAGGGCGGCCAGCTCACGGAGGCCATTCGCCGACGACCGTACGCGGTGGTGCTCTTCGACGAGATCGAGAAGGCCCACCCCGACGTGTTCAACGTGCTCCTGCAGATCCTCGACGAGGGGCGCCTCACCGACAGCCAGGGCCGCACCGTCGACTTCAAGAACACGGTGCTCATCATGACGTCGAACATCGGCGCCCAGGCCATTCAAGACGGCCTCGCCGGGAGGTCGGGCCTCGACACGGCCACGCGGAGCGAGGTGATGAACCAGCTCCGGGCGAACTTCCGCCCCGAGTTCCTCAACCGCATCGACGAGATCGTCCTCTTCGAGCCGCTCACCCAGGCGCACATCACCCAGGTGGTCGACCTGCAGCTTGCCCGCCTGCGCGCCCTGCTGGCGGACAAGCGCCTGACGCTCGAGCTGTCCGAGGGGGCCCGCGCCTTCCTCGCGAAGGAGGGGTACGACCCCGTCTACGGCGCCCGGCCGCTCAAGCGCGCCGTCCAGCGCCACCTGCAGGACCCGCTGGCGCTGAAGATCCTCGGCGGCGAGTACGTGCCCGGCGACGTGGTGCGCGCCGAGGTCGCCGGCGAGGGGCTGCGCTTCTCGGCCGCCGCCCGCGCTTGAGAGGCGCCTCGCCGGCCCGGGTCGTTCCGGCCGCCGGCGAGCTCACTCCCTCTTTGGCGGCACCGCGGGGTCCGTCAGCTCGTCGGCCGGCGGGCGCTCACCCTCTGCGCGTGGGGTGCCCTTCGGCGCCGTCGTCCGGGCGATGAAGGCGTCGTAGTCAGCCCTCCGCTCGGCGGCGTCGGCGACCGCCCGGGCCCGGGCGCGCTCGAAGGCCCGCTCCCCGAGGCCATGGGCGAGGTACGGCGCCACGCTGGCCATCGCCAGCGTCACCACGCCGGCCGTGAAGTCTTCACCCGACTCGAACGGGGCGCCATCTCGGAGCGTCGAGAGGGCCAGGTCGAGCAGCTCCCCGGTGAAGACCGCCGGCGCCACGAAGGTGACTGGGTGCCCTCCGAGGAAGCGCCCGGCGAGGAAGCTCACCGGCGCAAGGCCCACCAGCAGCCACAGGCGGTGCAGCAGCCAGTAGGCGGCGATGACCGACAGGCCCGTCGACAACGCCTCGAGCGGCGCCGCGAGGGCCTCTTGCAGCTCGACCCTCGCCAGCGAGCCCACGCCCCACGAGAACGCTCCGCCGCAGATGACGACGAGGACCCGCCGGCTCGTGTTCTCGGCACGCGCGAAGGCAGAGGGCCCACGGCCCGCCACGGGGGCGCCCGGTGTCGCCTCGCTGCGCGCCGGCTCACTCGCCGTCATCGGCGTCCTCTCTGGGACCGTCGCCGTAGAACACCGCCTCGAGCGTCAGCCCCTGGGGAGGCGCCGTCTGACCCGCGCGGGTGCGCTCGCCGTGCCGCAAGATGTCGGCGATGTACGACGGCGGCTGCTTGCCGCGCCCCACCTCGGCCACGCTGCCCACGATGTTCCGCACCATGTGCTTGAGGAACGCCGTGCCCTCGATGACGAGCGCGAGCTCGTCGCCCGACACCCCGCTGAGCTCGACCTTCGTGATCTTCCGCACCGGGTGCATCGCCTGACAGTCGGCGGCCCGGAAGCCGGAAAAGTCGTGCGTGCCCAGCAGCACGTGCACGCTCTCCTGCATCGCCGCGAGGTTGAGGGGCTGGAAGATCTCCCAATGCGAGGTCCGGCGCAGCGGCGAGCGGCTGCGGCGGTTCCCGATGCGGTAGCGGTAACGCTTTCCGCGCGCCCAGCGCCGGGGGTCGAAGGCGGCGTCGACCTCTTCGGCGCTCACCACGGCGATGTCGTCTGGCAACAGGCCGTTGAGCCCCATCCAGTACGCACGGGTCGGCAGCTGCCGGGGCGAGTCGAAGGCGACGACCTGCCCGGTCGCGTGCACCCCCGCGTCGGTGCGCCCCGCAGCCGTCACCGCCACCGGCGCCTCGAGCAGCTCCTGCAACGCGCGCTGCAGGCGCCCCTGAATCGACGGGCCGTTCTGTTGAAGCTGCCAGCCGACGTAATTGCTCCCGTCGTACTCGAGGACCAGCTTCACCCGCGGCATGCCGCTGGCATTCTCTCTGCGAAAGTACGGAGAAGTCGACCACGAACCGTGGCCAGTCGCACGCGCCGTGTGTCCAGGGACGCGCGGCGCACCCGATGGAACCAGCCCCGGTCGCCCGCTGTCATGACCGCATCGTCTCCGCACCACCCGAGGGAACCCCATGCCGCCCGACGTCCTCCTCGTCCTCGCATCGAGCGGCATCTCACTGGTGGCGTCGCTGCTGTTCCTCGTCAGCGACGAGCGGGAGCCCAGCGTCGGCGAGGGGCCCCCGGTGTCGTTCTGTCTGCCACCGCCGCGGCCGCGTGCGCGCGCCCAGCCGCCCCCGCTTCCGGCGCCAGCGGGCTGCTCCGTCGACGTCTCGACCCGCTCGCTCCACTCGGTCTTGACGCTCAAGCCCGAGGGCGACGAGTGGACGATGACGCTCGACATGGCGCCGGTGCGTGACGCGCCGGCGGTGCGGGTCGAGGGCGATCAGGGGGCTGGCCAGGTGAACGACCTGCGCTGGAGCCGCTCGGCCGGCTACGTCCGCGCCACGCAGCGACAGTGGCGGGTGAAGCCGGGGCGAGCGTAGCGGCAGGCATCGCTGCGCCCGCTCCCCTCTGGGCCCGGCGCGCGCGAGCCTTCAGAAGCGCAGGTCGACGAGCGACACCGAGGCCCCCACCGACAGGCCGCTCGGCGTCATGCCCAGCAGCGGCGTCGGCGTGGGGACGCCCAGCGAGAGCGCTCCCGTCTTCGCGTCGCGGCTGGCCACGGCCGGCTTGAAGCGCGGCTGCTTGAAGGCGTTGATGACGATCATCTGCACGAGCGGCACGACGACGATTGACCCGACGAGGAGCACCGCGTCGTTGCCGCACCCGGTGGGCACCGCGGGCATCGCTCCCACGGGGCACGTCACGGTGTTACGGACGATGGCGTTCCCGCCCGTGAGGTACGTCAGGCCCAACACCGCGGCCTGCGCGGCCAGCCCGGCCAGCGCCGCGGGCCACGTCTCGGACATGTAGTGCCGGCTCCCGTTGGCGATCGACACCTGGGTCTGCGCCACGGCCAGCGGCGCGCTGCCGAAGAGGAGCGCAGCGATGATGGTGCCGACCACCGGGTCACCCGACAGCAGCCCGCCGCTCGAGAACCCGAAGAGGAAGTACGGGAGCACGATGATGCCGGCGGCCGTCAGCATGCCGAAGAGCGACTCGCTCACCATGAGGCCCACCTCGGGGCCCGGCGCCTCCCGCGGCTGCTGGGAGCCGTACGGCAGGTACTGCGGCCGGGCCTGGCCCGCGGCCCCGGACTCGGGCGTGAGCGGCGGCGGCGGCGCCTGGCCCGGCTCTGGCGGCGGTGCCTCGACGAGGGGTGGCGGCGAGAAGCCCGCCTGGGCGCGCGCCAGCGAGGGCACCAACAAGGCCACCATGACGTAGGTGAGAAACCGCATCGAAGAGCTCCGTCCAGCGCCGTCCGGCCAGCGCTCCCGTGTCGGTCAGACCTGCCGGCCGATCACCGCAATCGCATCAATCTCCACCCGCGCCCCTCGAGGCAAGGCGCTCACCTGCACGGTCGCCCGGGCAGGCGGGGCCGCCGGGAAGGCGCGGGCGTACACCTCGTTGACCTTCGCGAAGTCCGCCAGGTCGACGAGGAAAATGCCGCAGCGCACCACGTCACCGAAGCTGGCGCCGGCCTCGCGCAAGACCGCCTCGAGGTTCTTCATCACCTGCTGCGTCTGGGCGGAGATGTCACCATCGACGAGCGCGCCGGTCGCCGGATCGAGGGGGATCTGCCCAGACAGGAAGACCATGCGCCCAGCCGGCACGGCCACCGCCTGCGAGTAGGGCCCGATGGCCGCTGGTGCCCCGCTCGTCTGGATGATCGCTCGCTGCATCGTGGCTCCTTGGGCTGAGGCGGGGGGTGGCCGGGGCGTCAGACGCGCTCGACCGAGTAGACGCCGGTGAGCTTCTCGATGCTGCGCATCAGATCGTTGAGCTGCTTGAGGTCCGAGATGGTGCACTCGAAGGTGTTGACCGCGCGATCGTCGCCGGTGACCCGGCAGTTCGCCTGCGAGATGTTGACGCCCTTCTTCGAGAAGATTTGCGACATGTCGGCGAGCAGGCCCGGCCGGTCGGCGGTCATCACCCGCAAGGTGACGGCGCGCTTGAACTCGCCCTTGACGTCCCAGGCGACGTCGACGCGCCGCTCGGGGTCGGTGGCCAGGGCCTGGTCGCATCCCGCCTGGTGCACCGACACGCCCCGCCCGCGGGTGATAAAGCCAACGATGGGGTCTCCGGGCACCGGGTTGCAGCACCGCGCGAAGTGCACCAGGACGTCGTCGATGCCGCCGATGGTGACGCCGGACTTCGACTTCCGGCCGACCACCTTCTTCGCCATCTCGGTGAGGCCCGAGAAGAGCCCCGACGGGCTCGAGGCTGGAGCCGGGGCGTCCTTCACCTGCGCCACCTTCTCGGCCGGCAGGAGCAGCTCGACGAGCTGGGCGGGCTGGATCTTTCCGTAGCCGACCGCGACCAGCACGTCCTCCTCGGTCTTCAGCCCGTAGCCCGCCAGGTGCGGCTCGAGCTCGCCGGTCTTGAGCACCTTGTTCAGGTTGAGGCCGAAGCGCTTGAACTCGCGATCGACGAGTTCGCGGCCGAGCGCCATCGACTTCTCGCGCTGCTGCTCCTTGATGAAGGCGCGGATCTTCTGCTGCGCCCGGCTCGTCTTGACGAAGGTGAGCCAGTCCTTCGACGGGTGCGCCTGGGGGCTGGTGAGCACCTCGACCTGGTCGCCGTTCTTCAGCTTGTACCGCAGGGGCACGATCTTGCCGTTGACCTTGGCGCCGACGCACTTCTCGCCGACCGCCGAGTGCACCGCGAAGGCGAAGTCCACCGGGGTGGCGTCGCGGGGCAGGCTCTTCACGTCGCCGCGCGGCGTGAAGACGAACACCTCGTCGGTGAAGAGGTCGACCTTGACGGTGTCGATGAACTCCTTGGGGTCCTTCAGGTCCTGCTGCCACTCGAGCAACTGCCGCAGCCAGGCGAACTTCTCGTCGTCGCGCGAGGCCACCGAGGCCTTGCCCTCTTTGTAGGCCCAATGCGCGGCGATGCCCTCTTCGGCCACGCGGTGCATCTCTTCGGTGCGGATCTGAATCTCGATGCGCTCCGACAGCGGGCCGATCACCGTCGTGTGCAGCGACTGGTACATGTTCGCCTTGGGGATGGCGATGAAGTCCTTGAAGCGGCCGGGCACGGGCTTCCACTGCTGGTGCATCAGCCCGAGCGCCGCGTAGCAGTGGCCGACGTCCTTGGTGATGACGCGAAAGGCGATGACGTCGGGCACCTGCTCGAAGTCGATGCCCTGGGAGCGCATCTTCTTGTGGATCGAATACATGTGCTTGAAGCGGCCGGTGACCTGCGCGGGCACGCCGGCGTCGCTCAGCTTGCCCTGAATGAGGGCGCACACGTCTTCGATGTACTTCTCGCGGTCCTTGCGCTTCTTGTTGATGCGGGCCTCGAGCTCGAGGAAGTCCTTCGGCCGCGTGTATCGGAACGAGAGGTCTTCGAGCTCGGTCTTGATCCACGAGATGCCGAGGCGGTTGGCGAGCGGCGCGTAGATGTCGAGCGTCTCCTGGGCGATGCGCGCCTGCTTCTCTTCGCTCATGTGCTCGAGCGTGCGCATGTTGTGCGTGCGGTCGGCGAGCTTGACGAGGATGACCCTGATGTCCTGGGCCATGGCCACCAGCATCTTGCGGAAGTTCTCGGCCTGCTTCTCTTCCTGCGACAGCTGCTGCGACGCCGAGAACTTCGACAGCTTCGTCACGCCATCGACGATGAGCGCCACCTCGTCACCGAACAGCTCGCGGATCTCCTCGGTCGTCGCGAGCGTGTCCTCGACGGTGTCGTGCAGCAGCCCGGCGACGATTGAGGCCTCGTCGAGCCGCAGCTGCGCCAGGAGCCCGGCCACCTCGAGCGGGTGAATCAGGTACGGCTCGCCCGACTTCCGCACCTGGCCCTGGTGCACCTTCGCCGAATAGACGTAGGCCTTCTT
>JADCJJ010000226.1 GCA_020247085.1 Myxococcaceae bacterium | reverse complement strand
CTCGGCGTGGTCGGCCGCCGTGTCTTCGGCGGTCGCGAAGTAGCCGCCGGCCTCACCCCAGCCGGTGAGGGTGTCGGCCACGCGGCCCACCAGCCGCCGCACCGACGTCTCGCGCTCGGGCGTGCCAGGGGTGCCCCGGAAGTACTTCGAGGCGACGACGTTCGTCGCCAGCATCGACCACGACTTGGGGACCTCGACGTTCTTCTGCTCGAAGACGACCTTGCCGTCCTCGCCGGCGATCGACGCCGTCCGGTACTCCCAGGCGATCTCGTCGGCCGGGTCCACGCCGGGCGTGGTGAAGGCGCGCTTCACCGTAAGCCCCTGGCGCTTCCCGTTCCGCGGCACCGCCCGACTGTCGTTGGCAGCGATCGTGGTGGGCGAGGTCACGTTCATCGAAGCCAGCTCCTTCTCCATCTGGGTTCCCCTCTCTGGTGCTGAAAGTGTCTACGTGGGTTGACTGCGGGTCTGAGTGACAGGCGATGACAACTCGTGCCCCCGGGGAGTGCTGCCCCTGGGGCTGCAAAGAATGAAAGGTAGGAGTTTTGTCGCCCGATCCCTCCCGGATCGGGCGCTACAGGGTGCTTCGCCTCCAAAAGAAGAGCTTCGTTATGCGCTCGCTACATCTTCGTGTCAAGCCTAGAGGCCCAATATCTTGTGTCAAATTTTTGTCCGATACCCAAGGCTTAGGGGGTTTTGGTCTCAGGGCGCTCGGGGCCTCGGGCGTGCGAGGCCGGTATATCGGCCTTGGAACGGTCACGAAGGGAAAGGTGCGATGCTTTCCGCATGAAAGGCCCTTCTGAGGCGGCTTCCCTCGATCCAGCTCTTTTCATCGAGTGGCGCCGCGCCCGGTTCGTGTTTGCTGTGTGTCCGTGTTGAAAGCTGATCGGTTCCTTCTCGGGGCGACCGCCGGCGTCCGAGCGCAGGTGCGTGTTTTGCGCTCGCGCACCATCAGCGATGGGGGCCGAGAGGAGCGCGCGAAATGGGCGCCGCGATCGCCGGGCGCTGGCGTGGGCGCGCGGGCGCGAATACGACGCGCCGCATGGCTCCTCCGTACGAACGACACGTCTTCGTCTGCACCAACCGGCGCCCTGACGGCTCGCCTCGCGGCTGTTGCGCGACGAAGGGCGGCGACGAGCTGCGGTTGGCGTTGAAGAAGGAGCTCGACGCACAAGAGGTGAAGGGCGTGCGCATCAATGGCGCGGGCTGCCTCGACGCCTGCGAGCGCGGGGCGGCGGTGGTCGTCTACCCCGAGCAGGTCTGGTACGGCCCGGTCACCACCCAGGACGTGCAGGACCTGGTGTCGACGCACCTCAAGCAGGGTCAGGTCGTCGAGCGGCTGCGCATGGCGCTGCCCATCGTGCGAAAGAAGGACTGAAGAATGCGCCGCGGGCCGGCGCCACCCCCGCCTCGCTGAGGGTGACCCGGCCCGCCGGGGGACGTTGCTCGACTGCGCTCGCCGTGGCCTACCGGCGACTGCCGAAGAGCCTCAGCAGGTTGAGGAAGAGGTTGATGAAGTCGAGGTACAGCGTGAGCGCGCCGTTGATGGCGAGGCTGCCGGCGCTCGCGTACCCGCTCGAGGCGTGCAGCTCGCGGAGCTTCTGCGTGTCGTAGGCCGTCAAGCCGGCGAACACGACGACGGCCGCGCAGCTCTTGACGAAGCCCAGCAGGTCGCTCTGCACGAAGAGGTTCACGATGCCGGCGATGAGGACGCCGATGAGCCCCATGAAGAGGAACGTGCCCCACCCCGACAGGTCCTTCTTCGTCACCGTCGCGTACACGCTCATCGCGCCGAACATGGCGGCCGTGACGCCGAAGGCGGTGGTGATGCTGCCGAGCCGGTAGTGGAAGAAGATCGCCGACAGCGTCAGCCCGGTCAGGAACGAGTAGCCCAGGAAGAGCCCGCCCGCAGCGATGGCCGGCAGCCGGTGGGCCAGGAACGAGAGCGCAAAGACGACGCCGAGCTGCGCGAGGATGAGCGGAAACCGCCAGGCGAGCACCGCCGAGAACAGCGACTGGTCCTGGGCGACGAACCAGGCCGTGCCCGCGGTGAGGGCGATGCCCCCCACCATCCACCGGTACACCTTCGCCATGAAGGCGTTGGCGGACTCCTGCGTGAGCGCCGATGCGGCTGACGAGAGGCCGAAGTCGCGCTGGTGCTCCGTGTCTCGAGATCCAAAGGCCATGGTGTTGTCACTCCGTGTTGAACAAACGAACGTGGACTGCCTGACATTTCACGACGACGCGGCGTACCTTACCCGCGCGGTCAGGGCCGAGTGCAACCCGGCGGCGACCGAGGCGTCGAGTAAGGGCAACACCCCCCCGCCGCCAACGATGTTCACGATGTGCGAGAGCGAGCCGCGGCAGACGCCGCCCCAGGCTGGCTGTTCGGAGAGGCCCACCGAGGCGTACGAGGAGAAATCGACGAAGAGTTCGACCCACGCCTGGGTGTCGCCGCGGCAGAGCAGGTGCCGCTCGGGCCGGGTGTCGACGAGCTGCTGAACCACGAAGCCGCCGCCGGTGCGGTCGGCCTCGGCCCGCGCGCACGTCGCGGCCCAGTCGAGCGGCGCTCCGTAGGCGGCCTTCACCCGCTCGGCGAACGACCCTTCGTGGCGTGTCCGGCCGAGGAACACCGCGCGCCCGCCGTAGTCCCACGAGCGCTTCAAGACGTAGCGGTCGGGCTGGTCCTGCACGGCCTTCAGCAGCGCGGCGCCCCGGAACGGGCGAGTCCACGGCACGCTCGCCGAGATGGCCTCGAGCTCGTCGTCGCTCAACCCCGCG
>JADCJJ010000225.1 GCA_020247085.1 Myxococcaceae bacterium | reverse complement strand
CGTCGCGCTGGCGACCTCGCTCGTGCTCGGGTGTACCGGACCGTCGGAGCTACCGCCGGCCTCCGGCCAGGTCCCCGCGGCGCTCGAGGGCGCCGCCAGCGCCTGCATGGTCGACGGCGACTGTGGCCCCGGCGGGCGGTGCTGCGGCGGCGCGTGCGTCGTCGGAGACTGCTGCACGTCAGAGGAGTGTGGCGGGCGGGTGTGCCGCGGCAACCGGTGCCAGGCGTGCGAGGGTGACGCGGCCTGCGGCGCGGGCAGCGTCTGCTGCGGTGGCCTGTGCCGGGCCGGCGCCTGCTGCACGGACGCGGAGTGCCCGGGGGGGCAGCTGTGTCGACAGGGGGCGTGCGTGGCCTGCGCCGGCGACGGGGACTGCGCGGCGGGAGCGCGGTGCAGCGGTGGGCGCTGCGCGGCAGGCTCGACGTGCAGCCCGGGCTCGGAGTTCATCGATGGCCTGTGCGTGCCCACGGCGGCCGTCGGCGGGGGCGGGGTGGCCCCCGGCGCGTCGTGCCAGCAGTCGTCGGACTGTGGCTTCGCGCAGACGTGCTGTGGCAACCGCTGCGTACTCGGCGAGTGCTGCGCGAACGCGGACTGCGCGACGTCGGGGAACCCTGGCGCCTCGTGCATTCAGAACGTCTGTCAGCCCTGCTTCGCCGACGCCCAGTGCGGCGCGGGCAGCGTCTGCTGCAGCGGCCAGTGCTTCGCAGGCGCCTGCTGCCCCGGGGCGCCCTGCGCCGACGGGCGCGTCTGCTCGAACTACCAGTGCGCCGCCTGCCAGCGGGCCTCGGACTGCGGCGCGGGCAGCACCTGCTGCAACGGCACCTGCCAGGCGGGCAGCTGCTGCTCGAACGCCGACTGCGGTGTCTACACGTGCCGTGGCGGGGCGTGCGCCGTCTGCCAGGCCGACGGCGACTGCGGGGCGGGCAAGCGCTGCTGCGGCGGCGCGTGCACCACGGCCGCCTGCTGCGCCGACGGCGACTGCGCCAGCGGGCTGCGGTGCGTCAACGGCGCCTGCACGGCCTGCCGGAAGAACGCCGACTGTGGCCGCGGCTCGGTCTGCTGCGGCGGGCGGTGCGAGAGTGGCAACTGCTGCTCCACCGGCGACTGCGGCGCGGGGCAGGTCTGCAACTCGAACTACCAGTGCTCGCTGTGCACGTCGAACGCCGAGTGTGCCGCGGGCCAGGTGTGCTGCGGCGGGTCGTGCGTGAACGGGAACTGCTGCGGTGACGCCGAGTGCGGCGCCGGGCGCGTCTGCAGGAGCAACTCGTGCAACGCCTGCCAGAAGGACGACGAGTGCGGCCGCGGCGAGTTGTGCTGCAACGGCGGCTGTCAACGGGGCAACTGCTGCACCGACGGGGGCGTCGCCGCCGCCGTGCCGGCCTGCGCAGGCCTCGTCTGCGTCGGCAACGCCTGTACGTCGTGCAGCAGCGACGGGCAGTGCGGCGCCGGCGCGAAGTGCTGCCGTGGCGCCTGCTTCAAGGGCATCACGTGCTGCGGCAACGAAGAGTGTCCGTCGGGCCAGCGCTGCCAGGACGGCACCTGCAAGGGCTGCACGACGGACGCCGACTGTGGCGCCCTCAAGTGCTGCACGGACTGCGGCGGCACGGGGCGCTGCCTGGCCTTCTGCGGCATCGACCGGCTGTGGAGCTCGAAGGACTCGTTCGACGAGGGCGCCCGCGCCGGCACCACCGCCGACGGGAACCCGCAGAACGCGGCCTGCATGAGCGGCACCCTCTGCCGGGCGCCGCCGGGGGCCTCGGTGACGACGCCGTGGCTCTTCGTCGCCTCGTCGGCCCAGGGGGCGCTGTTCCGCTATTCGCTCCAGACGGGGGCGCCGACGGGCCCGTTCGCGACAGGCGTTCGGGCAGGCTGGCCCGCGCAGAGCGGCACGGCGCCGGGGGTGAACCCGGGCCCGACGGCCGTCAACGTCTACGAGGGCGTGGTGTGGGTCGCCAACCGTGGCCAACCGGCCGGCAACGCCTCGTCGGGGCTGGCGAAGCTCGACTTCGACGGGCAGCTGCAGTGCTTCGCCAACGTCGCCGGCGGGGCGAGCGCCCTCACCCTCGACGCGCGCGGCGACGCGTGGGTCGGCTCGCTCGACGGCCAGCGCCTCATCAAGTTCTCCGGCGCCGACGTCATCGCGGGCTCCACCCCGGCGGCGTGCAGGCCGGTGCTGCAGCTCGACGTGCCGCTGCGGCCGGTGGCCCTGACGACCGACGAGCGCGGGCAGCTGTGGGCGCTGGGCGCCGATGGCCGCCTCATCAGCGTCGACCCCTCGGGCGCGCTCATCACGCGTGTCTTCGACGCGAACTGCGCGGCGGCGGGCCTCGCCGTCGACCGCACCTTCGCCTACGTCACCTGCCCCCAGGCGGGCCAGGTGACGCGCGTCAACCGCGTCACCGGCTTCCGGGACTTCATCGCGACGGGCGGCGCGCCCGTGGGCGTCACCGTCAGCAGCGGCGGCCAGGTGACCATCGCCGGCGGCGACGGGCGGCTCTTCACCCTCAACGGGCTCACGCCCACGCCCGTCTCCCTGACGGGCACCACGCGCAACCTGGGCGTGGCCACCGACAGCGCCGGGCGCACCTGGGCCGTCGACGAGACGGGCCCGCTGGTGCGGCTCGACGCCCAGGGGCAGCAGCGCTTCGCGGGCCAGGGCGCCCAGCTCGTCAGCGGCGACCTCACCGGCCAGCAGTACGTCAACACCGGCGTGGCCCCGGCGCGGTGGAGCGCGGTGTACGACTCGGGAGCCCCCACGCCGCGGTGGTTGTCGTTGCGGCTCAACGGCACGACGCCGCCGGGGACGACCGTCACGGTGCGCGTCCGCACGGCCTCGACGGCGAGCGGCCTGGCGACGGCTGCCTGGTCGGCGCCGCAGCTGGCCCTGCCCGTCGACCTGTCTCGGCTGGGCCTGCCGCAGCAGCGCTACATCGAGGTCGAGCTGGTGCTGCGCGCCGTCGGCGCCGGGCTGACGCCCTCGGTGGGCCTCGTCTCGGTGCGCTGGGCGGCGCGCGAAACGCCGGTGTGCCTGTGCCCGCCCGGCTACGTGCGCGACGGCATCAACTGCGTCGACATCGACGAGTGCGGCTTCAACAACGGCGGGTGCTCCGAGAACGCCCTCTGTACCAACACGCCGGGCGGGCGCCGCTGCACCTGCAAGGCCGGCTACACGGGCGACGGCGAGCTCTGCACCGACGTCAACGAGTGCCTCACCAACAACGGCGGGTGCCCGGGCGACGAGACGTGCACCAACCTGCCCGGGGGCGCGCGCTGCTGCCCCCGGTGCAACGCCTGGGACACGTCGGCGCAGCGCTGCGTGCCCAGCATCGAGTTCTTCTCGACGCAGGTCGCGCCCGCCGCCTCGACGGTGTACGTGAGCCCGCCGGGCGTCTCGGGCCTCTACTTTGGCCCTACCAGCGTCAGCGCCCAGGCCACCGTCAACACCCGCAGCCGGGTGACGTACCGCCTGCAGAACAACCCGCCGTGGCTCAGCGTCAACCCCACCACCGGCGCGGTGTCGGGCACGCCCACCAACAACGCCACCGACCCCGGCACCCGCACCGTCACCCTCGTTGCCAGCACCGACTGCGGCTCGTCGGCGACGACGACGTTCTCGCTCACCGTGCTGGCCAACGCGTGGTGCGGCGACGGCGTCGTGCAACAAGGTCAGGGTGAATCGTGCGACACCGAGTCCCGCAGCTGCACCTCGAACTCGGTCGTGGGGTTGCCCTCGTACTGCACGGGCACCTTCGCCGGCATCGAGCAGTGCTCCTCGACGTGCAACGGCTATGGGCCCTGCACGGCGACGCAGCCGACCGTCATCGGGAACAGCTTTCAAGCATGCGACGAGGCCGAGATCAGAAACAACAACTTTTACTGCTGCGCGATGGACTCGTGCCGAAACGACGCCTGTTGCGGCGGCAGGAACGGCACGAACTCGTCGCTGAGCGGCGGCTACTCGCAGCAATCGTTCCTCTCGAACTCCCAGGGGAACGGGAACTGCCGGCTCGGCCGGAGCGGGAGCAACTGGGCGATCGCGGTGAGCCACACGACGGCGGCCTACCGGTGCTGGAGGTGACGGCGATGCGAACATGGACCCTGTGCCTGATGACCGCGGTCGCGGTGGCTGTTGCTGGGTGCCCGACGGACCCCGAGCCGCAGCCGAGCCGGCCCGACGCGTCGAGCG
>JADCJJ010000224.1 GCA_020247085.1 Myxococcaceae bacterium | reverse complement strand
GGGAAGGCGCTCCTCGTCATGGCCGTGCTGCTGGCCGCGGTGCTGCCCGTCGTCGTCTACACCCTCGACGACGAGGCGCCCCCCATCGTCCGCCAGCGGTGGGGTTGCCCCAGCTTCCAGCTCGACCTGCTCGGCGGCGCCGACAGCGGCGTCACCCTCGGTGGGCCGAGCCCCTTCGGACAGGGCCGCCTGACGATGGCCTTCGACGCCGTCGGCGGCGACGTCTCGTTCGACCTGAGCCCGACGGCCATCTCCCAGCTGGCGACGCACCTGCTGGTGCGGCTGGCGCCGAAGGCGCACGTCGAGGGAGGCCTCGCCATGGGCTACCGCCGGCTGGTGACCGCCGCGGGGCAGGTGCGCGAGGGCTTCGACGTGGGCCTGCCGCACCGCTACGCCTTCTGGCGTGACGGCCTGCGCACCTTCGGCCTCGAGCTGCGGCCGTCGCTGCTGCTGGGCCCCTCGGGCGTCGACGCGGCGCTCGAGGGCGCGCTCATCGTGCCCGTCTCCGAGTGGCTCCACGTGCGCGTCGGGGGCCGTGTCTTCAGCTTCGCTGACGCCATCGTGTTCGGCGGCACGGCGGGCGTCAGCCTTGGCCTCTGAGGCCGCCCGCCGCCGTCAGTTGATGCAGCCCAGCATGGCCGGCGGCGAGGTGTTGTTGTTCGCGCGGCACTCGCGCACCGCGCCCGGGTCGACCCGCGCGAAGACCGACGTCGCCCCGAGGGCGCCCTGGGTGGTGTGCGAGAACGTCTCGGCCTGCGTCGGGCCGAGGCCGCGGGTGGTGGTGAAGCGCGCGAGCACCTGCTGGCCCGCAGGCGTCGAGGCGACGAGCTCGACGCGCGCGCCTGGCGGGAGCGGCGCCTCTCCGACGTTCCGCACCGTCACGCGGTAGGTAACGCCGTCGCCCGCGCAGGTTCCGCTCACCGAGACGACGGCGTCGGCAGCGGCGAACTCGAGGCCTGGCTGCTTGTTCTGCCGGAAGTTGTTGAGGCCCGGCACCGTCCAGTTGCGCGGGGGGGCGCGCGGCACGGTGCCGTCCTCTTCGATGTTGGTGACCGAGTAGGCGTGCTGGTTCCACACCTTGCGCGTCACCACCCAGTCGTCGTCCATGCTGCGGAAGACGCGCACGCCCGAGTGCCGCCGGCTCGGGTCGTCGGCGCACGCGAAGGCGTACGCGTTGGACACCACCACGAGGTCGGCCTGCCCGTCGTTGTCCACGTCGGCCACCACCGGGTACTCGACGAGGGTGCCCGAGGTGTTGCACGCGGTGAACAGCTCGCGGCCCGTGGCCGAGTCGTAGACGTGCAGGTTCAGCTCGTCGCCGTAGACGACCTCGACGCGCCCGTCGCCGTCGAAGTCGAACAGCGTGCTGCCCGTCGCCGCCGAGGAGCAGTCACGCGTCTGCCGAATCCACAGCAGCGTCAGCGGGCCTGGCGTGACGCCGTCCATCAGCTTCTGGCCGTCGAACACCGCGTAGCCGACGCCGCCGGCCAGCGCGACGTCGGGGTAGCCGTCGCCGTTGAAGTCGCCCAGCGTCGGAGGCCCGCCGCCCACGGTGGCGCCCGCGCTGCCCGGCGGGCACAGCGACGGAGAGAGGGTGGCGTTGATGTCGATGCCCGTGCGCACCACGCGGCCCTTCGTCGGGGCCGCCGGGTCGTAGCTCCACACCGAGAGGGTGTGGGTGCTGGTGTTGACCGCGACGATGTCGGGGCGGCCGTCGCGGTTGAGGTCGCCGATGGCCACCCGGCCCGCCACGCCGGGCGCCGAGGCGACGAGGCCGCCGTCGAGCTGCACCACCTGGCCCGCCGACACGACGTCCTGGCGGCCGTCGCCGTCGACGTCGGCCACCAGCGTGTTGGCGTTGAAGGGCAGGGTGAGGCGCAGGGCGCCCGTGCGGCCGTCGAACACCTGGCTCTCGGTGACGACCTCGACCGCCCCGTCACCGTCGAGGTCGGCGAGCGACGGCTGGTTGCAGCCCTGGGCCTGGCTGCTCCACAGCACCGCGCCGGTGGCCCGCAGCGCGACGAGCGTCGACGGGCCGCAGCCCACCACCTCGTTGCCCGGCTGGCCGTCGAGGTCGCCCGACGCCAGCTGGCTCATCGCGTTGACGAGCGAGGGGCGGCTCCACACCTCGACGAGCGCGCCGCCGCGCACCGTGAGGGCCCGCACCGTGCCCACCTGCGTGTACTGGCCGTTGGCGAAGGTGACGACGACGAGGTCGGGCGTGTCCTGGGCGGTGACGCGCCCGTCGCAGTCGTCGTCCGACAGTTGCGTGACGATGGGCGCCATCATCACGTCGGTGGCCGTCGGCAGGGTGGCGCTGCCCCAGCTGTACTTGACGACGGGCCGGAACGTCTGCGCCGCGCGCGTGAAGCGGCAGGGCTCGACGCAGCCCAGGCCCACCACGCCGCCTCCGTCGGGCGGGCACTGCGGCGGGCGGGGTACGCACTGGCCCGGCGTCGGCGCGGTGACGCAGACGCCGCCGTCGGACTGGCCCGGTCGAGTCCCGGCCAGGTCACAGAAGTCGGCCGCCGCGCACTCGCTCGAGTCGCGGCAGGGCGCCCCGGGCGTCACGCAGCGAAGGAAGCTGCACACGGTGCCGGCGCCGCAGCACGACGCCCCGCACGCGGAGGCCGCCGCGCAGCACGTGCCCCCCGCGCAGACGCCGCCGTCGCCGCAGGCGTCACCGTCGGTGCACGACGGAGCGCTGCCCCCGCCGCCGCCTGCCGCACCACCTCCAGCTGCGCCACCGCCTCCGCCCGCGTCGGGGCTCGCCGGGCCTCCCGCGCTGCTCCCGGCGTCGGGCGCTCGGCCGAGGACCGTCGCGGTGCTGCCGCACTGGCACGCCGAGCCGAGGGCGAGGAGAACGAGGAGCCACGACGCGCGCATGGGCCGCACCCTGGAAGCATCGGCGCGCCAGGTCAATTTCGCGCGACGTGGGGCGCCCGCCTGCTCCGCCCGCCGCGCTTCTCGTCGCCCATCGTTCCACCCGCCGCGAGCGGTGTGTCTGGAGTCGCCCGTCCTTCCGCGCGCGTGGGGCTTGGAGTCGCCCGTCGCTCCGCATGCCGCGCGCGTTGCGACTGGTGTCGCCCGTCGTCCCGCGCGCGTGGAGCTTGGAGTCGCCCGTCGTTCCGCGCGCCGCGCGCTGGGTCTGGTGTCAACCGTCGTCCCGAGCGCGTGGGGCTTGGAGTCGCCCGTCGTTCCGCATGCCGCGCGCGTTGCGTCTGGTGTCGACCGTCGTCCCGCGCGGGTGGGGCTTGGAGTCGCTCGTCGTTCCGCGTGCCGCGCGCCTTGCGTCCGGGGCGCACCTCGTCCCGGTCCTGCGCCGGCTGCGCGTCGCATCGCATCGTTCGCCGTCCCCGCTCCGGGCTCCACCGGCTTCGCCGACACCACCCGCGCCGGACAGTCGGGCGGCGACGACGCCTGGCGCCTGAGGCTGTTCGCGCGGTGGCCCGGCGCCGGCGCACCCTCACGCGGCTCCCTCGGTGGTAGCCCTTCGCTCGACGGCACAGGGTGCGGATGAACTCGGCCACTGGCGGAACCAACGCGAGCAGCTGCCCGGCCACCAGCGCCGGCTCCGCCGAGAGCGGCCGGTGCCGGCGCGTCGCCTCGAGCACCGCCGACACCGTGAAGAACAGCATCACCAGCTCGAGCAGGCCGCCGAAGAAGGGCAGGTACGACAGCCACGACGGGCCCGCCTCTTCGGTGGGGATGGCGCCCTTCGACACCGCCCACAGCCGCAGGGTGTAGGTCGCGAGCGTGAAGACGCCCAG
>JADCJJ010000223.1 GCA_020247085.1 Myxococcaceae bacterium | reverse complement strand
GCCCAGGCAGTCCACTCCATCGCGTCACCTTTGGGAAAACCAACGCCCGGAGCCTAGCAACTTGCGCCCCGGGGTTCGACGGAGTGATGCGCGCCGCGGCGGCTCCGGGTAGACACCCGCCATGCGTCCGCTCCTGCTTCCCCTCCTGTCGTCGCTCACCCTCGTCGGCGCCTGCAAGAAAGACGGCCCGGGACCGGCCGACGCGCCGAAGGCCGCCGACGTGAAGCCCCTTCGGGCCGAGAACGCCGCCGCGCCGCTGCCCCCGTCACCCGACACGGGCGCGGCGCCGAAGCCTGACGCGGCCCCGCGCGTCGTCGAGCTCAAGGTGACCGCCGACGGGTTCCAGCCGGGAAAGGTGTCGCTCAAGCAGGGCGAGCCGGTGAAGTTCGTCGTCACGCGCGTGAGCGACGAGACGTGCGCGACCGAGATGTTGATCGCCGGCACTGACGTCAAGGCCGACCTGCCGCTCAACAAGCCGGTCGAGATCGCCTGGACGCCGACGAAGGCCGGCGAGGTGAAGTTCGGCTGCGCGATGGACATGATGGTGGGCGGCCTGTTGCTGGTCGAGTGAGCGACGCGGTCTTCATGCAGCGGGGAGGGGCCCTTTGAGCGTCGTCGCGCACAAGTTCGGCGGGACCAGCATGGGCACCAGCGCGCGCATTCGCGCGGTGGCCGACATCCTCATTGCCCGACGCGGCGAGCGGCAGGCGGTCGTCGTCTCAGCGATGTCGAAGGTGACCGACGCCCTCATCGCAGTGACGAAGAAGGCGGCGGCGCGCGACGAGTCCTGGCGCCTCGACGCAACGGCCCTCGCCGACAAGCACCGGCAGGTCGCCCTCGACCTGCTGGCCGAGCGGGCCGGCCCGACCCTCGAGCGCCTTGAGCGCGAGCTGGCCACGATGACGGCGCTGCTGTCGGCGCAGGCCGTCCTCGGGGCGCCGTCCGACGACGTGCTCGACGTGGTGCAGGGGCTGGGCGAGGTGTTCAGCTCGCTGCTGCTCGACGCACACCTGCGTGACCGGGGGGAGGCGACGCGCTGGCTCGACGCCCGCGAGGTGCTCGTCGTCGAGCGCACGCCGCTGGGCGCCATGGTCGACTGGGTGACCTCGCGGCGAAAGCTCGAGGCATGGCTCGACGGGCGGCCCCCCGAGCGCGTCGTCATCACCGGCTTCGTCACCCGCGACCGTCTCGGGCGCATCACCACCCTGGGCCGCAACGGCAGCGATTACTCGGGCGCCATCTTTGGCGCCCTCTTCGACGCCACCGAGGTGCACATCTGGACCGACGTCGACGGCGTCTTGTCGGCCGACCCCCGGCTGGTGCCCGAGGCGGTGCTGCTCGACCGCATGTCGTACGCCGAGGCGTGCGAGCTGGCCTACTTCGGCGCCAAAGTCATTCACCCGCAGACGATGGCGCCGGCCTTCGAGCGGGGCCTGCCGCTGGTCATCCGCAACACCTTCGCTCCCGACAAGCCGGGGACGCGCATCGAGCGCACGACCGACACGACGAGGCCGGTGAAGGGCATCACGGCCTTCTCGGGGCTCGCGCTGGTCAACGTCGAGGGCGCGGGGATGATGGGCGTACCCGGCACGGCGGAGCGGGCGTTCGGCGCGCTGAAGCAGGCCGGCGTCTCGGTGGTGATGATCAGCCAGGGCTCGAGCGAGCACTCCATCTGCTCGGTGGTGCAGGCGCGCGAGGCCCCGGCGGCGCAGCGCGCCCTCGAAGAGGCCTTCCGCCGCGAGCTGGACTCGAAGCTGATCGAGGCCATCTCCGTGACGCCAGATATCGCGGCGCTGGCGGTGGTCGGAGACGGCATGGCGGGCACCCCGGGCACCGCCGCGCGGCTCTTCACGGCGCTCGCCCGGGCCCACGTCAACGTGCGGGCCATCGCCCAGGGCAGCTCGGAGCGCAACATCTCGGTGGCCATCGCCGCGGCCGACGCGACGCGCGCGCTGCGGGCGGTGCACGCGGGCTTCTACCTCTCGGCGCTCACGGTCTCGGTCGGCGTCGTCGGCCCGGGCAACGTGGGGCGCACGTTCCTCGCGCAGCTCGAGGCGGCGCGGCCGCGGCTGCTCGAGCGAAACGGGCTCGACCTGCGGGTGCGCGCCGTCGCCACCCGCTCGAAGATGGCGCTGGGCGAGCACCACCTCACCGCGCCGGCCCTCGACCAGCCGGCCGACCTCGACCGCCTGACCGCGCACGTCCTCGCCGACCACCTGCCGCACGCCGTCATCGTCGACTGCAGCGCCAGCGACGCGGTGGCGAGCCGCTACGCCGACTGGCTGTCACGCGGCATTCACGTGGTGACGCCCAACAAGCACGCCGGCTCGGGCCCGCTCGCGCGCTACGAGGCGATACGTCAGGCCTCGAGCCGGGCGCGCTTCCGCGCCGAGTCCACCGTGGGCGCCGGCCTGCCGGTGCTGTCGACGCTGCGCGACCTGCTCGACACCGGCGACGAGGTGCTGGCCGTCGAGGGCATCTTCTCGGGCACGCTGGCGTGGCTCTTCAACACCTTCGACGGGTCGCGGCCCTTCGGCGAGCTGGTGCGCGAGGCGCGCGCCCTGGGCTACACCGAGCCCGACCCGCGCGACGATCTCTCGGGCACCGACGTCGCCCGCAAGCTCGTCATTCTCGCCCGGGAGGTGGGGTGGAAGACCTCGCTCGAGGCGGTGCAGGTCGAGTCGCTCGTGCCCCCGGCGCTCGGGTCCGTGCCCCCCGAGGCCTTCCTCGCGCGGCTGGGCGAGCTTGACGCGCCGATGCTGGCGCGGCTCGAGGCGGCGAGAGCGCGCGGCGCGGTGCTGCGCTACGTCGCCCGGCTTGACGGGCAGGGCACGGCGAAGGTGGCGCTCGCCGAGCTGCCCCGCTCGCACGCCTTCGCGCACATCGCGCTCACCGACAACGTGGTGCAGTTCACCACCGCGCGGTACCGCAGCAACCCGCTGGTGGTGCAGGGCCCGGGCGCGGGGCCCGAGGTGACGGCCGCCGGCATCTTTGCCGACGTGCTGCGCATCGCGGCGGCGCTGGGAGCAAAGCTGTGATGCGCAGGGCCGAGGCGCGGGCCTTCGCGCCGGCGTCGGTGGGGAACGCCGCCGTGGGCTTCGACATGCTCGGGCACTCGGTTCAGGGCCCAGGCGACGTCGCCACCGTGCGCCTCACGAGCGACCGGCGGGTGCGGGTGACCGCCATTCGAGGCGTGGTGGCGGACCTGCCCACCGACGCGCGCCACAACACCGCGGGCCGGGCGCTGCTGGGGCTGGCGCGGCTGCGCCCCGGGGTGGGCTTCGAGCTCGAGCTCGACAAGGGCATTCCGCTGGGCAGCGGCATGGGCGGCTCGGCGGCGTCGGCCGTCGCGGCCCTGGTGGCGGCCAACGCGCTGCTCGACGAGCCGGTGCCCCTCGAGGTGCTGTACGAGCTGGCCATCGACGGCGAGGCGGCCGCCAGCGGGTCGCGGCACGGCGACAACGTGGCCCCGATGCTGGTGGGAGGGCTCGTCATCGCGCCTGCGCGCGGAGCGCCGGTGCGGGTACCAGTGCCGGCCAACCTCTTCTGCGCGCTGGTGCACCCGCACTTCGTCCTCGAGACGCGGAAGGCGCGGGCCGCGCTGCGGGGGCCGTACCAGCTGCACGACTTCGCGGTGCAGAGCGAGGGCCTGGCGCTGCTGCTCGCCGGCTGCTGGAAGAAGGACCTGGCGCTCGTGCGCCGGGGCTTTCGCGACGTGCTGGTGGAGCCGCGCCGGGCCCGCCTCATCCCCGGCTTCCGGCGCGTGAAAGAGGCAGCGCTCGACGGCGGCGCGCTCGGGGCCTCGATCTCAGGCGGGGGCCCGTCGGTCTTCGCCTGGTTCGATTCGAGGGCGAAGGCTCAGGCGGCGGGCGCGGCGATGGCCGAGGCGTTCCGCAGCGTCAGGCTCGGCGCCGACGTGCTGGTGTCGAAGGTGGCGGGCCCGCGCGCGAGGGTGCTGCGGCCATGAGGTGCGTGTCGACGCGTGGGGCGGGCCCGGTGGCCCTCACCACCGCGCTCGCCCAGGGCCTGGCGCCCGACGGCGGGCTGTACGTGTTCCCGCTCGCGGTGCTGCCGCCGCTCGCCCACGGCGGGACGCTGGCCGAGACCGCGACGCGGCTGCTCGCGCCGCTCTTCGCCGACGAGCCACTCGACCTGCCGGCCGTGACGAACGCAGCCTTCACCTTCGACGCGCCGCTGCGGGAGCTCGACGCCGACACGTGGCTCCTGGAGCAGTTCCACGGCCCGACGGCGGCCTTCAAGGACTTCGGCGCGCGGTTCCTCGCCGAGGCGCTGGCGCGGCTGGGGCTGCCGCCGACGACGGTGTTGGTGGCCACCTCGGGCGACACCGGCGCCGCCGTGGCGGCCGCCTTCCATGGCCGCCCGGGCTTCCGTGTCGTCATCCTCTACCCCGACGGGCGCGTGTCGGCCCGGCAGGCGCACCAGCTCGGCGCGTTCGGCGACAACGTGCGCACCTTCCGCGTCGCAGGGACCTTCGACGACTGCCAGCGGCTGGTGAAGGCTGCCTTCGCCGACCCGGCCCTCGTCGCCCGCCACGGGCTCTCGTCGGCCAACAGCATCTCGCTCGGGCGGCTGCTGCCGCAGATGGCCTCGTACGCGCACGCCGCGCTGGTGCTGGCCGCGCGTGACGTCTCTCCAGTCGACGTCATCGTACCGACGGGCAACCTCGGCAACGCGCTGGCCTGCCTCATGGTGAAGCGCCTTGGCCTGCCCATCGGCCACGTCACCCTGGCCACCAACGCGAACCGGGTGCTACCGGACTTCATCTCGAGCGGCCACTACGCCCCGGCGCCGAGCCGGCCGACACTGGCCAACGCGATGGACGTGGGCGCGCCCAGCAACCTCGAGCGCCTTCGCCACTGGTGGCCCGACGTCGAGGCGCTGCGCCACGAGTTGTCTGCCGACTGGGTGGACGACGAGACGATTCGGCGCACCATCGCCGAGACGTTCCGGGCCACGCGCACCGCCGTCTGCCCGCACACCGCCTGTGGCGTCGCGGTGCGCGACCGGCTGAGGGCCCAGGGCCACCAGCGCGCGCTGCTGGTAGCGGCGACGGCCCACCCGGCGAAGTTCGAGACCATCGTCGAGCCGCTCATCGGTGAGCGGCTCGAGGTGCCCCCGGCCCTCGCGGCGTTGCT
>JADCJJ010000222.1 GCA_020247085.1 Myxococcaceae bacterium | reverse complement strand
GCAGCTCTTTGAGAGGTGACATCCACACCTCGATACAGGCCAAGCTCAAGGAGAAGCAGGCGGTGCTGGAGGCGGTGAAGCAAGCCGCGCCGCAGCTGGTCGCCGCGCACTCGGTGCGGGCCTCGAAGCTCATCGAGGAACTCTCGTCGCTCGACGGCAAGGCACGGGAGGCTGTGTCCGAACGGCTGACCGCGGAAACCGCGCAGCTCGAGGCTGCCGAGCGGAGCCTGACCGACGCCGAGCGCGGCCTGGTGGAGGTGCTCGCTGTCATCGAGGAGTTCACGCCAGTGCTCGAGACCCTGGACGACTTCCGCGAGGCCTGGGCGATCATGACGCCCGAGAACCGCGTTCGGTTGATGGCCGCGCTGATCGAGGACGTCCGCGTCGACGAGAAGGCCGGTTCCGTTCGCATCACGATGATCGACTTCGCGGGAGCGGCGGCAGCATGAGCACCGAGAAGAAGGACCAACGAGTGATCATCGAAGGCGCGTTCCTGCGCCAACGGGCGGGCAAGTCGGTCGCCTTCGCGGCCACCCCACCCGCCCCAAAGCCCGCACCAGTTCGCCGTCCGGCCCACGTCGCGCGCCAGTTGGCGCTTGCCCACCACCTGCAACGGGCCATCGAGAACGGCGCGGTCGCCGACCGAGCCGCCGTGGCGCGCAACCTGGGCCTCACGCGGGCGCGGGTGACGCAGCTCCTCGACCTGCTCCTGCTCGCTCCCGATCTGCAGCTGACAGTCCTCGAGATGGAGGCGATCGACGGGGTGGAACCGTCGAGCGAGCGTCCGCTGCGCAGGATCGCCCACGAGCCGATTTGGGCGGCGCAGCAAAGCCACTTCCGTGAACTCTTCGGCTGATATCCTCGCCGCATATGGCGAGAGCGCGAACGATCCAAATCTTCCTACCCACCGGCGATCCCAGAGGAATCCGCGTCGGGCAGCTGACGACGAGCATCCTGCAGGTCATCGAGGTTCCGCGCGCCCTCCTTGAGGACTTCCGCGCGATGCCGGAGAGCAAACAAGTCGGCCTCTACTTCCTGATCGGTGATCACGATGGGCTGGAGCGGTCATCTCTCTACATCGGCCAGTCGGGTGAAGTCGGGGCACGCTTGGCCCAGCATCACAAAGAGAAGGACTTCTGGTCTCGCGTGTTGATCGCCCACTCGCTCACCAACAGCCTGACCCAGACCCACGCCCTCTTCTTGGAGTGGTTGAGCATCAGAGAATCTGCCAGGGCCGGTCGGTACCAAGTCGAGAATGGGAACGCGGGGAGCAAGCCACACACGCCGGCGCCACTGGAGGCCGACTGCCTCGAGCTGTTCGACACTGCGCGAATCCTCGTAGCCTCGCTTGGGCAACCCATCTTCGAGTCGCTGGCGGGTCCCGGAGGCCACGCGGTCGACGAGGATGGCTTTGCTCTCGAAGGGACTGGGTATCGCGCGACTGGCGAGTACACGGAGGAGGGCTTCGTGGTTCGAAAGGGCTCAACGGCGCGCGTCGAAGTGGCGCCGAGCGCGCGCGGATCAATCGAGCGCCGCCGAAAGTCCCTGCTCGACGAGGGCGCGTTGGCTTTGGTCGAAGGTGTGTACGTGTTTCAGCGCGACGTTCTCTTCGGCTCACCGAGCGGAGCTTCCGACATGGTCGCAGGCTCGGCGACCAACGGGTGGGTCGTGTGGAAGTCGAAGGACGGTCGAACCCTCGACGAGCTGAAGCGCAGCTGAGCGGTGCGTTCAGATCGCGTTGTGCAGGTGCTGCTCGCCGGTCTCGTAGAACCGAGCGTTCCGCGCTGAGAGGAAAGCGTCGCGAGACCGCACCGCCCGCCTGATGAACCGCTCTCGGAGGGCTTCATCCATTCCCTCGGCGACGTTGATGCCCGTCTCGGCGATGTCGGGCACCGTGTTGCCCGTCCAGTACCCGAGCTGAACGCCGTACGTCGTGTTCCACGTGTGCTTCGACTCCGATGCGAACGACGAGAGCATGTCGAAGAAGAGGTACGCCCCCTCGAAAACGCTGTTCAGCGGGAGCTTGAGGAACATGCGCATCGCGATGGTCTCAATCAGGAACGAGCGCACCTGTGCGGTTTGCGGGCCCTGCCGGTTCCAGATCTTCAGAAGCTTCACGAGCGGCTTGAAGAGCCCGTTGGTTCGCTTGTTGAGCTCGCGGCCCCAGGCGGTGTGGAGCTTAGGCGCCGAGCGAATCCAGGTGCCCTCTCGACGGTCCGGCACCAGGATGTAGCCCTCCTCGTCGGTCGCAATCGCTGGCACAACGTCGATGTCGAGGTGGTTGAGCTTGAGGCCGACAGAGCGGTTCTGCACGTCGACGCGACTCTCTTTGTACCGGTAACGAATCGCGCGCGCGAAGCTCTGAAGGACCTGGTCGACGTCCGGCTGGAACCAGCTGGCATAGGCCTTCGGGTCAAACTCGAAGACGATGTCGACGTCGTCAAGCGGGTAGATCGCCGTGCCGCGCGCGTAGCTGCCGGTGAGGTAGGTATCCCCGAGGCGGTAACCAAACTGGCCCGAGGCAAGAACGTCGCGAAGGTAGTTGTGGCTGCGACTGGCGCCGGAGAATTGTGACTCGGTGGGCTCACCCTTGGTGATCAGCGAGCGGAGCATCGAATCGAGCGTGTTGTTGTCGAGTGGCATTGGCGTCCTGTCAGAGGGTGATCTTGGTGAAAGCCGCCGCCGAGTAGGCGTCGAGGTCGATGGCCGGGACGGTGCCGAGCGCTTGGAGGCGCGCGAGCAGCCGAAGAACGAAGTAGCTCAGCGAGACGTTGCGGGGCTGGATCACCAAGGTCCCGTCGACAACCTCGAAACTGCCCCGTTGAACGACACAGCCAAGGTCGAGGCGGCGGATCACGTTCTTGCTCTCCGCGAGCGTGCTGAGCTTCTTTCGTTCGAGCGCTGCGCCCTGAAGAGCGAGGAAGATGCCGAGGATCGGAAACGGCGGCTTGGCGGGGAATCGCCCGCCAGCGTGAGGGATCGAAGTCGTCGTTCGCTCAAGTCTCCGAACCGACTCGACCTTCTTCGCTGCGTACGCGAGGTGCCCTGCGGTCATGTCCTGCTTAACCTCGATGACGGCGTACACTGCCTCGGCCGGGACGTACGTGACCCCACGTTCGGCGGCCCAGACCGGCGAGTAGAGAGCGTCGAAAATGACGATGTCGATCTGCTCGCTCACCTGCCCCTTGTGGTCGATGACCTTCGCCTTCTCCGCGCGGTACCGCCGCGGAAGGTGCGTTTGAAGGAAGGCCAGCCACTTCAACTCGGAGTCGTCGCCGAGATCCGACGGATGCGTGGCGAGATCGCGACCCGTCTCGAGCTGGGTGATCAGGCTCTTCTGCAGAGAGGTGAAGAGCGCCGGCATCGGCAGGTGGAGGGAAGGCTTCGGCATCGCGTCAGATTGACGCAGAGGCCGCGCTTGTCCAGACGACCAGATCCTTAGAGGATCAGATGCATGTCCCGCCCCAAGAACGGCCGTCTGTCAGGCATCCGCCGCACGGTCAGCCTGATCAGCGACTTGATGTCCGGCAAGACTCTGAACGCCAGGACGGCAGCCGAGCGTCTTGGCGTGAAAGGCCCAGCAGCTGCGCGCCAGCTTCGCGCAATTGAGGAACTCCCGGGCGTGGCGCGCACGACAGACGGAAAGGCGCACACGTGGGACTTCACGCCGCCCGCATCGACGCTCGGCTACGACAAGGTGATCGCTGCCTGCTTCGGAAGCAGCATGGCTCCCGCATTCGACGGCACCACCTACCGACAGGGATTCGAAGCGGTGCGCCAATGGCTCATCGACCGCTCGCCTCACCGACGGCACTTCCGGAACATCGACAGGAAGTTCCTCGTCCTGCTCCAGGGCAACGACGTCAGCCTCTCGGTCGACGAGTCGCCCCTCGACGATGTTCTCGATGCGCTTCTGAAGGAGAAGCGCATTGCGGTCGAGTACGAGCGATTCTCTGGCGAGAAGCAGTCGCTCGTTGTCGACCCGCTCTCGCTGGTCCTGTACCAACACCGGCTCTACCTCCTCGTCAGAACCGAGGATGGCCATCGCGCCCTGCGGTTCGCTCGGATCCAGGCCGTCGAAGCGCGAACGCGGTTCAGCTATCCATCGCCCACCGAGTACAACCCCGACCAGATCTTCCAGCGTTCGTTCGGCGTGTTCCTCAACCCGAAGTCGATCGACGACATCGAGTTCAAGCTCACACCCCGATGGCGGGTCTTCGTGCGAACCCACCGGTGGCACAGCTCGCAGACCTCGAAGGAGGTTCCTGATGGGGTGCTCGTCCGGCTGCGCGTCGGGATCTGTCCAGAACTCGAGGGCTTTCTGCTCAGCCTGGGGTCGGAATGCGAGGTGCTCAACCCGCCGCTGCTGCGGCGCAAGATCGCAGAGGCCGCCCGAATGATGTCGGCGATGTATGAACCTCGACCGTAACCACATGATTCACTTGGATCCGACCGGAATCAGCGGCTTCCTCAGTCCGCCGGCAAACTTGCCGGCAAGAACTGAGGCGCGTCTTGACATCAAGAACCGGGGCTGTCACCGTCCGTGCCGGCAGGTTTGCCGGCGGATTCTCAATGTCCCTTGCGGAAATGAAAGCCATGGAGTTCTTCCCCGCGGCCGGGGCACCTTCCGTCGGGGCGAAGGTCGGGTTCCGCTTCGGGGCGAAGGGGACTCACTCCAGTCGCACGCTGATGCTGGCCGAGCTCGAGGCCGTGTTGGCGGCTGCCCCTACGCGGGCTGACCGGGACGGGTACGCGAAGGCGATCATCGAAGACAACTGCCTCGAAAAACCAACAGCCGCTACGCGGCGGCTGTCGAATCAGCGCCTGGCCGAGCTGTACGCGCTGGATCCGTTCGTCGTGATGTTCCGTGTGCTCCGGGGGCTCTGGGGGATCGAGCCTGAGGCTCGACCGCTCTTGGCGCTGCTCGTCGCCGTCGCCCGCGACCCACTGCTGATGGCATCCGCCGCTCCGGTTCTTTCGCAGCCGGTCGGCTCCGAGATTCAGCGCGCACCCATCCGTCAGGCGCTTCGAACTCTGGTGGGCGAGAGAATGAACGACGCCACGGTCGACAAGGTGGTTCGCAACGTCTCCAGCACCTGGACCCAGACTGGTCACCTCGAAGGCCGCACGTTCAAGATCCGAAGACGTGTTCAGGCCCCGCCAACTGCGGTGGCCTTCGCCCTCTGGCTGGGCGAGGCAGCAGGTTTCCGCGGCGAGGCACTCCTCCAGTCTGGCTGGATGGCTGTGCTTGATTGCTCGGCCTCATCGGCGAAAGGCCTCGCGCTCGAGGCGAAGCGTCACGGGCTGATCGACATGAGCATCGCTGGCGACGTTGTGGAGTTCGTCCTTGAGCGACTGGACCCTGGACTGGGAAAGATCTGAGACATGGCTCGACTCGAAGACCTCGCAGATCTCTACGGCCAGCACATCGCCACGCCCTGGCAACGCACCGTCGCGGGCGCCCAACGAGTGATCATGGTCGCGTACGATAAGGAACTTGAGCGGACACTCCGCGCGCGAAAGGGCGAGTTCGAAACGCGAACGCGAGCGGCAGGTCACGACTGGCACGAAGTCGACCTCACCTCGGCGTTCGCGTCGTGG
>JADCJJ010000221.1 GCA_020247085.1 Myxococcaceae bacterium | reverse complement strand
CGAGGGGAGCGCTTCGGAGGCCTCACGTTGCGTCGCCCGACTGGTTGCCAGGCACGCGTGGCGTCTGACGGAGGGGCCCGTCGTCATGATGACGTCGCAGACGCGTGCGCGTGTCAGCGCGCCGGACGTCCGACGGCGCGGAGCCCGTCATCGGCGTCACGTCACCTCGCGGGCGCGCTGGCGGGCGCTCGAGCCGGCCGGCGTCAGGCCTTCGCTTGAAGCTCGGCCGCCCGGCGGACCTGGAAGTCGAGCGTCGGCTGCGGCTCCGACGGCAGGAGCGAGAGCACCCGAAGCAGGTCGCTCGACGTCACGAGGCCGACGAGCACGTTCTGCTTCGTGACGATGGGGAGCGCGTCGACCCTCGCGTCCACCATCGCTTTCGCGAGCGCGGAGACGGGCGTGTTGGGGCCACCCGAGACCGGCGCCAGCGACATCGCCTCGCCCACGGTGACAGGTTGGCGCTCGTCGGCCCCGTCGCCCTCGCGCTGCGCCGCCCACAGCACGTCGCGGTCCGACAGGATGCCGGCCAGCAGCGCGCCGGCCACCACAGGCAGGTGCCGCACGCCATGGTCGAGCATGATGCGGTGCGCTGCCTCGAGCGGCAGCTCTGGTGGGACGGTGATGACGGTGAGGCTCATGACCCGGTTGGCTTCCATGGCGCACCTCGTGGTGACGCGTGACGTCTCAGGCGCGACGCGCCAGGTGTTGAGGCCGTCTCGGCTCGCAGATGGCCCCGAGGGTCGTCACCAGCTCATCGACCCCCACCGCGGGGCTCTTGCGGCCGCGCTGCTCGGTTGCGACCCGGGCGATGTCGTTGAGCGAGACCACGCCGACGAGCAGCCCGCCCGCGTCGACCACCGGGAGCCGGCGCACCTGCTTGCTCCGCATCAGCGCCTCGGCCGCGGCGAGACGCTCGCCTGCGCCGATGACGGCGACGGCCTTCGACATCACCTCGCGAACGAGAATCTGCGACAGGGTGGCGCCGCGCGTGTAGGCGGCCATGCACAGGTCGCGGTCGGTGACGATGCCTGCGATGCGCTTCGATGCATCGAGCACGACGACGGCGCCGATGTCCTCCTCCCACATCAGCTGGGCTGCGCGATTGGCGGAGTCATCGACGCCACAGGTGACGACTGGACGAGACATGAGCTGTTCGACGTTCATTGCAGGACCTCGGGTGCGGGTGAGACGACGCCCGAGGGTTCAGCAAGCGACAGGCCAGCGGTGCGGTGCGGTCCGGCGCGTCGGGGTGCTGCCTCGGTGCGAGGTCCTCCGACGCACGAAGTGCGCGAGGTGCGGCGTCAGACGCAGGCCAGCCGCGCGGGTGGGGTGGGCCGTCGCGAGGGCGGGCGATGATGCCACCGTGCGTTTCGCCGAGCCGGCCCCGACGCGCGCCGTCGCGTCGATGGGCCGGGCCCCTCGAGGCGGGCTCGTGAGACCCCGAGGTGGGCACGCGCGTCGGGGTCCCCGTTGTCGAAGCCGGCGCCACCCCGGGCCGGCTCGTGGCCGTATCGAGTCTCCTGGTGATGGTGGGCGGGGCGGCGGTGCGCGCATTCCCCTTTCGGGCCCGGTCCAGCTCAGTCCGGCAGGTCCCAGCTGCCGTGGAACGCGTACGGCAGCAGCGGCAGCGGCACCCGCGCCACGGGGCCGGCGGCGACGTTCGACGCGTCGAGCACCGCGAGCGTCGAGCGCCCCGCCGTGCCGTCCGACACCATGGCCAGCACGTGGCCCTCGTCGTCCCGTGTCAGCGAGGGCACGAAGACGGGCTCTCCGACGAAGGCGCCGTCGGGCGCCGTCCACACCTGCGGCGGGCGCTGTGGGTCCATCAGGTCGACCCGCAGCACCGAGTCGAACGGGTCGCTGAAGCGCCGGTCGGCCCGGGCGGCGCCGAACAGCAGCGGGGTCGGCCGCCCCTCGTGCGCGGGGTGCACGCGGGGAAAGTCGACGCCATGCGGGGCCAGCTGCCGCCAGGTGCCCGTCGTCGCGCTCGCGCCCACCTCGACGCGGAAGAGCCGCTGGGGCGCCCGCGTGTCCGGCAGGCGCGGGTCGAGAAGCGCGTGCGGCCCGCGGAAGCCGAACTCGGCGCCGAAGGCGAAGTCGTGAAAGAGGCAGGCGTCGAGCGTCACCGAGCCCTCGTGCTCGAAGGCGTTGCCGAAGTGCACCACGAAGGCCCGGTCAGGCAGCGTCACCGTGCGCACCGGCCCGGGTGCGCGCCGCGGCACGAGGTACAGCGCGCCGGGCGCCGCCGCGTCAGTGGCGATGGCGTCGAGCAGCGTCGCCCCGCCCAGCAGCGCCTGCGCCAGGCGGCCCCACTTCAGCTTCAGCGGGTTGCTCGCCACCACGTACCAGCCCGGCGTGAGCGTGAAGTCGTGCGCGAAGAGCGTCGCCGGCATGCGCGCGGCCTGCGTGTGCGTGAGGCGGCCGTCGGCGTCGAACTCGCGGAACGTCAGCGTCGTCGAGGGCCCCATGGCCACGCTGCACGTCACCAGCCGCCCGAGCGCCGCGTCATGCTTGAAGTGCGCCAGCGTCGCCTGGCCGGCCAGCGCGCCTCCGAACGTCTCCTCGCCCTGTGTCTCGAGCGAGTCCGGGTCGACGGCGGAAGGCGCGCCGCCCTCCCAGCCAGCGAGCAGCCGGCCGCCCCAGCGGGTGATGGTGGTGTTGGCGACGTTCCTCAGGCCCCCGCCGCGCGAAAGGTTCTGCCAGAAGCGGTCGCCCAGGTTGGTGCCCAGCCCGCGGTGCGTGAGGCGCCCGGCAGCCACCTCGCTGCGGTAGGCCGGCGTGTCGACGAAGCGCGCGCGCAGCCGCACGGCGCCGTCGGCCTCGAACGAGAAGGCCCGCACGTAGCCATGGCCGTCGAAGGGGTGCGCGAGGCGGCCGCCGATGTGCGTCCAGCCGGGGCCGTTCGACAGCAGGCGCCCGCCGCGGAGCGCCGCCGGCACCGCGCCGTCAACCCGCGAGGCCTCGACGACGAGGTCGAGCGGCCCGGGGCTCGCCGCCATGACTGAGTTCCAGGACAGGGTGCGGAGGTCGAGCGGAGCCGTCACGGCGGTGTCCTTCTCCCGATGTACGCCTTCGGGGGCCGAAGCAAACAGCGCCCGTCGCCCGATGGGAAGCCGCGCCGCGCGCGTCGTTGGGGGCCCTCGCGGCGCCGGGGACACCGTTGGGCGGGTGCGAGGCAGGCGTACCTTGCCGGTACCGCCACCCGGCGGGTACACGCTCGCCCATGCGCTTCACCGTCATCGCCGTCGCCTCGCTCGTCGCCGCCTGTGGCTCCTCGACGCAGGTCACCTACGAGAAGGACGTGCGCCCGCTGATGACGGCGCGCTGCACCTCGTGTCACGTCGAGGGCGGCATCGCGCCCTTCGCGCTCACCACCTACGAGCAGGTGGCCGCGGTGAAAGAGGCCGTCGTCGTCGCGGTGAAGAACCGCACCATGCCGCCCTACCTCGCCGCGCCCGGGTGTACCGAGTACGCCGACGACCAGAACCTCACCGACGCGCAGATGGCGATGCTCGAGGCGTGGGCGAAGGACGGGGCGCCCCGGGGCACGCCCACCGGTGCGCCGCCCTCGTCCACCATGGCCCTCGAGGCCTCGCTCCCGCGCGTCGACCTCACCCTGGGCATGCCCGCGTCGTGGACGCCGGTGCAGGAGCCGGACGACTACCACTGCTTCGTCATCGACTGGCCCGCGCAGGCCGACACCTACGTCGTCGGCTTCAACGTGAAGCCCGGCAACCCGCGCGTCGTGCACCACGCCATCGCCTTCCTCATTCCACCGGAGCGGGTGAAGAGCGTCACCGACCTCGACGCCGCCGAGCCGGGCCCCGGCTACACCTGCTACGGCGGCCCGGGCGGGAACGCCTCGGCCGTCGCGTGGGTCGGCTCGTGGGCGCCCGGCGTGCGGCCGACGATGTACCCGCAGGACACGGGCCTGCTGATTCGGCCTGGGAGCAAAATCGTCCTGCAGATGCACTACAACACCGCCGCCGCGCCGAACCCGGCCGACCGCGTCGACCGCACCTCGCTCGAGCTGGCCGTCTCGGACACGGTGAAGAAGAAGGCCTTCATCATGCCGTGGGCGAACCCCGAGTGGGTGCGCAACCGGAAGATGCCCATCCCTGCGGGGCAGGCCGACGTGCGGCACAGCTTCCAGTTCGACCCGACGGGCTTCTTGCGCACCATCTCGGGCGGGGTGCTGCAAAACAACCAGGCCATTCGCATTCACGCCAGCGGCTTTCACCAGCACATGCTGGGCACCGGCGGCCGCCTCGAGATGCTCCGCGCCGACGGTGCCAGCGAGTG
>JADCJJ010000220.1 GCA_020247085.1 Myxococcaceae bacterium | reverse complement strand
GGCGGGCCGCAGGTCGTCTGGGACGTCTCGCACCAGCCACTGCCCGAGATTCCCCTGCCGAACGACCAGGCGACGCGGCTCGACCCGACGAGCCCGACGGGCCGGCGGCTCAACATCAGCACCGCGGCGAAGACGCGCTACGAGTCGCGCGTGCGCTCGCTGTTCAACCGCCTCGACGGCTTCGGCGCCTACGGCCCCATCACGGCGCGCTTCTCGAGCCCGCTCGACCTGAAGAACCTCGTCACCCGCCACCAGCAGAACCTCGACTTCCGTGACGACGCGGTGTTCCTCTTCAACGTCGACCCGCGCTGCTCGCGCTTCGGCGAAGAGGTAGCCCTCGACTTCGGGCGCGGCCGCTTCCCGGTGACGCTGATGAGCCACACCCAGCGCGTCCCCGACGACAAGGCCCCGAAGGGCTACCGCCTCGACGAGTCCGACAACCGGCTCTTCCAGTACGACCCCGAGGGCGAGTCGTCATCGGTCATGTTCAACCAGTGGAACGAGGACGCCGACCAGGACGGTGTGCTCGACCCCGGCGAGGACCGCGACGGAGACGGCGTGCTCGACGTGGCGAACTTCGTCGAGCCGGCGGCCTGCGACGCCCTGCGCTTCGGTACGCCAGAGCACGACCGCTGCATCGCCGACAACCTGATGAGCTGGTACGAGCGCGAGTCGAACACCCTCATCGCGCGCCCGGTGTGGCCGCTCGAGGAGCGCTGCACCTACGCCGTCGTCTTCACCAACCGCCTCGTCGGCGCCGACGGCAAGCCCGTCGAGTCGCCCTTCGCCCTCGCCGCGCCCCGGGAGCACCTGTCGGTGCTGTCGCGCGTGACGCCGCTGCTGCCGCGGTACGAGCTCGAGGCCAGCGACGTCGTCTTCGCCTGGACCTTCACCGTCGGAACGATGACGAAGGACCTCGAGCTGGTGCGCGCCGGGCTCCACGGCTCGGGCCCCCTCGCGCGCCTCGCCGAGGAGTTCCCGGTCTCGACCTTCGACCTGCTGACCCGTGACGAGTGGCGCCGGCGGCTGAACGACCCGCCCCTGGGCGCGGCGCGCGGCGGCACCTCGCGCATCATCGAGGGCGGCTGCGCCGGCGCGGCGTGGGCCGAGCTCGCGGGCCTCGTCGACGGCGACAAACAGATTTGCGGCGGTTACGCCGACTTCGCCAGTGTCGGCGCCATCGCCGCCGGCTGGTTCGAGGCGCCCGACCTGCTCGTCGACCGTGACGGCCACGCCACCAGGCAGTACCCGGCGACCGAGGACGAGTCCTTCGAGCTCGAGGCCGAGCGGGGCGTCGCCGTCTACGGGAAGGCGCGCGTGTCGTTCTGGTGCACCCTGCCGCGCAGCGACGCCAAGCCGGCCGACGTCACCTGCACGCCGGGGAACCCCGAGGGCAAGGCCTGGTGCAAGCCCTACCCCGTGGCCTTCTACGCCCACGGCTACGGCAGCTCGAAGGCCGAATTCGTGCTGCACGCCGGGCGCCATGCCCAGACGGGCGTCGCCGGCTGCGCGCTCGACAGCTACGGCCACGGCCGCACCACGGTGTTCGACACCGAGTGCCCCGGCGGCATCGAGTTCCTCGCCGCGAAGCCCACGCTCAACCGGTACGGCGCGCCCGAGATTCTCGCGATGATCTTCGACGGCCGCGACCGCGACCTCAACAACGACGGCTGCCCCGAGAGCGGCGCGGACCAGTGGACGGCGAACCGCTTCCACACGCGCGACATGGTGCGGCAGTCGGTGCTCGAAGAGATTCAGTTCACCCGAATCCTGCGCGCGATGAACGGCACCTCGAAGGACGCCGACGGCCGCGTGCTGGGCGACCTTGACGGCGACGGCACCGTCGACCTCGGCGGGCCGAACGCGAAGCTCGGCGCGTGGGGCATCTCGCTCGGCGGGCAAATCACCGCCGTCACCGCCGCGGCCGAGCCCGACCTCGACGCCACCTCGCCGAACGCGGTGGGCGGCGGTCTGACGGACATCTCGGTGCGGCTCGGCCAGGGCGGCCTGGCCGAGGCGGTGATGCTGCCGGTGACGGGCCCGCTGGTGGTGGGCTGCCTGCCCACCGACGGCCATGACAACCCGCTCGCCACCGGGCAGGGCCTGGGCTGCCTGCCTGAGACACGGCAGGACGAGGCGCGGGCCCCGCTGGCGGCAGGCGAGCTCCTGCTGGGCTGGTACGCGCACGACACGGCGCGCTTCGCGGCGCGGGCCTTCGCGAAGGTGCCTGGCGTGAGGCCTGGCGACCGCCTCGAGGTGGTGAACCTCGACAAGGGCACCTCGCGCAGCGGCGTCGTGAACGAGCGGGGCTGGGTGCGGCTGTCCATCGCGGCCGACGCATTGTCTCCCATCGCGCGGCGCTCGCTGCTCGGCCTGAAGGACGGCGACCATGCGCCGGCCGTCTTCGCCGACACGCCGAAGCTCGGCGACCGCGTCGAGGTGCGCGTCTACGAGGCGGGCGCGACGGAGCCCAAGGCCACGGTGTCGACCTGGCAGTGGAACGTCACCTTCCAGGGCACGACGTACCCGAAGGGCGCGCCGCTCGTGGCCATGCAGGAGGGGCTCGGGTACACGCGCAACACACCCGACTTCCGGCGCTTCTACGGCATCGCGGCGACGGGCGTGGCGCCGGCCGACCCCATCTCGTGGGCCCGGCGCATCATCGACGAGCCCATCGAGGCGCCGTACGACCCGAACTGGCGCAAGGGGCGCAACCACCTGCTCCTGATGCCCACCGTCGGCGACGTGCAGGTGCCGACGGCCGCAGGCGTCTCACTCGCGCGGGCCTCGGGCCTGCTCGGCTCGTACCGGCGCGACCCGGACCGCTTCGGCCCTGAGGTGGGCTGGCGTGAGCTCTTCGCGCCCGACCCGCGCTACGGCATCTCGAAGGAGGACTTCCTGCGGACGAGATGGGTCGTCGAGGGTGATTGGCACATGCAGCGCTGGGGCACCTTCACGCGCAACCCGCACGTGCTGTTCGACCCTGACGACGTGTCCGATGGCAAGGCGACGTTCTCGTGCCGCCCCGAGGACGACTGGTCGGCGGCGAGCGGCGAGAGCCGCTGCCCGGCGTCGGAGAAGACGAACCCCGAGCGCTTCCCGGTGCCGCGGCCCGGAGATGGCAAGGCGCTGCGGGTGACACGGCCGCGCGCGGACGGCACCGTCGACGCGCTGCGCATTCCGCTGCTGCGGCCGGCGGGCCAGCACGGCATCTACAACCCGCAGCCGTTCCGTACCTTCGACGCCGACGCCTACATGGTGAACTACACGGTGCGCTTCCTGCGCGAGGGAGGTAGCGCGGCCAGCGCGGAGCACGTCTCCGGCTGCGACTGCAGCTTCTCGGAGCGCACCTCGTTCACCATCTCGGGCTCTCCCGCGAGCCCCGGCCTGTCCGACGTGCCGGCGTGCCCCATGTCGCCCGACTACGGCAAGCAGTGCTCGCCGGCGTGCAGCAGGGCCTGGGGCCTCACCGTCGTGCCGCCCGCCACCTGCAACTGACGACGCGCGGCCCGACGCCGCTCCTCGTCGCGCACCGCCGCGGCGAGGGGCCTGGCCGGCCGACCGGGTTGCTGGCCGGGGCGCTGGCGGTCTGGCACCGTCGCGGCATGGAGCGAATCGACCTCGACGTTCGCCGGCCCCTCTGGCAGGCGATGAGCGAGCTGTTCCTCGACACCGAGACGCGCTGGGCGGTGCCGCTGGTCGCCCTCGCGGGCGCGAAATCGGGGCTCCCGCTGGAGGGCCTCGACGAGGTGTTCTGGTGCGAGGTGTTCCCCCTCGCCGTCGCCAACCTGCACCAGGTCGTCGGCGAGTGGGCGGCGCTCACCCTGCCTGACGCCGAGCTCGAGGCGCGGGCCGGCAAGGGCTGGCGGCGCCCGGTGGCCGAGCTGACGAGCGGGTGGATGGTGCGCGACCAGTGGGCGGCGGCGCTGCGCTGCACGGCGAGGCTGCGCCAGGAGCCCCCCGCGAGCTGGCGCCCCCTGGCGCGCGCCTGGTACGCGCTCGGGCGGCGCTTCTTCGAGGCGCCACACGAGTCGCCTCTCACCGACCTCGCACAGGAGCTCGCCGACGTGCGCCGCGAGGGCGTCGACCCGGCGGCCGAGTGGCGCTTCTTCGAGCCCGTCGCGAGGCCGATGCTCCTCGGCGGCGAGCCCGCCACGCCGCGCGCCGAGGCGGTGCTCGAGCTGCTCGCCCGGGGCTGACGCCGCGCCGGGCCTCGGCGAGCAGGGCCTGGCGCTCGCTCCACGGCATCGCGTGGGGCCTCGCGTTCGACGACACCACATGGGCGCCCAGGGCGACGGCCCGCGCGCAGCGCTACTGCTGGCCGTCGGCAGCGCTGCAACCCTCCAGAGGCGCGAAGCAGTCGGGGCTCGGCCGCGAGGGCGTGCGCTTCGTCGTCGAGGACATGCCGGGGCTGCGGCTGCTCGCGCGTAGCGGTGCGAGCGGAGGGCGCCGACGGCCGGGCCATCACGCGATGGTCGAGGGACCTCGGCCTGATGAGCCACCACCGCGCTGACACGGCTCGCAGAAGGCTGGTGACCGCATCCGGAATCGGCGCTCCTGCCGGACTCCGGGCACGCAGGCGCCGGGTGGGACCCGCGCGCTCACACGCCTTCAGGGTCGTGGCTCGACGTGGAAGGTGCTCGCCAGTGGGGCCGCGACGCGGCCACGACCCCGCGCGGCTGACGTGGCGCGACGTCGAGCCCTTCGAGTGCTGCGCTGCAAACCATGCTCCCGCTTGCCGCGACGCTGCTCGTCACGTCCGTCATCGCCGCCCCCTGGGACATCACCCCGCCGCCGCGCGGCCGCTGGGTAAAGGACGAGACGGGGACCGTGTCGAGCAGCACGCTGCGCGCGCTCGATGCCACCGCCGCCGGCCTCGACGCCGCGGGCGCAGGATAGCTGGGGGTGCTGGTGGTCCACACGACCTCGGGCGTGGCACCGCGCACCTTCGCCACCAACGTCTTCAACGCCCGGGGCGTGGGCCACGCGGGCCGCGATGACGGCGTCCGTTTTTTTCTCGTCACGCAGGACCGCAAGGCCGAGATCATCCTCGGCGACGGCTGCGGCCTGACGAGCACCCAGAGCGACGCGGTCATGCGCGACGACGTGGTGGCGAACATGAAGCGCGGCACCCTCGATGCGGCGCTCACGGAGGCCGCCCAGGCCCTGGCCAGTCTCCTCCGGCGCACGAACACCGGCGGGCGAGGCGCCGTGCAGGACAGCACTGGCCTGGGCCCCGCCGTCCGGACGCTGGCGCCACAGCCGGGCGAGAACCCCGGGCTCGTGGCGTACCTCCGCGGAGAGAAGGCCTTCCCCGAGAGCAGCCCACGCAGCTGGGTGGTGGACCCGACGGACACCTTGACTGCGCAGCAGCGCGCCGAATTCGACGTGGCCGCCAACGACGTCTACACCGCCGGCAAGGGGCGGGTGTTTTTCCTCGTCGCTCGACGCCCTCTGCGCTACCCGAGCTCAAGCGGCTCGCCGAGGGGTTGAAGGACGCGGTGGATTACCTCGACTCGACGCCGGTGGCGGTCGTCGCGGTGAACTTCATGCGGCGTGATGCGCACCTGCTGCTGCCCGCGGGGCGCGCACACACCGACTGGGAGCAGCAGCAGGTGCTGCGGGCGCAGCACGAGCTCGAGCAAGCGATGGCCGTGGATCGCGTGGCGTCGCTGCTCGCGGCGGAGGCGCTGCCGCGCGGTATCCCGCCCAGGCCCATGGCCGAGACGCTGCGCAACGACTTCGAGCGGTCCGCGTCCCGGCTCCTCCAGTTCGGCGTCGGGGCGGTCGCCCTGGGCGGGTGGGCGCTCCGTCGGTGGTTCCGGCGGCGACCGCGTGACTGCGGGCGCTGTGGGCCCCCAAGGCGGCTGCTCGACGAGGCGGCCGATGACGCGCACCTCACCGACGGTCAGCGCACCGAGGAGCGCGTGAAGAGCGTCGACTGCGGTGTCTGGTGGTGTGAGCCGTGCAACGACGCGCTGGTGCTCGACTCCTCACGATGGTTCTCCGGACACTCGCGCTGCCCCAGCTGCCGGAACCGCACGCGGCGGTCTTGCACCACGACGATCCATCACGCACCGGAGCAGAGCGAGGGCCGCCTGCGCATCGACGAGGCGTGCGAGCACTGCCCCCACCAGAACAGCTTCGAGCGAACGACCGCGCAGCTGACGCGCTCGTCCTCCTCCTCGATCGACTCCTCGGCCTCGAGCAGCTTCGGCGGCGGTGGCAGCTCGGGCGGTGGCAGCTCGAGTTCTTGGTGACGCCTCGAGCACGCGCCTGACTCGGCCATCGAGCCCCGGTCGGCGACGGCGCGTTGTTCGCGGAGAAGTGAGGTGGAGGGTCCTCTCCTCCGAGTTGACGCCAGCGGGGGACCCCTCTTCCGGTCGACACTGCTCCTGGCGCGTACGTGGGGCCTTTCAGCACGCTGACAGTCCGTGTTCCGTCGTCGCGGCCCTTGCTCCGCAGTTTCGCCCTCAGGACGGCGCTGGACGGGTCGTGAGCGCCCTGACGAGCGGCAGCGACCGTCCCGCGACGATCGCGCTCGCCGAGATGCGCTTCGTTCGCGTGCCGGTGTGGTTCGATTTGCCGGAAGGGCCCCCGCTCAGCTCGTTGTGGGACCCCGCCTACGCCCCCAGCCCACAGCCCCCGGCGTTTCGCATGCGCCGAGCGCCGTGAAGGCGGCGGCTCGCTTCGCTTCGACGGGCGAAGCTCAGCGTCGACTCGAACGACGCGACGATCTGGCGGGTGTTCGCCGAGCACATCGACCGCTTTGGACTCGAGCGCACCTCCCTCGACCTCGGCGGGCGCCCCGGCTGGCCCGTGCCCGTCTTCAATCACCCGCCGCCCGCGGCGCTGTGCTGGGAGATCGCTGAAGCGACCGGGGCCCGGTTCGCGATCGTCCTGAAGAGCGCAGGCTCGTCACCGAGTTGATGACGCTGCGGCTCTTCTGGCGAATCTGGAAGGACCGGAAGGGGACCGCGGCCGCGGTCGCCGCCTGTTCACTCGGACTCTGGGTGGTTCTGGTGAGCGGGTACCATGGCAACACCGACTGCGTGGGCGCGTGTCTCGTGCTCCTGGCGGCGTGGCAGCTCGAGCGCGAGAAGCCGCTGCTCGCTGGCTGTAGGCACTCACGCTTGGTGGCGTGGGCGCAGCTCGTGGCGTTGGTCGCGGCCCTGGTCCGACGGGCGCCCGAGCTTCGTACGGAGCCCGAGGCGCACATGACGCCGGTGGAGCAGTGAAGGAAAGCGGGGAACCGAGGCGAGGGTGACGACGCGGTGAAGGGCGGCCCAGTCGAGGTGCCGGCAGGGCCCGCGAGGCGTCTGCTTCTTCGGCTTCCGCCACCAAGGGGTGGGCACCGGAGGCAGCCAAAGCCACCGTCACCCTCGGACGGAGTGCGGCGTAGAGGGCTTTCGACGCCGTGGGAGCGGGTGAGCTGGAGGAGGGCCTGCGGCACCAGCGCGACGAGCCGAAGAACGAGGGCTTCGGCCGAAAGGGTGAAGGGCTGGCTGCGCCTGGGCGCACCCTGGTACCGGCCGTCGTCCAGCGTGGCGCAGCAACGGGAGGCCTTTGGACGCGATGCTGCCTCCACAGCCGACGTGGCCCAAGGCGAGGCTGACGAGACGCGTCGCAGTGCGTTGCCTCGTACAAGGTCACGGCCCGCGCTCTGCACGCTCGACCAGTCGTATGCACGCCGCCCCTCGGCTCCGGTGCGTTCACGCGAGGTGGCAGAAATGGGGTTGCCTGGAGCACGCACGCCCGTGGCGGCCGTTGCTGCCGCGAATGGGGCGGACACCCCACACCCACCTTGAAATCGATGCGAGCCTCGCAGGGAATGCGACGTCTCCAGGGCTGGCGCTGCACCGCTCGCTGACAGCCGTGTGAGTGATTCTGCGAGCTTTCAGCAGACAGACTCCCGCCGCGAACACGCGGACGTCGACCGGCGCATGGCGTGTCACTTGCTGCCCTTCCGACCTTCAATGCCCTTCGTGTCGCGAAGCTTCCTACCCGCCCTCGCCTTCACCCTCGTCGCCGGCTGTGCGCAGGAGCCGCCGCGCCGCGCCGAGCGCACCTTCGCGCCACTGTCCGACGAGCCGGTGATGACGCCCGCGAGCCAGGCCGTCGCCGCGCACACCGCGTTCCGCCGCTGGGTGGACGACTTCAAGCAGACGCCGCAGCCCGCGCCCCAGCACTCCGTCGACGAGGGCTGCGCGCTTTCGCTCGCGCGCAAGCAGCACCTCAAGAGCCTGTTGCTCGACGACGCCGAGCTCGCGCTGTCGATGGCGCTGTCCACCGCCGAGCGGCACATGCTGCCCGCCGAGGTGCAGGCGAACGTCGAGCGGTGGCGCGACGGGCGCGGCATGCTGCACGTCATCGGCGCGGTGGGCGACGAGTCGGGCCGCCCGACGCGACCGACGGAGAAGTTCGTCACCTTCGACGGCCGCGACACCGTGCTGCGCGCCGGCGTGTACGGGCGCCGTGAGGCCCTGGCCACCCGCGACGGCCTGCGCATTCACGGCATCGAGCTCGACGGCGCGTTCGCCATGTACGAGCTGCCGGTGCGGCGGCTCAAGCCCGAGGACGTCTCGTTCTTCGACTACGTGCCCGGCTCGCCCTGCCCCACCTCGCGCAAGGCGTCGACGGCCACCGAGGTTCTGCACGACGGCGACTCGGCGGTGGGCTTCTGCCAGCCGCTGCACGCCGACGCCTTCGCGCAAGGCCTCTCGCAGGAAGAGGCCGCCGCCATCGCCGCCGACGGAGAGCTCGCCGCCTCGGCGTGGACCGAGGGCCCCAAGACGGTGCTCTTCATGCGCGTGGACTTCGACGACCGCCCCGGCGACCCGCTCTCGCTGGCCTCGGCGCAGACGCTCATCAACACCAACGTAAACAACTTCTTCGTGTCGCAGAGCTACAACAAGACGCAGCTGACCGGCGTCTTCCCGCCCACGCTGCGCCTGCCTCGGCTGTACGCCGAGTACCGCGACGCGGGCAACTACTTCCAGGTGCTGTCCGACGCGCGCATCGCCTCGCGCGACGCCGGCTTCGACCCCAACACGTACAACCTCGACATCGTCGCGCACCCCAGCATGTTCCCGGGCTGGGCCGGCCGCGGCTACGTCGGCGGCAAGGGCACCTGGCTCAACGGCAGCTTCGGTCAAGACGTCACCGCGCACGAGCTGGGACACAACTACGGCGTGTGGCACGCGAACTTCTGGAACGCCGGCGAAAGCATCATCGGCGCCGGCACGCAACAGGAGTACGGAAACCCCTTCGACACCATGGGCACCTCGGGCACCGCGCAGTTCAACGCCTGGTTCAAGCGCACCCTCGACTGGATTCAGCCAGCGCAGGTGCTGACGCCCACGGGCAGCGGCACCTACCGCATCTACGCGCTCGAGCAGGCAGCGCCCGACGGTGGCATGCAGGCTCTCCGCCTGCCGCGCCCCGACGACACGCGCAGCCGCGACTACTGGCTGGAGTTCCGCCAGCACATCACCAGCAACGTCTCGCTGATGAATGGCGCGAGCTTCAACTTCGGCTGGCCGAGCTCGGGCACCCAGTGCCCCACCACGCCGCCCACCGGCTGCGGCGCGCACCTGCTCGACATGACGCCCGGCGGCAACACGTCGAACTCGCCGCTCGTCATCGGCCGCACCTTCTCCGACTGGCCGGCGAACCTGCACTTCACGCCCGTCGGCAAGGGTGGCACCACGCCGGAGTCGCTCGACGTCGTCATCAACTTCGGCCCCTCCCCGTCGAACCTCGCACCGACGCTCACCGTCGCGGCCTCGCAGGCGACGGTGCCCTCGAACACGGCCGTCACCTTCTCCGCCACCGCGATGGACCCGAACGGCGACGCGCTGGCGTACGCGTGGGACTTCGACGACGGCACCTTCAGCGTCAACAACCAGCCGACGCAGGTGAAGACGCTCTCCGGCAGCCGGGTGCACCAGGTGCGCTGCACGGTGAGCGACATGAAGGGCGGCACCGCGACCGCGGCCGTCTTCGTCACCGTAGGCACCCCCACCACGTTCACGCTGCGCGGCGCGGTGCTGATGGCCGACGCCGGCGTCGAGGGCGCGCGCGTCACCGACGGCACCCGCACCACCTTCACGCTGTCCGACGGCACCTGGGCTCTCACCAACGTGCCCGCGAGCGACGCCGGCTACTCGCTCAGCGCGGCGAAGTTCGACCTCGCGATGACGCGAACCTTCGCCGCGCCGCTGCAGGTGACGGGCAACCAGACGGGCCTCGTCTTCACCGCGGCCAACCGGCCCGGCTACACGGTGGCGGGGCGGGTGACGTCGGGCGGCACCGGCGTCACGGGCGTCTCGGTGACCGACGGCACGCGCACTGCCACCACCAACAGCAACGGCGACTTCTCGCTCACCGGCGTTCCGAACGGCCGGTACATCATCACCGCGACGCGCGCGGGGTGGACGTTCGTGCTGTCGGGCGTGCGCAACCCCATCGAGGTGTACGGCGGTAACGTCTCGAACGTGAACTTCGTGGCGCAGGGGCTGACCATCTCGGGTCAACTGCCCTCGTCGGTGAACACGGCGCCGGTGGTGACCGACGGCTTCCGCACGGTGACGGCCACGCGCGGGGCGATGACGCAGCCCTGGTACTACTCGTTGAGCAGCGTGCCGAACGGCACCTGGAACGTCGTCGCCTCCTCGCCCGGCGTGACGCTCGTGCCGCAGAACTTCACCAACCCCGTCACCATCGCGGGCACGAGCCTCTTCAACCAGCACTTCCAGGTGGCGGGCACCACGACCACCTTCCTCGTGTCGGGCACGGTGCTGACGGGCACCACGCCGCTCCCGGGCGTCTCCATCTCGGACGGCACCCGCACGGCGGTGACCGACTCCCTCGGCCGCTACACGCTCGTCGGCGTGCCCGCGGGCACCTACACGCTGACGCCCACGCGCGCGGGGTACACCTTCACGCCGGCGACGCGCATGACGACGGTGACGAGCGCCAACGTCACCAGCCAGGACTTCACGACGACGACGGTGAACGCGCCGCCCACCATCGCGATGGGCCCGACGGCGAGCCAGAACCCCACCACCGCCGCCACCCTCACCCTCTCGGCGCTGGGCGCCGACGACGGCGGCGAGGCGAACCTCACCTACGCGTGGACCAGCTCCGGCCCGCGCCCGGTCACGTTCTCGGCCACCGGCACCAACGCCGCGAAGTCGACGCAGGTGAGGTTCACCGGCGCGGGTACCTACACCTTCGAGGTGGCGGTGACGGACGCGGGCGGCCTGCCCGTGCGCGCGCAGGTGGTGGTGGTGGTGAACCAGGTGGGCTCCGCGATGACGGTGTCGCCGACGACGGCGGCCGTGCCCACGGGTGGCAACCAGTTCTTCTCGGCCTCGGGGCGCGACCAATTCAACAACTTCATGTTCCTCGGGACCGCGACGTGGAGCGTCTCGGGCGGCGGCACCATCGCCACCAACGGGCAGTTCACCGCGGGCATGACGCCCGGCGGGCCCTTCACGGTGACCGCGAGCGCCGGCGGCTTCATGGGCACCGCGTCCCTCACCGTCGTGGGCAACGGCGCGCCAACCATCACCCAGCCCGCGCGCGCGTCGCCGGAGCTGGTGACGGGCGCCACCACCGCGCTCTCGGTGCGCGCCACCGACGACACCGGCGAGCCCGGGCTCACCTACGCGTGGACCGCCACCGTGGCGCCGGCGCCGGTGACGTTCTCGGCCAACGCCACGAACGCCGCGAAAGACGCCGTCGTCACCTTCTCCCAGGCGGGCACCTACGAGTTCGTCGTCACCGTCACCGACGGCGCCGGCAACATGGTCACGAGCCTCGCGACGGTGACGGTGCAGGCGGTGCCGACAACGGTGGAGGTCCAGCCGGCGACGGTCAGCGTGCAGGCGCT
>JADCJJ010000022.1 GCA_020247085.1 Myxococcaceae bacterium | reverse complement strand
CTGGGCGGTGGCGGGCGGGAGGAGGTGGCGAGGGGCGAGGCGGTGGCCGAGTTGGAGCCGCAGATGATCGAGGTACTCCTTCACCGCCGTCTCGCTCGGCGACGTCATGTGGTACCGCACGAAGTGGCAGCAACACCGCAGGTATTCCTTCTGGGTCGTCACCGCGACGGTTCTTCAGCGCCAGGTCCCTCGCCATCTTGTTGTACAGTGCTCCCATCTCGTTCCCCTTGTGGTTGGTAGTGCCGGGCGTCGGCTCCAACCGACGCCCGGTTCCACAAGGTTCGATGGGTTCTCATCGTCAGCCGAAGTTCTGGCCGGCCGCCCTCACGATTCTGCGCTCGCCTCAGGTTCCAGCTGCCGCGGAGCGGCTTCGTTCAACTGCGTACCCGGCGGTCAACAGTCGGCCCCGATGATCAACAGCTTCGGCGCCCGCGACGGGGCCGAGCCTGTTGATCATCGGGGCGAAGGCTCGCGAGGAGCGACGAACGATGTAGGCCGATGCGCGTCGCGAACCGCTCGCGCGAGGTCCGAGCGTCGGCGTAGTCGCGGGGGGCGGCGGGCTGTTGATCGCCGGGGCGCATGGACCACCAGGAGCGAGAAATTCTGAGGGCCGCAGTCACAGCCCCCCGGGCACCCGCGTCCAAGCACCGAACGAGCGAGAAGCGGTCATGACGACCCGCTCGGCGCTCGAACGAAAAGGACCTTCGCATGTCGACCCATCCCGTACCTGTTCTCGAGCTTGCCGTCTTCACCGTCCGTGCTCCGGACTCTTTCCCTGCGATTCAGCACCGCACCCACGACGCGCTCGCCACACTCGCTGGGCACCGCACCAGTCTGCGCCTTCGCGGCATGACCGACGGGTTGTTCGCCGATCTCGTCGCCTGGGACTCACTCGAGGCCGCGCAGCAGGCCTCGAACACCGTGCGTGAAGATCCGCGCTTCGCCGCGCTCATGACCAGCATCACGGAGATTAAGCTGTACGCGCACTATCAGCTGGGAGTGGACACGGCGGCGCTGCTCGCCGAGCTTCGGCGGGCACCGGTGGTCGAGGTGGCCGCGTACGCGGTGCGCGATGTTGCCGTTCAGCTCGACGTTCACGGTCGGGTGCACGACGCGCTTCGAGCCCTTGCCGGTCACCGAGGCGGCGCGCCCGCCCATCAGGTCGAGGACCCTGGCCAGTTCGCGGACCTCATTGGCTGGGAGAACCCGGAGGCCCACCAGCGAGCCGGTGCGGATCTCCAGGAGCGCGGCGACCTCGCCGGCTTCTTCTCCGGCATCGGCGACATGAAGGTGTTCGAGCTCTTCTCGGTGCTCGGTTAGGCATGGCATGAAGGAGGGACGCCCATGACCGAACCAACCGAGAACCCGTTTCGCGCTGCAGACGACGCCGATCGCGGCGACGTGCGTCTCGCGCTGGCGGCAGCAGCGGGCGACCGGGCGGCACTCGAGACGCTCGTCCGCAAGCACCAGCACTGGATCTACGCGATCGCCGTCCGGATGATGCTCAGCCCCGCCGACTCCGCCGACGTGGCCCAGGAGGCGCTGCTCCGGGTGATCACCCGCATCGGGCAGTTCGAGGGCCGCTCGAGCTTCCGCACGTGGGCCTACCGCATCGTGATGAACTGCTTCCTCGACGCCAAGCGCGGTCGTCTCGAAGGCGTCGTGACGAGCTTCCACGGCTACGGCGAAGAGCTGGACAAGATCCCCCTCGTGGACCTCGATGAGCCTCCATCGGCGGAACGCACGCTGCTCGTCGAGGAGGCCAAGCTCGGCTGCATGCTTGGGATGTTGCTCTGCCTCGATCGCGAGCAGCGCCTCGCCTTCGTGCTCGGCGAGATCTTCGAGTGCCCGTCGCCACTCGCCGCGGACATCCTCGACATCACCCCGGCGGCGTTCCGCAAGCGCCTGGAGCGCGCGCGGGCGGATCTGTCTGCGTTCATGCAGGAGAAGTGCGGTCTGATGAACCCGTCGAACCCGTGTCGTTGCGAGAAGAAGACCAAAGGATTCATCGCCGCGGGCTGGGTCGACCCGCGCAGCCTGAAGTTCACCGCCGCCCACGTGCGACGGGTGCGCGAGGACGTTCCCCAGCGCGCACGCACGCTCGACGTCATCTACGGAGAACGTGCGCCTTGGCTCTTCCGCGACCACCCAATGCTCGATGGTCCGGACGTCGCGACGCAAATCACGACGCTCTTGAAGGATGAGGTTGTTCAGCATGCGCTCAAGCTCGAGCCGAACTGACGCTCGCCTCGTCCATGCACTCGCCACGAGGCTCGACGCTCTCGCGACCGAGAAGAGCCGTGCCTTCTGGGAGCGCTACTTGAAGGGCGTCGTCCCGTTCCGCGGCGTTCCGATGGCTGCCATTCGCAAGGCCGTTCACGCGTGGTGGCATTCGGAGGGACCGTCAGCGCTCGGTGTTCCAGCGCAGAAGGAGCTCGCGCTCCGGCTTTTCGAGGGGCGCTTCTGCGAGGACAAGCTCGCCGGCACCCTGGTTCTGCAAGAGATCCTCCTCGCCGAACTCACCCTCCGCGACGTCGATGCCCTGGGGGCGCTGTTCGACCGCGAGCTGATCGCCGACTGGAACACCTGCGACTGGTTCTGCGTGAAGGTCGTCGGCAACCTCATCGCGCGCGAGCTGCCATCGCGAACGGTCGCCGACGAGATCGCTTCGTGGTGCACCGCACGTGTTGTTTGCCGCGTAGTTCGACCAGCTGATCGCCACGCTCTTTCGTGACGGCGATCGCGCACCTTCCCGCATTGAGCACCAGCGGTGAGCGAGCGTGAGGAGGTGGCCGAGACAGAAAAGCCCCGACCTTGCGGTCGAG
>JADCJJ010000219.1 GCA_020247085.1 Myxococcaceae bacterium | reverse complement strand
GGGGCACCCAGGCCACCTGGTACTCGGTCTCGCCGCGCGTGAAGCCGAAGATGCGGGGCCCGAAGCCCACCGAGAACCTCACCACCTTCACCCCGGCCCACTTCGCCGCCAGGAAGTGCCCGAGCTCATGAATGGTGATGAGCACCCCGAGGAACACGAGGAAGACGACGATTTTCTGGGGACCCGACATGTCGCGTGGAGGCTAACCAACCGGGCCGCGCCGTGCACCCGGCGTCTCGGCCGAACGGGCCGGCGCCACCTCAGCCCAGGTTCGGCCGGAGGAACTGCACGTACAGCAGCACCATCGGCGCGTTGAAGATGAGCGCGTCGACGCGGTCGAGCATGCCCCCATGCCCGGGGATGACCGAGCCCGAGTCCTTGACGCCGTAGGCGCGCTTGAGCATCGACTCGCACAGGTCGCCCGCGGGCCCCAGCAGGCTTCCACACAGCCCGAGGAAGACGCAGTCCGTCACGGTGAGGAAGGGCGAGAAGAACTGCCGCTGCACGAACATGAAGCCGATGGCGCCGACGAAGCCGCCGAAGAAGCCCTCCCACGACTTCGACGGGCTCACCTCGGGGTACAGCTTGTGCTTTCCGAGGAACCGGCCGACGAAGTACGCGGCCGTGTCGTTGCCCCAGGTGATGACGAGCGCCGCCACCACCCACCAGCCGCCGTCCTCGAGCTGGCGAATGGCCATGAGCGCCGTGAGGCCTCCGTGGCCGTAGATGAAGGCCGTCAGCAGGTGCGCCGTGCGCACCACCCCGTCTTCGAGCGGGCCGTTGAGCAGGTGCCACGTCCACGCCGAGAACAGCGTCAGCCCGATGGCCCCCGAGATGAGCGCGGTCGCCTCGATGGGCCTGACGGCCACCACGAAGGGCATCGCCGCCGAGAGCGCCACGATGCCCCAGCCGATGGGCTCGAGCTTCTTCAGCGTGATGACGAGGTACTCGTAGGTGCACGCCGCCGCCGCCGCGCCCAGCAGCGCCGCCGAGAACAGCCCGCCGCGCGACAGCAGGTAAAGCACCGCCGGGAGCAGCACCAGGGCGCTGACGACCCGAAGGACGAGGTTTCGGTTCTTCTCGGTCACGTCACGTCCCGGCCCGACGCAACTGCGCCCCGGTGAGCCCGAAGCGCCGCTCCCGCGTCTGGAAGTGCAGCAGCGCCTCGGCGAACTCGCGCCCGCGGAAGTCGGGCCAGGCGATGGGGCTGAAGACGAACTCGGCGTAGGCCGTCTGCCACAGAAGGAAGTTCGACAACCGCTGCTCCCCGCTGGTGCGGATGACGAGGTCGACCGGCGGCAGCGCGCTCGTCCAGGTGGCCTGCGAGAGGGTGTCTTCGGTGATGTCTTCGGGCCGCAGCTGCCCGGCCGCGACCTTCTTGGCGATGGCCTGCACCGCGACGACGAGCTCCTCGCGGCCGCCGTACGAGAGCGCGAGCGTCAGCACCATGCCGGTGTTGCTCGCCGACGCCTCGCGCAGGGCGTCGAGCGGCTCCTTCACGTAGCGCGGGAGCTTGTCGAGCTCGCCGACGGCGGCGAGCCTGATGCCGTTGCCCATGATCTCGTCGCGCTCCTTGACGAGGTACTCACGCAGCAGCTCCATCAGGCCGGCGACCTCGTCGGGCGGCCGCGACCAGTTCTGCGACGAGAAGGCGTAGAGCGTCAGCGCCGACACCCCGATGCGCCGGGCCGACCGCGTCACCTCTCGCACGCTCTGGGAGCCCTCGCGGTGCCCCTCCAGGCGAGGCAGCCCCCGCAGCTCGGCCCAGCGGCCGTTCCCGTCCATGATGATGCCGACGTGCCGCGGCACCGCGCGCTGCTTCACCCGGCTCTCGAGCTCTGCGATGGCGTCCATGGTGTTCGACGGAGCGCGCACCGTATGGCAGATGCCACGGCGGCCTCCAAGCCTCCTGTCGCCGAGCATGCCGCGGGCCAACGCCGCGCCGGCGCGCCTCTCGCCCAACGGTCGAAACGCGCGCCCGGGTGGGCAGCGCGCGGGTTAGACGACGTGGGGCATCTTTCCTAGGCTGCGCCGCGCAATGCCCCCGAAGGTGATCGGCCCCTACCGTGTGCTGGAGACGCTCGGCAGCGGCGGGGCGGGCACCGTGTACCGGGCCGTCGACCGGCGCACCGGCGAAGACGCCGCGCTCAAGCTGCTGTCCACCGGCGGCGCCCTCGACCCGCGGGCGGCGCGGCGCCTGGCGCGGGAGTTCGAGACCCTGCAGCACCTGTCACACCCCAACGTCGTGCGCGTGTACGACACCGGCGTGTACCAGGGCTACCCGTACCTGGCGATGGAGCTCGTCGAGGGCCTCACCCTGCGCCACTACCTCTCGCTCTCAGACGAGGGGCTCGCGAGCGACCAGGGGCTGCTGCGGGCCATCACCCAGCACCTGCAGGCGATGAAGCAGGCGCCGCAGGAGGACTCGGAGAGCGACGAGGCCGACGAGGTCGACGAGGATCCATCGGGCGTCTTCTCGCTGGCGACCTTCGGCGAAGAAGCGCTGTCCGAGGAGTACCCGGCCCCGGCGACCGACGACGAGTACGAGTCGGGGCCCGAGTCGGTCAGGCGCTTCGCCGCGCTGGCCGACGAGCCCGACACCGCCGACTCCTACGCCGGCGGCCCGCTGCCGTACGAGCTGCCGCGCACCGACGACCAGCGTCCGCTCGCCGCGCGGCCGGGCGAGGTCGAGCTCGCCGCCCTCAACCGCCCCGAGCGCATCGGCCGCCTGAAGGACGCGATGCTCCAGCTCTCCGAGGCGCTCGCCTACATTCACCAGCACGGGCTCATTCACCGCGACCTCAAGCCGAGCAACGTGATGGTGGACGAAGACCGCACCGTTCGGCTGATGGACTTCGGGCTGGCCAAGTACCTCGCCGACGACTCGGCGGTCACGGCCGACGGGCGCCTCGTCGGCACCTTCCGCTACATGGCGCCCGAGCAGGTACTCGGCGAGCCCCTCGACGCCCGCACCGACCTGTACGCGCTCGGCGTCATCCTCTACGAGCTGCTGTCGGGGCGCCCGCCCTTCGAGGCCAAGACCCCCTACGAGCTGTGGCAGAAGATCCTCGAGACCGAGCCGGTGCCCGTGGCGTCGCTCAACCCCCGCGCCGACCGAACGCTCGCGCGCGTCGCGATGAAGCTGCTGCGCAAGGAGCCCGACGACCGGTTCCAGACGGCCGAGGAGATCTACGAGGCGCTGCTCCAGGCGTGACCATGGCGCGACACGAGCTCGACGTTCCGGCCGACTTCGAAGGGCAGCGCGTCGACCGCTTCGTCGGTGAGCGGCTCTCGCTCTCGCGCACCCGGCTGAAGGCGCTCTTCGAGGCCGAGGGGGTGCGCGTCGACGGGCGCCGGGCGAAGAAGGGGCTGGCGCTGCGCGCGGGGCAGCGCGTCGTCGTCGACGTCGATGAGACCCGCGCCGACGCGGTGGCCGACGCCTCGCTGACCCTGCCGGTGGTGTACGAAGACGACGCGCTCGTCGCCGTCGACAAGCCGGCGGGCATGCCCTCGCAACCCCTGCAGCCGGGCGAGACCGGCACGGTGGCCAACGCCCTCGTGGCGCGGTGGCCCGCGCTCGCGCAGGTAGGCGACGACCCGCGCGAGGCCGGCCTCTGCCACCGGCTCGACGTCGAGACGTCGGGCGTGCTGCTCGCCGCGAAGACGAGCGCCGTGTGGAGGGTGATGCGCGCGGCCTTCAGCGAGCCCGGCGCCGTCGACAAGCGGTACCTCGCGCTCGTGCGCGGCCCCCTCGCTGACGAGGGCGACATCGACCTGCCGCTGGTACACGCGGGCGACCACGTTCGCCCGGCCCTCTCCACGGACGAGGCCCGGCCGGCCCGCTCGTCGTTCGTCGTGCGGCAGCGGCGCGGCGTCGCCTCGCTCGTCGAGGTGCGCCTGTACACTGGCGTTCTGCACCAGGTGCGCGCGCACCTCGCCGCCATCGGCGCGCCCATCGTCGGCGACACGCGATACGGCGGGCGCCCGCAGCCGGGGCTCTCGCGGTTCTTCCTGCACGCGACCTCGCTGTCGTTCACCCACCCCGTCACCGGGCAGCCGGTGCGCCTCGAGCGCCTCCTGCCCGACGAGCTCGAGGTCGTGCGGGCCGACGTTCTGGGCTGACGCGCCGGCCGGCGCTTGCAGTTCCGGCGCGCCTTTGCTTCGTCCGCCGCCGTGCGCTGGGACCGCGCGGTGATCCACGTCGACATGGACGCGTTCTACGCGTCGGTCGAGCAGCGCGACCAACCGGCGCTCCGGGGCCGGCCCGTCATCGTCGGCGGGCACCCACGACGGGGCGTGGTGCTGGCCGCGTCATACGAGGTGCGGCGCTTCGGGGTGCGCAGCGCGATGCCGATGGCCCGGGCGCTCACGCTCGCGCCGGGGGCCATCGTCGTGCCGCCGCGCTTCGACGCCTACGTCGAGGCGAGCGAGGCCGTCTTCCGCGTCTTCGAGCGCGTCACCCCGCTCATCGAGCCGCTCTCGCTCGACGAGGCGTTCCTCGACGTGACGGCCTCGCAGGCGCTGCTGGGTGACCCGGTGGCGCTGGCGGCGCGCCTGCGGCGCGAGATCCGTGAGGAGCTGGGCCTGCCCGCCTCGGCCGGCATCGCCGAGGTGAAGTTCGTCGCGAAGATCGCCTCGGACTCGGGCAAGCCCGACGGGCAGTTCGTCGTCGCCCCCGGGACGGCGAAGGCCTTCCTCCGGCCGCTGCCCGTCGGGCGGCTCTGGGGCGTGGGCCCGAAGACCGAGGCGCAGCTCGCGCGGCAGGGCCTGCGCACCATCGGCGACGTCGCCGCGAAGGACGTCGACTGGCTCGTCGGCGCGCTCGGGCCTCAGGGCCGTCACTTCTGGGAGCTCGCCAACGCCATCGACCCGCGGCCCGTCGTCACCGACCGCGAGGCGAAGAGCATCGGCGCCCAGGACACCTTCGACGAGGACGTGCTCGGGGCCGAGGCCCTCTCCCCGCACCTCCATGGACAGGCGTTGCGCGTCGGCCGCCGCCTGCGCAAGGCGCAGCTGAAGGCGCGCGTGGTGCAGTTGACGGTGAAGTACGGCGACTTCAGCAGCCTGACCCGGCGCGCGACGCTCGCGGTGCCCACCGACGACGGCCAGGTGCTCTACCGCGACGCCCAGCGGCTGTTGGCCCGCGTCGATCTGACTCGGCGGGTGCGGCTCACCGGTGTCTCGGCGCACGAGCTCGTCGGGCTGAACGAGCAGCTCGGGCTCTTCGGCGCGCCGCCTCAGCCTCGGAGCGAGCGGCTCAACGCCGCGCTCGACATGATCTCGGCCCGGTTCGGTGAGCGGGCCATCGTGACCGCAGACCTGGCGCAGGCCGACGCCACGACACGACGAGACGGCTTCCTGCCGGAGGAGAAGCAGGCCCTCGCGAAGACCGGGCAGGGCGCGGTGCGCGACCCGCTGCGGGTGGTGCCCGACGAAGACCCGTGACGCTGGCGCCCCTCGCCTCGAGGCGCGACGTCGCGGTCGCGCCCACGGTGAGCCGCAGGGCGGCGCCCCCCCGGGTCCCGCACCCTGCCCGACGAAGACGCGTGGCGCCGGCGCCCCACTGCCTCGAGGCGGACCGATGGCCACGTCACCCGCCCCTCTGCGCCCCTCGCGCCTTCACGCGACCACGGCGCCGCGCAGTTCGGCGGCGGCGCCCATGTCGTCACCGCGACGGGCCCCTCGCGGTTGGAGCGGCTCCCCTGCCCGCCCAGTGCCTGTCTTTCGGCCACGAGGCGCCTCGGCCGGGAGGTTCGGCGACCTGAAGGAAGGCTCAGGCAACGAGGCTGGGGGAACCTGCGATGAAGCAGCTCACCCAGGTGGTGGCAGCTCTCCTCGGCGTCATCGTGCTCGTCGCCACGGGCAACTCCGCCGCTCGGCCGTGGGCCTCGCTGCTCGCACCGCGCACCTCGTCGAGCCCCCGGCCGAGGACTCGCCCGACTTCGGCAAACACCCGGCCGCCGTCTGCACCGGCTGCCCCCGAGCTCAGCGGCGGCCCCATCGCCGGAGGCGAGCCCGCCTGCCCCCCGCCCGCAACCTCACGCCGCATGCCGACGGGCGCACGGGCTGGACGTCCGAGGACTTCGTCACCGCGATGCGCGACGGTCGCCGGAAGAACGGCGAGCCGCTCCGAGCCCCGATGACGAACCTGGGCGCCGCCGCGAAGCGCTCGACCGAGCCCGAGCTGCGGGCGAGGTGAGCCTCCCTCCAGTCGCTCCCGCCGAAGCCGACCCCGAAGCCCTGAGGGCGACGGGCACGCCCCCGCGTCGCCCCTCCCTCGACGCCGGCGTCCTCGCGCCCTCACGCGCGCGAGCGTGGAGCACGGCCGCGCAGCCCCCTGGCACGTCAGCCGCCGAAGGCCGCCTTCGACAAGTCAGCCCAGGTGGGCCCCACCTCGACGCCGACGCGCAGCGGCACCTCGAGCGCCCAGGCCGTGCGCATCGCCTCGCACACCACCTCCGCGGCGCGCTCGAGCTCGTCCGCCGGCGCCTCGAACAGCACCTCGTCGTGGATCTGCACCAGCGGCACCGTCGAGAGGCCGGCGCGGCGCAGGGCCTCGTCGGCCCGCAGCAGCGCCCGCCGCGACACGTCTGCCACCGAGCCCTCGTGCGTCGCCCGGCGCGCCAGCCGCTCCGCGTAGGAGCGCAGCTCCGGGTCGAGCGACTCGAGCCCGCCGATGGGCCACCGGCGGCCCGCCAGCGTCGTGACCGAGCCGAGCTCCCTCGCCAGGCGGAGCTGCTCGTCCTGGAACGCCCGGACCTTCGCGTAGTGCGCATCGAAGCGCGCGAGGTAGCCACGGGCCACCGGCGCCTCGACGCCGAGCTGCTGCCCCAGCGCGCTCGCCCCCTGCCCGGCGAAGGACGCGAAGTTCACCACCTTGCCCAGCTGCCGCTCCTCGTCGGTGACTGCCCCTGGCGGCTTCCCGAGGATCGCCGCCGCCGTCTGCCGGTGCAGGTCCGCGCGCGCCCGCAAGGGCTCGACCAGCGCCGGGTCCTTCGACAGGTGCGCCAGGACGTGAAGGCCCAGCTGGTTGAAGTCCACCGACACGAGCACCCAGCCCGGCCGCGCCACGAAGGCCCGGCGCACCCGCGCCATCTCCGGCGTGCGCCCCGGCACCCGGCCCAGGTCCGGGCGGCTGTTGACGAGGTCGCCCGCGAAGGAGCGCGCCAGGTGGAACCGCGAGTGCACGCGCCCGTCGTCGTCGACGCACCGGCGCAGCGCGACCAGCCAGCTGTCGCGCAGCCGCCGCAGCCTTCGCCACCGAAGCACCAGCGGCACGATGGGGTGCGCTCCCGCCAGCCGCTCGAGCGCCTCGTTCGCCGTGCTCCAGCCGGTGCGGGTGCGCGCGACGACCGGCAGCTTCAGCTCGTCGAACAGCACCTCGCCGAGCTGCTTCGACGAGTTCACGTTGAAGGCGCGGCCGGCGAGCCGGGCGATCTGCCCCTCGAGCTCGACCTCGGTGCCCCCGAACGACGCCTCGGCCCGCGCGAGCTCAGGCACGTCGACGGCGATGCCCGTGAGCTCCATGCGCACCAGCGTTCCGGTGAGCGCCAGGTACTCATCGAGGAGCGTCGGCGCCACGCCCGGCCTTAACGCCTCGCACAGCCGGGCCGCCGCCTGCGCGCGGCCCACGGCGACCGAGGCAGCCCGGGCCGCCGGCAGCGCGGCCCACGCCCGGCGCGCCTGCCCCGTCCCACGGACCTCGTCGTCGTCCGGGAGCGCGAGCCCCACCGCCTGCCGCGCTACCTGCCACAGCTCGTGAGGCGCCCAGGCGCTCGGCTCGGTGAGGTGCGACAGGCAGGCCGAGTCGGCGTGCAGCCCGGCCAGCGTCACGCCAAGGCGGCGGAGCGCCACCAGCGTGCCCGCCACGTCGTGCCCCTGCTTCGGCGCCGAGGCGTCCTCGAGCCACCGCGCGAGGCGCGGCCACGCGGGGCCGTCGACCGGGACGAAGGCGCCGCCGGCCGCTTCGGCCCACAGCCCCACCCCCCACAAGGCCTCGCGCACGGGCGCCGGGTCGTCGAGCAGCGCGGCGAGGGTAACGGGGCCCGCCGCCGCGGCGAGGAACCGCTCCACGGCCTCGGCGGTCTCGAGCCGCGCGGCCTCGACGGGGGCCTCGTCGGACAGCAGCAACTCACCGAAGCCGAGCTCGTCGTAGAGCGCGTTGAGGGCCGGGGGCTCGGGCGCCACGTAGACGCAGGCCTCGAGTGGCGATGGCAGTGGGTGGTCGGCCCGCAACGTCGCCTGGGCCAGCTTCGACTCGAGCGCTGGCTCCGCCCGCAGTGCCCTGGCGACCCGGCCCTCGATGACGTCGAGCCGCGGCAGCACCCCGGCGAGCCCCCCGTGCTCGAGCAGGAACGCCGTCGCGCCCTTCTCGCCCACCCCCTTCACCCCGGGGAGCTTCGACTCATCGCCCACCATCGCCAGCCACGGCGCCACCGAGGCCGGGGCGACACCGAACCGCTTGACGACGACGGCCGGCGTATAGCGGACGTCTTTGTTGGCGTCGAACCACCACAGGCGCTCGTCGACGAGCTGCGCGAACCGCTTGTCGACACCGACGAGCACCACGTCGTGCCCGGCGCGCAGGGCCGCCGCTGCGTAGCTCGCGCAAAGGCCCGCCTCGTCAGCGCCCTCGACGACGTGCAGCCCGAGGGCGCGGCACAGCGTCGGCAGCCGCGGCCGTTGCGCCTCGAGCGCCTCGGGCCAGGGGCCGGCCGACGGGTCGAGCACCGCGACGGCAAGGCGGGGCCGCTTCGGGCCGAGCGCCCTCGTCAGCGCGCGCGCCACCGCGAACAGCCCGTTGACCGGCGCGCCCTGCCTCGAGCGCCGGTCGAGCGGCACCGACTGGTAGCCCCGCTCGAGCAGGTCCGTCGCCGAGGCGATGAGCACGCGCTCGCTCATTGCCTCCGGCTTGTAGTGGAGCCCCCGCCGGGCGCCACTTCGCGCCCCGCCGCGGCGCGGGCGCTCAGCGGCGGCCGAAGCGCGCGCGCAAAGTGGCCACGACGGCGCCGTCGGCCCGGAGGGAGAGCACCTCGAGGGCCGTTCGCCCCAGCGGCAGCGCGCTCGCCAGCACCGCGAGCGTCACCAGCAGGCCGATGAGCGAGTTCTGCCAGCTCGCCAGGTTCCACTGCCCGTCCCACATCGTCTGCTCGGAGCTGAAGGGCCAGAGGTACCAGATGGGCCAGCCCGGGCCGCTCCCGGCGAGGTCGCAGGCCAGGTGCAGGTGAAACGCGGCCAGCGCAAGGCCAAAGACGACCGCCCGCCGCCGGGCCAGCGCCGAGAGGAGCGCCGCGCACAGCGCTGCGGCCAAGAGGCCGTGCGTCAACACGTGGTGGTAGGTGCTGTAGGCCTCCTCACCGGCCAGCAACGTGAGCCCGTCGACGTCGGGGGCGACGCCGGCCACCGTGACCAGCACGCGGTCGCGCCGCGCCGGGAGCCAGGCCCCCAGCAACCACGACACCTCGGCATGAACGATGGGGTTCACGTCAGTGCGAGGCGGGCGCCCGCTCCCCACCACCGCCACCGCGACGACGACGCCGGCGGCGGCGACGGGGCCCCTCGGCGTCCGGGGCCACCTGCGGCGCGCTCCCGGTCTTCCACGAGTCGAGGGCCGCCTGGTGCTCGCCGGTGGCCTTCACCCACACCTCGAAGACGGCGAGCGACTCGGCGAACACCGGGTGAGCCCGGAACCCCTGCAGCCCGCCGCGGCGACGGCGCAGGCCGGCCAGCGTCTTCTGCGAGAGCAGAATCATCCGGCAGCGCTCGGCGATGCGCCGCGGCAGCCGCGCGGTGCGCACCAGCTCGCTCAGCAGCAGCTCGATGGCGCGCGCCACCGACGGCGGTCGCTCCGCCTCGGTCGAGGGCGCGGGGGCCGGAGCCTCTGCGGGCGCGGCCTCGGGCGCTGCACCCTGGGGCACCGAGACGTCCGCCGCAGGGCTCGCCGGGGTCGCCTCGGGCGCCTTCTCGGGGCTCGCCTCGGGCGCCTCGGGCTCATCGAGGGCGATCGGCAACAAGATGCAGGCGAGCAGCATCGAGTCGTCGAACGACGTGCCGGCGTTCACCAGGCTGTCCATGTGGGCGATGAACTTGAAGTACTCGGCACGGCCCTCGGCGTCCTGCTCGGCGAGGTAGTCGTTCACCGGTGGCAGCAGGAACCTGAGGGCGTCGAGCGCCACCAGCAGCTTGAGCGCTGGCGAGGCCCCGCCGCCGCGAATGAGCCGGAACGTCTCTTCGAGGAGCCGCGGCGCCGAGCACCGGGGCAGATCCTCGACGCAGCCCTCCATGGCCGCGTAGGTGCGCGGCTCGACGTCGAAGCCGAGCTTTCCGGCGAAGCGCACGGCCCGGAGGATGCGCACCGGGTCTTCGCGCATGCGCTGCTCCGGGTCGCCGATGGTGCGAAGCTGCTCCGTGGCGAGGTCTCTCAGGCCGTTGACGTGGTCGATGACCCGGCCCGAGACCGGTTCGTAGAACAGCCCGTTGATGGTGAAGTCACGGCGGAGCGCGTCTTCGAGCTCGGTGCCGAAGGTGTTGTCCTCGGTGATGAGCAGGTCGCGCTCCCTCGGCGCCGCCTCCGCCGCCTCGTCCTCGTTGTCTTCGACGGGCGCATCGGGCACCGGCCCATCATGCTCGACGGCCTCGATCGCCTCGCGGTCGGCCTCGGCGATGTGCTCGGTGCCCTCGGTGTGCACCTCGCCCTCGCGGGCCTCGCTCGGCTGGGGCTCCTCGGTGACGGTCGGGTTGGCGCGGAAGGTCGACACCTCGAGGATCTTCCCGCCCTTGAAGTAGATGTGCGCGAGGCGGAAGCGACGGCCGATGAGGCGGCAGTTGCGGAACAGCCCCTTCACCTGGTTGGGCGTCGCCGAGGTGGCGATGTCGAAGTCCTTCGGGGTTCGCCCGATGAGCAGGTCCCGCACGCACCCGCCCACCAGGTACGCCTGATGCCCGCTTTGCTTGAGCCGCACCAGCACGCGCACGGCGTCGGCGTCGAGCCACGTCGGGTCGATGTCGGGCGCGTCGTCGTCGCTCCCCGTCTTCACGATGAGCGCCTCGCGGCCCTCGAACGGCTGCGCGGTCGGAGCCGGCGGAGCGTGGCCCCTCCGCGCGCCGTCATCGGACGCGGGAGCCTGCTCGGTCATGGTGTCGGTCGTCATGGGTCTCGTCGGTCGGCCAGAGCGTGTCGCGACGGCGGCACGCGGCGTTCGCGCAAGCCCTAGCCGAAAGCCCCTCTCCGCGAAAGGGTGTGCAGCGGTCCGCGGGCGGGGCCTTGACCCGAACCGCCCACCGCCGTAAGGCCCCGACCGCTTCGACGACGGACGACGCTGCGGGGCCTGCCATCGGGGCAGGATGCCGGGTTCGCACGGGACGCCGGGGCACCTCTGGCGCCGCCACATCGGCGCCCACGCAAGGAAGACACCATGGCCCTCGAAACCCGTCCCCTCTCCGCGAAGGTCCGCACTGGCGCTGGCAAGGGCTTCGCCCGCCGCACGCGGGCTGCCGGCCTCGTGCCCGCCGTCGTCTACGGCCCCCACCTCGACAAGCCCCTCAACATCGCCGTCGACGCCAAGGAGACCAAGGCCGCCATTCAGACGCCGCGGCGCATGAACACGGTGCTGGGGCTGTCGGTCGAGGGCCGGCAGATCACCGTGCTGCTCAAGGAGTTCCAGCTCGACCCCGTGACGAAGGAGCTGCTCCACGTCGATTTCATCGACGTGCGCGAGAACGAGCAGGTGAAGGTGAAGATCCCGCTCATCCTCACCGGCAAAGCCGAGGGTGTCACCAACGGCGGCATCCTCTCGCAGGTGCGCCGTGAGGTCGAGGTGTGGGCGCTGCCGGCGGCGATCCCCGAGAAGATCGAGGTCGACGTGACGCCGCTGAAGATCGGCGGCTCGCTGCACATCAACGAGGTGAAGCTGCCCCAGGGCGTGACCGTCAAGTCGTCGGTCAACTTCACCATCGCCGTCGTCACGGCGCCCGAAGTCGAGAAGGTGGCCGAGCCGGTGGCTGCTGCGGCGGCGCCCGGCGCGGCGCCCGCGGGTGGCGACGCCAAGGCTGGCGACGCGAAGGCCGGCGACGCGAAGGCCGGCGACGGCAAGGCGGCCCCCGCGGCGGCGGCCAAGGCCCCGGCCAAGAAGTAGGCCGAACCGCGTTGGTCTGCGCCCGCGCCGCCCCGGTGACACGCCGGGGCGGCGTTGGTGTTTTCGAGGGCAGACGACGGGCGGGCACCACCGGAAGGCCAAGGCGGAGCGGCGGTCGACGATGAAGATCATCTGCGG